>DPVW01000162.1:7396-14803 GCA_003529325.1 Candidatus Latescibacterota bacterium | reverse complement strand
TTCGTACGTTCGCCCCCCTTCTTCGGGAATGATCAGCAGTGTCAGGCGGCCACCGGGAAGCATCACATCAGCCGAGAATGTCGATCAGGGAACCCAACATTTCGTCGCTGGTTCGGACCACATTGACGACAGCGCCAGCATGATGCACGGTCGCGATCTGCTCCACCGCCAGACCAACCGCGTCGACTGATCGACCCATGGGGGCATCGATAGCCCCGAGTTGGAAGCGCTGCTCGAAGCGTTGCTCGACGGCAGTGGTACGCACAACCGTCGTCGCCGCCGTCAGATTGGCGCTGTTGTGCGCCGTCGCCCATTGACGGGTGTCGGCATGTCGCAGGCCGGAGGATGAGATGGCGAGAGATCGTTGCATGGGGGCTCTATTGTTTTATCGGCAGCAAGAGGGAAAAGGTACGGCGTCCTTCGGACAGAGGCCAAGACAGGGTCACGGGGTCACAGGTTGAAGAGACGCTGGCGCAGGTCGATGAAGAATGCCGTCTCCCGCTCGACGGCGGCGGCAAAATCCGCCTCCCCCACACCGAATTCACAGTGTATGGAGGCTGGCCCCTCGTAGTCGATCTCGTGCAGAGACTCGAAGACGGCCGTGAAATCCGTCATGCCCTGTCCCGCCTCGACCACCGTCCGCGTCTTGCGGCCGTGACCATTGTGGCTCTCACGCTGCAGCAGGAAATCCTTCAGCGATACCGCTGACAGGTGCTGTCTCTGCATCGCCAGAGCAAGGGCGAACTCCTCCCCTTCCCCGGTCAGATGCCCTGTGTCCAGATACGCGCCGACCCCTTGAGGATCGAGACCGCGCAGCAGGTGAGACAGCATCCCTGCGTTGAGTCCCATGCAACGATTCGAGTGTGTGTGGTAGACGACCTGCACACCATGGCTTTTGGCCTTTTCACCCCAGGCTGTCAGTTGCTCTCGGCAGCGGTCGACAGCCACCCAGTAGTCGGCACTCAGATCGATCTTATAGTAGCCCAGTTTGACCCGTGGCACGCCGGCAGCAGCCATCGCCGCCAACAGTTCGTCCACACCCGCCGCCGTCGGATCGATCAGGTCTGGATTGGCCGTGATCAGCGGAATATCCAGCCCACGGTCGCGAAATGTTGCCGTTGCCTGGGACAAGGCCTGTCGAACATTGTCGGGATTAACCGGGTGCCCGGGGCGCACCGCCAGGTCGTAGCCGTCGATCCCGAGGTCAACGGCCAGGTCGGCAAGCTCGTCAATGCTTTGATCTTGTAGCATCTTGGAGAACAGGATCAGTTTCATTTGTGCAACTCTCTTTCTGTCCTTTTTACATCGCGGGGTGATCTCTTGATTCGTCTGTTATGTGTCGGCCTCGGTGGCATGGGCCACCACGACTGGAATGCCGCCATCGATTGCGGCGGCTTCACCGCTGTCGGCGGCGTTGACATCGACGCCAGCTCGCGCGCTGCCTTCACCGACAAGACCGGCGCCCCGGCTTTTGCTGATTTCACCAAGGCCCTGGCCACCATCGATGCCGATGCCGCCCTCATCGCCACACCGGACCTTTTTCATGCACCGCTGACGCTCAACGCCCTCGACGCCGGTCTCGACGTCATCTGCGAAAAGCCGATGGCGGAAACGCTACGAGACGCGGCACGCATGCACTTCGGCGCCCTGCGAGGGGATCGCATGCTGATGGTCCATCATCAACTGCGCTGGCATCCCTCCCATCACGAGGCACGGCGCCGAATCGCCGGGGGCGAAATCGGCGAAGTACGGCGCATGGACTTCCATTTTTCCGTGCACTCCGATGTCTGCCTGCGCGGTTACCGCAGTCAACTCCCACACCTCATCCTACAAGACCTGGCGGTACATCACTTTGATCTGATCCGCTACCTGAGCGGTCAGGAATGCGACAGCCTCTATGTCCGCGACTGGCCGGCGCCGGAAGCCGGTCTCGACATCTCTGCCGCCACCGACGCCATCGCCATCCTCAATATGAGCGGTCCCGTCACGGTGAACTACACCGCCTCGATTCGCGAACTCCTCGATCCCGTGGGTTACACCTGCACGGCCCATGTGCACGGCACCGAAGGTGAACTGGCCATAGACGGTGAGCAACTGCGCCTGCAGACTCGCACCAAGCACGCCGATGGCGCCGAACCAGAGAGGATCACGCCACCGGTTCCAGACCCCGGAACGTGGTCCGCTTTCGCCCGAGCCCTGGAGACGCGCGAACCAACCCTCACCCACAGCGCCGACAATCTGCATTCCCTGGCCATGCTCTTTGCGGCCATGGAGTCCGCCGAGACGGGAGCCATCGTGAAACCCGTCAGCGACTGGCTCGCCCTGCTCAAGGACTGATCCTCTGCCGCTTGATCCTACTGAAATGACAGGGACGCCCACTGCAATGCCGACGACACCACCATTTCGGGTGCCAGCTGGCTGCGGGCGATGTGACCACGCTCGGATCGCATCGTCGATTGACCCGCATCCTGATAACGCCAGTCACAACTCCAACGAACCTCGTCCGTGCCATTGGGTAAGCCACGGTGATAGAGCATGTTGCTGAAGAGGATGACATCCCCGGGGTCACATTCGATATCGATGGCATCCGCCTCACGCGTAGCGATCTCGGCAGCGCTGATCTCGAGGTAGTGCTCGCGGCGTTCATGGGTTGCCAACCCCACACGATGGGTTCCCGGCACGAATTGCATACAACCATTGGCACGACGTGCCGGCACCAGGGGGGCCCACACATTGACCATGCGCAGGGCTTCCACGGTGTCATTGGGAGAGCCATCATCGCGTCCGTGCTGGCCACTGGCGGTGTACCCCGCATCCTGGTGCCAGAGGACCTCTGTTGCGGGGTCATCGGGAAACTTTGGTCGCACGGTGTAGTTTGGATACAGCCGAATCTCGGCAACACCCAACAGCCGCTCCACGGCGTCGAGCACGGCAGGGCAGAAAAACAACCCGTACATGCCCTCCCAGTGCAGTTCGGGGCGCAGACTCTTCGGCGCTCGCGCCATGTTGCCGGCAAATAGGCACGCCAGTCGGCGCTCGAAGGGCTCATCGGCAAACCCCTCGCCGAGGCTGTTGTCCCCCTGCAACAGCAGCGCCTGGGCTTCCACCCAGCGCTCCAACTCAGCGCGCACGCCGTTGAGGACCCGTTGTGACAGCAGGCCGGACAGGATGGTGTAGCCCTGCTCTTCAAACTGTTGCTCCACTACGTCCAGATTCATCTTAATCCTCACTGGATGGCCGGCGCAAAATCCGCCCCCTTGCCGTAAATCACCGGGCTGTAGACCGGATCATCCAGATGTGTCACGTAGTAGTTGTCGTTCTCGGGCACCGGTTGCACCTGCTCGGTGCGCAGGTGCAAGGCGATGCTGCAGCGTGGCGCTACAGACGTATTCGGACCACTGCCGTGATAGGTGAGACAATCATGGAAGCTGACACCACCCGCATCCAGCAGGGCGGGCACCTCCTCCCAGGATTCGCCATCGGGCACGCTGATCTGCTGCCGTTGGGCGGCATGATCCCGACCGAAGAAGTCGCCGGTGTCGAGATACCCCCAGCGCTGCGAACCACGGACAAATCGCATGGGCCCACTTGCGGCCGTCACCTCACTGAGCGCGATCCACATCGTGAACAGACCTGCAGGCGCCTGCCAGTAGCGCCAGTACTGGCGATCCTGATGCCAGCCCACATTGCCCTGTTCGCCCGATGCGGGTGGTTTGATCAGCAACTGCGACGCCCATACCTGTATCGCCCGTGCCCCCGTGATCTGTGCCGCTAATTCCGCAAGTGCCGGGTGGCAGACCAGTGCATACAGAGCGTGGCTCGCCAGGTGTGCATCATTGATCTTGCACAGCAGGGCGGGATCATATCCGGGGTGGGAGGATGGTGCTGTACCGGTGTCAAAGGTGCCGTCGCGGACGGCGGCCATGCCATTTTGCGCAGCCACAAGAACATCTGTTGGGATGACGGCTTTTCGATGCACGCTGTACCCATCCCGTCCGTAGGCACTGCTTTGGTCAACACCAGTCGATGTCATGGCGCCACCGCCGCCTTCAGTGTCACCTCTGCACGACCATCCATGCCGTGAATGACGGGAACCGTCTTCTCTGCAGCCCCGCCCTGCTTGGGACGATAGGTAACGGTGGGGGGGAAGTAGGCGTATAGCGCGGTGTGACGGGGGTGTGGACTGTTGTTGGCGCCGGATCCGTGCACCACGAGGCTATGGAACATCAGTGCGCTACCCGCCTGCAGCGGCATGCTCGTGAGTCGGCTGAGGTCCAGATCTTCTCGCTCCGTCAGCGGCTTGTCTTTGTCCTGCGCAATCAATCCCCAGTCCTGCATCCCCCACTTGTGGCTTTCCGGGATGACCTGGATGCAGCCATTGTCCGGCGAACTGTCATTCAGAGCGATGCTCACCGTCACCAGCGATGGCGGGTCCATCGGCCAGTAGGCGGAGTCCTGATGGAAGGCGTGCACCGATCCGTGGAGAGCCGGTTTCAGCATCAATGTGCTGCGGAAAAGGAGCAGATCATCACCGAGCAGTGTGCGCACCCTGTCGATCAGTTTCGGATGCGCCGCCAGATCGCGGAAGATATCGGAGTACTTCCGCGTCTCCTCGATCTTGCGTAGCAGCGGCTTGCCCGCCTGCTCTTCGACCTCCGCGTAGGGTTCGATCTGGAAGTTGCGGCGTTGGGAGTCGTCTTCTGCCAGAGACCCGGCGAAAGCGTGCAGACGCTCGATCTCAGCCTCGCACGTGGCGACCTCCTCGGTGGTCATGAAATTTTCCAGCACCAAATACCCCTGGTCTTCGAAGAATTCCCTCTGTGCTGCAGCCGTCATCGATGGCTCCCATGGTAATCATTGATTCCTGCGTTAAGTAGAGGAAAGTAATCTTCTCCATCGTGGCGCGCATCATTTTGGGACCGTCGCACTCCGTCGCCTTCGGCACGAAATACGACAACTTTCGAGGCCTTCCTGGACGAGTTCTAGCACCTGCGCGATCGCTATTGCTTGAGAGCGCTATAAGAGCCAACGGTCCAGCCAGGTGAAGGCATCCTCCTGCATCTCTACCGTCAACGAATGTGGTTCGTCGTAATAGCCGCACCGGTATCGATCACGGGCGCCCAGGCGTTCGTATACATCGCCGATCTTTGCGTCCGCCGCGTGCATGCTGTGCATGGGATACAGACCATCCACGTGTGGTGGCGGAAATGGTCGAACATCTGTCGTGGGTAACTCGGCATCCAGCCGGAGACCACGCCCGTGCGCAGGCGCGGATCAAGGGCGAACAGATGGGCGCTGCGATACCCACCGATGGACAACCCCATGCAGCCCACCCGGTCGGCGTCGACCTCGGGCCGACTCAGCAGAGAACTCAAGCTGGCGCGATCGCCCTGGAACAGCACGCCCGGCCAGGTCGTGCCACTGGCAAACAGATACTTGGCCAGGACATGCTCGTGCGTCTGGGCGAAGCGATTGAAGGCGAGGATGGCACGATCGGCGTCCTCTGAGGAACGGTGCCGCCACCTGCGCCGGATCAAGCCGTTGGGAGCCGTTGAGAGCCGAAATAGAAAGCGTTCGGGCAAAGCACGACGTGCCGTGTGAAACCATCACATTCACAGCTTTGCAGGATCCTCGGTGCCAGCTCAACAGACTCGGGATCGTAGCACAATAACTCCTGCATCTTACCGCGGGCCTCGGTGCGCCGCTGTCCACATCCGGCCACCGCTGCGACAGAAATGACATCGACATCGGTTGGTTGTCGGCCCCCTTCTGCAGCCAGGGGTAGTAGTTGCCGGTATCGGGGCGGTTTTCACTCATCGGAATACCATACCTTACGTCAATACGAATCCCCACAGAGAAGGACACGGGCATGAGAATCGGCGTCGCCGGCATGTGGCACGAAACCAACACCTTCGCCATCGAACGCAATGATACGATGGACAGCGTGCACTTGCAGCAAGGGGCTGAACTTCTGTCGAGTGCTCATGCAAAAACCTTCCTCGGTGGTTTCATCGAAGGCGCTGACCGCGAGGATATCGAGTTGTTAGCCGCTGTCGGTGTGCGTTTCTCCAAAGGTGGCATCATCGGCGGCGAGGTTTTCGAGACCTGCCGCGGCGAAATCATCGATGCCTTGGCCGCCATGGGAGATCTCGACGGTCTGTTCTTCGCACTCCATGGTGCCATGGTCGCCGAGTCACCATACAACGACGCCGAGGGTGAACTGGTGCGCGCCGCGCGGCAGTTGTTCGGCGACGACTTACCTATGGTCGCCACCTATGACTTTCACGCCATCATGAGTCGCTGGGAAAATGAGCACGTCGTGCCTTTTGCCAACGACACCAATCCACACATCGACGGTTATGAACGCGGTCTTGAGGCCGCCGCCTGCCTGATCGGCATGATCGACGGTGAACTGCGACCCGTGACCCGCAGACTGCTGGTCCCCATCATTGGCCCCAATATCGGGCAGAGTACCTGGTCACAGATCCCGGAGCAGGAACAGCAGTTGCTTCTGTACCAGCTCAACCAACGGCGTGCCGAACTGGAACAGACGCCGGGCGTCGTCAACATCACCATCCTCGGCGGTTATGGCTACGGTGATTCCCCCGACGCGGCCATGTCCATCGTCACCACCACGGATGACGATGAAGCACTCGCCCGTCGACTCTGTGCTGAACTCGGTCAGCTGTTGTGGGACCGACGGCAGGAGTTACTGCAGGTGCGGCCGATCCTGAGCGTCGACGATGGCGTGCGTGAAGCCATGTCACGCGCCGACAAGCCGGTCATGCTCGTCGATCTGGGGGATGATCCGGGCAGCGCCTGTCCAGCCGACAGTCCCGCCGTGCTGGAGAGTCTCATTCGCCTGGGAGCAAAGGACTGCGCCCTGACCATTCGTGATGCCGAGGCTGTCGACGCCGGCATTGCCGCCGGTGTTGGCGCCAGCCTGACGATAAAGGTGGGGGGTAAGATCGACCAGCGCTTCTACCAGCCCCTGGAGGTGACCGGTACGGTACGTTCCATCGACGATGGCAACTACATGATCCTCGGCCCCACCCACGGTGGCTGGGGACGCGAGGTCAATCCCGCCGCCTTACGTGAGTCGAATGTGGGGCCACGGGTGGTGTTGCGTATCGGCGACAAGATCGACGTCATCTTCTCACGCAGCCGCACCGGCAAGGATCGGGATTTCTTCAAGAGTGCCGGCACCATCCTTGAGGAGAAACAGATCCTGGTGGTCAAATCGAACCAGGCTCACCGTGCTTCCTTCGACCCGGTGGTGGCGACCACGATTGAACTGGCCAGCCCCGGAGTCAGCACCGTCGACTACGGCAGTCTGCCCTACAGATATCTGCGCCGACCGATGTGGCCCATCGATCCCGACATGTCCTGGTCGGCTGACGACGACGC
>DPVW01000162.1:6690-7012 GCA_003529325.1 Candidatus Latescibacterota bacterium | reverse complement strand
CTTCGCGGTCCAGCGTCACACCAAGGCCGGGCAGTTCCGGCACCCGTAGAAAACCATTCACCGGATCCAGCCGTTCGTGCACGACATCATCAGTCCAGGTCTCCGTATCTGAGAAAAAGTGGAAGGTCGCAGTCGGGAAGGCGGCCATCATGTGTGTCGTCAGGGCGCGCGAGATCGTCGTGCCCACATTCTGCAACATGAAGGGGATATTGCCCGCCGCAAATAGCCCCGCCTGACGTGCGGCTACGCCGATCAGCTGATGGCCACGCATGTAGACATCCCCCGCCCCCATGAGGACTTCGTAGGTGCAATCGAGGGCCGC
>DPVW01000162.1:0-6375 GCA_003529325.1 Candidatus Latescibacterota bacterium | reverse complement strand
GCCGCGATGGCGAGCCGTAGTGGTTGAGCGGATAGGCGAGCCAGTCCTGAAAGGGCAGACTGATCTCGTGAACTTCGATCTCGGTGACTTTCATGTGACGACATGCTCGTAGAAACCGAGATCCGGATCAACGAAACCGCGGGGCGAACTTCTTCCCATCAAATACTTGATCTCAAGTTCGACGTCGCGGAAACCAACCGACCCGAGCACAGCGGCGTCCCGTTCGAGTAGGGTAACGGTCAGTCTGTTGTCACCCTTTTGCGGCCAGTTGTCAGCACCGAGGCGGAAGACATACCAATACGTCGGACCCCCACGATGACGGGGGGCGTGCATGCGATACATCTGGTTGATCCGGCGACAACTGGCCAGTGGTAATTCACTGCCGTTGAGTTGGAAGCTGAGGCGATCCAACTCCGTGTTCCCCGCCAGGCCGATGCGGAGCAGAACTTCGTGCACTCGGCCCGCCTCATGCCAGGTGGGTAGATCGTCGCTGATCACCACGTTCACCTGCGCCGGCGTGCCTGCCGTCAGTTCGATGGGCAGCAGTGCCTCTGCGCCAGGCTGGGTGCCGAAGCTGCTCCCAGTGGGCACGTAGTAGTACTTGTCTCGAGTCGCCATGATGTCCGGGAAGGGCAACTCGCGCAGGCGTTCGTAGAAGTCAGCTTCATATGGCCAATGGTGAAACCACTGCGCCAGATATAATCCGTCGACTCCCTGGTCCCAGTAATTGCAGGCTTGCGCGCGGGTCATGGCGATGGGTCCGTCGCCGAGACGGTCGGAGCCGACAGCGGAATGCAGGGCGGGGACGACACGACAACTCGTATCCCGGGTCAGGGCCAGCAGCGGGCGGAAGTCGAGATTGGGATCGGCGCGTTGAGGACCGGCGAATGGTTCAGGAATCAACACATCGACGATTCCCCGACGCAGCCACTCGGCGACATCCAGGCCGATGTCATAACCTGCCTGCAGATCGAGGGGCACGCGAGCAACCAGTTGCCGCCCCCGGCCACTGCCTTGCACCGCCTCGTGGATACGACCCACCCAGTCCGTCATCAACGTCCGGCCAGCATCGATCTGCCCGGGGTGAAAGTACCGAGGGTGGTTGTTCAACTGCAGTTCGAAGCCGTCGACGTCGTACTCGGACAGTGTTTCCGCAATCAGCGCGAAGCGCTCTTCACGCACCTCTTCGTGTGCAAAGTCGAGCCCGCCGATCCAGGGCAGATCCACTTCGAGATCGGCTCGAGCGCGGATCTCGAGGTGCGGGTTATCACGGCGGAAATCTGAACAGCGCACCGTGGCATTTTCCACCCCCGGGTTCTGCACCAGCAGACAGGGATACAACGCCATACCACGCAACTTCGCCCGCTCGCAGATGAGACGCAGCGGATCGTCGCCGGCTTCGATGAGGCCGACCGCATTCTGATGGGCACGACGAAAGATGGCGTGGTCCCACGATTCGACATTGTGCCCAAGCAGTTCACCCACCTGGGTATCGTGCAGCATGGTGCGGCCCTCACCCAGACAGAAGGAGACGGCCTCCACCGGCGTGCCCGCCAACTCATCGATGCAGGCGACATACTGCAGCTTGCTCATAGGTGGTTCGTAACGATAGATGTGTGGGTGCCGACCATCGTGATAGAACCAGATCCGTGGCATCAGCGGTGCCAGTCGTATTCGAGACCAGCGGAGCGGTCAACAAGGGGCAACTCGACCCGTTGACCTCCCCGCGCCGCCGACTGCTTCAGGGCGACCTCCACCTCCAGCGCCATCGCCACGCGACGACCGGAGTTCTTCGGTTCATCGAGATTCCCCGCCAGGCACTCCATCACATCGTTGAGGCCATCGATGGCGGCACCACCTGCCTGGCTGAGTTGCACGCCCGGCCACGGCCATTCGATGCGATGGTGTCCACTATCCACATCCTTTTGCAAGGTCCAGGGCGTGTAGTTGCCGGCATGCAGGATCTCCCCCGCTGTGCCCGTGAGGCGGACCGCCGGTCCACCCTTGCGGAAATGCACGCTGAGTCCGTCGTCGGTCACCATCAGGCCATCGCCGCGAAATTCGGCGCTGCCCGATTCTCGCGCCGGCTCATCACCACTGCCGATGACCCAAGCCGGTTGCCCATCGAGGAAGTAGGCCCAGTTCTGATGCTGGGCGAAGACGACCGCTTCGATCGACACCAGGTCGCCGATGGTGCCATCTGCCACAAGAGCCCTGGCGACGGCAAAGGAGGGATGATTCACCGAGATCGCACCACACACGAGGGGTACACCTGCCTCGGCACATGCGCCGACCATACGATCCGCCTCCTCGACGGTCTCGGCGATCGGTTTTTCCGTCATGATGCCTTTGGCGCCGCACTCGACGGCGAGGCAGGTCAGGTCGGCGCGGCCTTTGGTATTCGACGCGATGGCGACGATCTCCGGTCGTTCCGTCCTCAGCATGTCCCCGGCGTCGGCATACAACGCGTCGACACCGTAGCGCTGCTGAAATGCCGCCAACCGTTTCACGTCACGTTCGGCGGCGGCGATCAGTTCGATGTCCGGTCGATCGGCGAGGGCTTCAGCATAACTCGTCGGCAGGTTGCTGCGCGGATCATGCCGTTGGTGGTATGGAAATCGACGGTGCACGTCGAGTGCCGGCGTCGGTCGGTCCACGTCATCGACGTGCCAGTGACCCATCCGTTGGGCCAGATCGTATAGCATACCCATCCAACCAAGCCCGATGATAGCGCCTCGCATCCTTAGTTCTGTGCCTTGTAGGAGACGGTGATCTCCACACGTTCGAGCAGAACGGACTGCCCCGAGCAATCGCCTTGCAGGTGCACCTCGACTTCGTTTTCGCCGTGGCGTAACGCTGGCGCCCCTAGGTCAAACTCGACGAGAGTACCCGCCTGCTCGACGGCTTGCGGGTAGGTTGGGTAGTCGGCCCAGAACAATGCAGCCACCTGCTGTCGTGTCCACATGCCCACTTGCACGCGCGCCGTGTCCCAAGGGATGGCGGCGCCATTGAGCGCCACCTCAAGACGATTCTCTTGCCCCAATTGCGGCAGATAGAGGGCCAGCGTGCAACCCGCCAGCACACCCGCCGTGAGGGCGGTCTCCACATCATCGGTGATCCGCACGCGGATGTGGGGACCTTTCCCGTCGTATCCGGGAAACAGCTCGGCGGGCAACTGGGTGGAGGGACTCGCGTAGCGGAACCCACCGGAATGACCCTCCACGGGGCTCACGGGTCCCGCAGCATCCGTGCCGTGGATCTTGTCCCGCTGCGCCATCACCTGTGGCTGAGCCAATTCGCCGAAGAGACGTTCGTTCCAGTCGGGGGCCATCGTGTAAAAGTTGTAGAGATAGATGCCGGCGGCGCCGTCCTCGTACCAGCGGCTCGCCAGACCGCGCAGGTGGCGCTCGTCGATATAACGCGTCGCCTCGATGCAGCCATAGATGCGACAGTCGCTGCCCTGCGCGGCATCGACGAATTCCTCCAGTGGTGTCTCAAATGGGATGAATCCGCCACCGACGACGACGATATCGACGAGGCCCTCTGCCATCCACAGTTCCACATCGAGACCGGTGCGCGACGAGTCGGCCAGCGTCGGTGGTACGCGCACGATCAGCCACTGCCGACGTCCACACTCCTGTTGTCTACGCCGCAGTCGGGACCGCACCCGGCGCACGAGGTCCGTCATCAGGTAGGCATTGGCCTGCGCCTGTTCGATGCGGAACCACCCTGGGTGACGCATGAAGTCGAGCTCGACGCCGTCCACATCAAAGCGCTCGAAGCTTTCACAGATGATGCCCTCCATGTATTGCCGGACCTCGGCGAAGGCGTAGTCCTTGCCGGTGCGCATCGCCCATTGCAGGGATCCCTCGGGCAGCTGTTCCCCGGGCCGTCCGAGCAACATCTCGGGCCGATTCCGGCGAAACCCACCATAACCCGGATGCGCCGGATCGATGACGTAGTGGCTGTTCATGCGCACACGGGGAAAGAACGGCACACCGCGCTCACGACAGTCCGCGGCCAGCACGGTGAGGGGTCCACCGTCCGACGCGATCAGGGCCTGCAGGTTCTCGGCGATGCGTTGTTCAGCGCCTGGTGTGGCGGAATGCACGAAGGACATCTTCGAGCCGTCGAGACCGTCCACGGCAGCGCCGAACTGTTCGCCCCCTTGCAGTTCGCAGTGGTAGACCTCATGATCGCCGATGCTCCAACCCAGGGCACCCCCGGTGCCTGCATAAGAGCCGACGATCTTGTCACGCAGATCCTGCGCCGTAATGGGCGGCTCGGTGGCCATGATCCAGCCATCATCGGTGAAAATCACCGGCGGGAAATCGGTCTCCTGATCCATGGCGCGCCAATATAGGGTCGATGGGAGCCTGAGACAGGGCTCAGGCGTTTAGTTGCCGCTCTGCTCGATGCGCAGCAAGTCAGCGTCCTGTGCCTCGCTCACATACGGTTCGCCTGGCTCTGCCAGCAACTCGGCGATGCGCTGCTGTCGCCGAAGCCGATGTCGGCGAGCCAGCGCGCACCATCCAGATGCACCAGTGAACACTGGTGGTCGAATGCGTCCCCAGGTCCGCCCAACTCGACACGTGCTTCGAGGCGTTCCACCATATACCCCATGGCGGCAAGACACTGGTAGAAACACTCGTTGAGCTCATAACAGAAACCGCCGCGATCGCCGGCGACGATTTTTCTATAGAGGCTGTCGTGATCTAACCGGATCACGCGAGCGAGATGGATGTCGAGATTCTCGAAGGGCAACGCGAGCAGGGCCTGGCGTTGCAGGTGCACGAGCGTCTCCAGATTCGCCCTGGTGGAGGTCGCACCGATGCGGTCCAACAACTTCAGCCAGTTCAAGGCTGTTCCTCCTACAGGAGCGCGTCCAATTTTTCTACCAGTTCTGACTTGGCCTTGCGACCGACTGCCGTATCCACCGGTTGGCCATCCTTGAAGAACACGAAGGTCGGCAAGCCGTGGACATTGTAACGTGCCGCCATGTCTTGTTCCTGCTCACAGTCGACGCATAGGTCTGTGACAGTTCCTCGACGATCGGATCCATCGCCCGGCAGGGCGGGCACCAGCCCGCGCCAAAATCCACCAGCACCGGCGCGTCGCTATGCAGTACTTCTTCGTCAAAATTGGCATCCGTCAGATCGATCATGGCGTCACCTGCGTGGAAAGTGGTTGAAGGAAGGGAAGAAGAAGCCGGGGTCGATGTCGGCGACCCGTCCCAGATCACAGAGCGTGCCCAAGTGCCGGGCCGTGGGTGTCACGGCCCCCGATTCCCAACGCGCGATGGTGGACTGAGGGACCTGGAGCCGGCCCGCCAGTTCGACCTGGGTCAGATGAACCTGTCGGCGAAATACCTTGAGCCTGGTATAGTCAAAGAGCATAACAGAGAAAAGGGGTCTGCCTGCTTCCTTCAGACCAAACCTTCCAACTCTACATAGGCGTTGTCAGTTGGGGTAAATCCATAGGGATTCACGGCGTCAAACATCGGCCTCGGGTGTTCTGTGCCGATGTTGTCTGACACGCCGAAGGCGACCCAGTAGTTGGGTGCGTCAGCGTCGCACTCGATAAAGGCCGACAGCAGTCCTGCCAGATCCCCGTGGCTCTGCCACAAGCGTGCCCAGTCTTTTTCAGGTTCTTCCTCGCGACCGACAGCACCCAGTCGCACGAGGAGAATCTTTTGTGACGGACTCAGTCGCTCGGCGTAATACTGCCCGGCGATCTCCATCCATCTCTTGCTGACGCCATAAAGACTTGTTGTTGCCACGCCGAAATCGTCCTGCCGCGTATCCGGAAAAGGCTTGATGGGATCACCATTGTGCCGTTGGACCTCCAAGAAATCGTACGCGTGCACCGAGCTGGCCATGTAGAGTCGGGAAACATTCTCTGCGATCGCCGCCTGATAGACACAGTCCACGACCAGAATATTCAGTGGATCCAGACCGGCTCTGTGGTGTTCGTCGCGGGTATTCCAGCCCAGATGCACGACAGCTTCCTTGCCACGGAAGGCGGTGGTGAACTGGTCAATCACCCGGTCCCGGTAGGCATCGAGCTGGTCCTTCCACGTCGGATTGTCCAGTTCACCGATAACATCATCCATCCTGACGACACTCAGCCCTGACACATCGTACGTTCCGGCAAGCTCCTTTTTCATCGCATAGGCGACGGTGCCATTGATACCGGTCAACAGCAGACTCTTCTTCGTCATCCCGAATTCCTCACTGGCTGTTGGTGTTGGTTGGCCGGGTAAAGATGACCGATCTGCCAAGATCTGCAAAAGTCTGTGTATGCTTCCACGCATCCTGATCACCTCCACCACCAATGCCGCCGTGGATCAGGGCTTGAGCAAACTCATGGAGTTGG
>DPVW01000094.1:37063-37306 GCA_003529325.1 Candidatus Latescibacterota bacterium | reverse complement strand
GAGAATCTGTCGCAGTCGATCGAGGGCGGCGACGCCACGCCCCTGGTGTCAACCAACGACTTACGGGTGATCGCGCCCCTCGACAAACTCAAGGTGCTCTCCGCCCTGGACCTGGAATCACAGGTGATCACACCGAATGGCGATGGCATGCACGACGAACTGCAGCTGTCCTACACGCTGCACGGCGTCGCTGCGGCTGGCGTCGAGGCCGGGGTCTATGATCTGGCGGGCCGGCTCGTGCGT
>DPVW01000094.1:24780-37044 GCA_003529325.1 Candidatus Latescibacterota bacterium | reverse complement strand
CGTCTCACCTTCGGCACGCGCGTGTTCAACTTCACCACCGAATTCGCGGGTGAGGTGTTCCGGATCGACGGCGAGAATCTGTCGCAGTCGATCGAGGGCGGCGACGCCACGCCGCTGGTGTCAACCAATGACCTGCGGGTGATCGCGCCCCTCGACAAACTCAAGGTGCTCTCCGCCTTGGACCTGGAATCGCAGGTGATGACACCGAACGGCGATGGCATGCACGACGAACTGCAGCTGTCCTACACGCTCCACGGCGTCGCTGCGGCTGGCGTCGAGGCCGGGGTCTATGATCTGGCGGGCCGGCTCGTGCGTCGACTGGTGTCTGAGTCACGGAGCGAGGGACGATACATCGAAACATGGGATGGCCAGATCCAGGGTCGTCAGGTGCCGCCCGGAACGTATCTGGTGCGCGTGACCGTGGAAACCGATCTGGGCACATTCGAGAAGACGCGGACCATCGCCATCGCCTACTGAAGATGGTGCGGCACACGATCGAGGAACACATGATGGGAAGGCAGACCGGCATCATCCTGAGTCGGGTCGTCGTCGCCCTGCTCGGCGTCGCGACGGCGCATGGTGATGTCCTTCAGTTCGACAGCAGGGCGGACTGGAACACGTGGTCCATCCCTCAGGGCGCTCTGCAAATGAGCGCTGATGGCAACATCAGCCTGAGCCGGTCCGACAAGAATATCAACGCCGTCGCCAAGGCGCGGGATTTCAACCATATCGTGAAAAGTTCTCGCGAGCCCATTCCGGGTGGGATCCGTGTCGTCGGTTCGGGGTTGGCATCGGCGGACAACCTGATCGACGGACGTCAGGACACGTGGTGGGAACCCTCTCAGGACGACTTGCTCGACTTCTGGTGGATCGAGGTGGATCTGGGCCGCATGGTCCTGGCGCAGAAGATCAAGCTGACCTTTCCAGACACGCTGGATGTGGAACCCTTCCGAAGTTTCAGCGTGTACGTCAATGACGGCGTGCGCGCCACGGCGGCAAGGGACGTCTTTCGGTTCACGCGGGTGGGACGCACCAAGGAGCCGAACCGGGAACGCATCGTCGAATACACACTAGAGACGGTGGAACGGGCAGATGCTACTGGCGAATATCTGGCCACTGGCGATACGCTGGACTTTGCCATGGTGCAATACGTGCGCTTCGTCGCCGAAGAGTTTCAGCCGGGGGCGGCACTGGCCGAGATCGAGGTGACGGCCGTCGGTGACAATGTCGTTCTCGGCAGCGTCGAGCGCGGCGGCGGCGTACGTGGGGGCACGAATCTGGGCAACCTGCTAGCCCTCGTCGACGGCGACAGGAATACGATCTGGACCATCTCGTCCACCGGTGAGTGGGAGGCGCAGGGACACTGGTTTGAGTTCGATGCAGGGGTGGTGTACTGGGTGGATCGTGCCTTCGTCAACATTAGTCAGCACAGAGGGGGCTTCAGTTTCAAGCTGGTCACGTCGGAGGGCGAGCGGTCCACTGGATTGACGGCGGATCGCATTCGCAGCGGGTTCGATTTTCTAGATCTGACACTGATCGACAACGCGGTCAGTCCCGTACGCTTCAACTTCGACATGCAGTTTCCTCCAAGGAAGGTCCGCTACGCCTTCTGGCATGCGAGCGCCAGTGTACCCAGGCAGATCGGCACAATCACCCAATTCATGCTCTTCGGCGAGGGCTATGTGGCGGAGGTGGAGATGGTGTCTGACTTCATCGACCTGGGCGGAGCCGCCAGCATCCGTCGGTTGACGTGGGATGCGGATCTACCGCCAGGGACATTTGTGGAGATTCGTTCGCAGACGGGGGACACGTTCTTCATCGAACAGAAATTCTTCAGCAAGAATGGGATCGAAATCTCTGAAGCCCAATGGAACAAGCTACCCAAGTCACAGAAACAGGAGGTGCTCGAAATCCAGCGCCCAGGCTCCGACTGGTCGGGCTGGAGCCAGGTCTACGACTTCCCCGAGGAGGTCTTTCTGTCACCATCGCCTCGTCGCTACGTGCAGCTGAGCGTAAAACTGGGCAACGACGATCCTGAAGTGACACCGCTGCTGCGCAATATTGCCTTACACTTCGACGATGCGCTGATCAGCGGCGGAGTGACCAGCCGGATCTTTCCGCGGCAGGCGGGTTTCGACTCGTTGCAGGCCTTCACCTATGTGCTCAAGCCGACGTTCCGCTTCGGCGATCAGGGCTTCGACCGCGTGCAGATCCAGGTGCCCTCTCCGGTCGGCGAGGTGGCCGTCCGGGTCTCGGGAGCGGAGGTCGCCCCTCTGTCGGTGACGATGGTGGGTGACTCTCTACAGGTCGACCTGCCCGAACGGATCCAGAGGGATTCGGTGGAAGTCGAGTTCCTGGCACGGATCCAGGCGAATGCGACGTTGTTCAATGCCTGGGTGAGTGTGGTTGGTGAGGAGCTGCAGCAGGGCGTGCGTCCTGAGGAGCAGCATGCCTCGACGGTCTTCGTACCGTCGGTAGCTACCGGTGGATCTCTGATCCGCGGCGTCGAAGTGTCACCGCTGTTTACGCCGAATGGGGACGGGATCAACGACGAAGCATCGATCCGTTTCGTGCTGGCCAAAGTGGAAGCACGGGAGGCGGACGTATCGATCCATGATCTGTCGGGGCGACAGGTACGGCGGGTCGCAGACGGCGGGTCCGGCCATGACTGGGACGGGCGTGACGACGGCGGCCAGTTGCTGCCGCCTGGGGCGTATATCTGCAGAATCGCCCTTTCTGCCGACGTTGGCGAGCAGACAGCCCACAGGGTTATCAACCTGGCATACTAGCTAGCTCAGCCAAAGTCCCGGCGGGCTGACCCCGGCTTGCGGAGGTTATCGGAAACCCTTACTGCCGCCTAGACCTGCAGATCATGGATGAGGAGCATGTCGCCTTTTCGTTGAAGTCCATCTGGTCCGACGGTACGTATCAGATCGTGTTGTCGAATTGCTCGAGAAGCTGGCCGCCCTGGTGCCGCCGATCGCGCCTCGTCACACGACCGCATCCGCAGCGTGAATTCGACATGGACTACGCAGCCTTGGCGGCCTTGTGCTCATCGCCCCTCGGCGATCAGACGGGCACCGACCAGCCTATCAATAGGCCAGACCGATGACGCGCAGCGCGGTCTGCTCTCCGGCATCGACGGACAGTCTGATCTGACAAATATACGTCCCCGGCGGCAGCAACCTCCCCTGATCATCATGCCCGTCCCAGGCGTACCCGTCGGGGCCCGCTGCGATCGTCCTCACCCGACGACCGGACAGATCGCACATCGACACTTCTGGTTCGCTGCTCTCGACCTTGGCCAGCGAAAAGCGGATCATCGCCACGTCGTTGACGCCATCGCCGTTCGGTGTCACCAGCCTCGTTACCTCTACGAGGCGGATCAGATCGCTGCCGCTGGCTACAGATGGCACGAACACCGTCGCCGCCTGCCACTGCTGGGCACGCACCCCCTGCCGCAGATCCTGCCCCACCTGGCTCACCCAGGCGTCGAAGGTCGTCGCATTGGCCTGAATCCGCGCCTGAAACGTCAACTCCACCGAGTCCCGCCGGACCCGCTGCGGCAGGTCCACCTGCAACGAGTCGCCTCGCATCGCCACCGCCAGGGGTAGCACGGCTTCGCCGCCCACTTTCAGTGACACCTCGTCGACCTCGTCGGGGGTCTGGATGAGCACGCGGTCGAAGCCCTGGTCGCCGCTGTGGAACACCGGTTTGAGTGTGTAGGTGAAGACCTGCAGCGAGTCGAACGCCGCCTGCCGCGGGAAAATCTGGCTCGTTACCCCGCCGCTGATCAGCGCGGCGTCAAACTGCAGCGCGATATTGCGCAGCAGCGGTGTGACCTCCGGGTCGTAGTTGCCGAGTTTGACCTGTAGCTGCGCATAGCGGCGCGGCGAAGGAGACTGGAACACCCCCTCGGGCGTCGTGTACACCGGGCTCCAGCCCGACCAGTCGGTCCCCCGTCGCTGAATCTCCACAACATCAAGCTTCTGCGACTTGGGCAGCTTGTTCCACTGCGCCTCGCTGACTTCCTCGCCACTCTTGCGGAAGTACTTCTTTTCGACAACGAAGGAGTCGCCCGTCTGCGAGCGAATTTCCATATACGTGCCTTCAGGCAGGTCGGCATCCCAGGTCAGGGTACGGATGCTCTTGGCCCTACCCAGGTCGATATAACCCGATGTCATTTCGGCTTCCGCCGCATACCCCTCGCCATAGACGGCATACTCCAGCATCGTATACCACACCCTGATATTGGAGAAGTTGACGCGATGAAAGAAAATGTGGCGTGTCTTCCGGAGGGGGAAGCTGAGATCGAACCAATGCTGAACAGGGCTGGCCGTCGCGTCTACCTGGGTAAGCAGCTGATAGTCAAACTCGCTCTGCACCCGATCGATGGTCAGCCCGTCCACCGGAGTGCCGTCTGATGTCGAGATCTCAAAATCCTCGACGTATAGGGTGCGATGACCGGGCACACTGACTTCGATGACCATGCGGTCCAGCCAGTAGGCGGCCCCCAGGTCCCAAGCCAGCCAGTGCCCTTCCTCGATCCAGCTATTGAGGCCTGTCACGGTCCACTTGGTGTTGTGATCTCCGTCGCTGAATGAGGCGCTGTTCTGGACATCGGTACCGACGCGGATCGACCCGCCGCGATCGATACTTCCCAGGGCCAGATTTTCGCCGATCGCTGTCACTTCGATTTCGGCCAGCGCCGCGCCGGGCTGGTGCTCTTCGGCGATGAAGCGGATGTACTGCACGGGAGCGAACCTCAGCGTGTCCGATAGCGACAGGTGTTCTCCTGTGCCACCGCCCGGATCGATCGTTTGCAGGGAGAACTCAACGACGCGCCCCTCATTGGGGCGAATCGTGCGGCCAGCGCGGTAGAAACTGAAAATGTCTTTCGCCGCGTTATAACGTTCCCCATTGCTGATATAGACGCTGAAATTGCGGAACGGTTCGGCGTCCGTCGTATCGGGGAAGATCAAGCGAATCTCGGTGGCGTACACCATGCGACCCAGGTCCACCTCGAACCACCAATCTTCGATCGGGTCCTCCGGATCCGGCTGCCACCAGGTATCGGTCCGACCATCGATGACATTCTCCACCGACTCGGCAGCCGAGAACGCAAAACGAACTCCCCCCGGGATGGGCTCTCTGCTGCTCTTGACGATGTGCCGGAACTGACGGGCGTCGGTTACGGCATTGATCGCCTTGCCGACGCGTTGCAGGCCGATACTACCATCGTCTTGTTGCGCCACGACGCTGCGAGGGAAGCTCCACGTATCCCAATCCGCCTTGTGCTCGATGCGGAACTCCTCCGCGAACGCGACGGTACTGGCAGTGACAGTCCACAGGGCGATGGCGGTTATCGGGCGCAACAGTCGTTGTTTTCGCATGTCGTTGAGCTTGAGAGTGAAAATGAGAATTCTTGCTGCAAGATACTGCAGGAGACGTACAGACGCACACATCCCACCAGGAAATGTTTCGAAGACTGTCCCACCGACGTCGTCGTCCTCGGTGTCGGACTGATGCTGCAGACCTGGAACAGAAAAGATGAGGGTGACAATCTCCGCCCCCTGAGGGGTCGACCTCCGGCCTTGACATGATGCGACAGATGAACGGTAGTGACATTCTATTTCACAATGTGAGTTTCGGATACGGCGGGGCGTCGTCGCCGCTGTTGGCCGGTGTCGATGTCACTTTCCGTCGGGCTGGTCGGGGATCGTCGGGTCCAATGGCGCCGGCAAGACCATCCTCATGCGCTTGGCGACAGGTTTGCTTACACCCACCGAAGGGCGAGTCGGCGTCACCGACGATGCCCCCAAAGACCTTGCGAGTCTGGTGGCGGATATGGACGGCGATGCCTGGGAGATCCGCGGCCGTCTCGACATCGATGACAGTTGGCCTGAGCGCTGGCACAGTCTTAGTAATGGAGAGCGCAAGTTGCTCGACGGGCTGTGCCGCCAGTGTGCCTTCGTCGATCCGTCGGTCACGATGCGTCCAGGGGGGTATGAGAAAGGCGTCGAGCAGGGCCAACTCGAACGCGAGACCGCTCTGCGCGAGCGCGAGACGGCGACGCGGGAACTGAAGAAGGTGGAGCGTGAGGTTGTACGACGGCGAGAGGAGGCATCGGGGTCGCACGAGAAGCGTTCGAAGAAGAACCTGGGGAAGGGACAATGATGAACAGTTCAAGTGCAATCTGGCACGTGCCACGGGCAAGGATGCCAGGCAGGTAGGCTGTTGAATCAGATCGGTGGACGGGCACAGCAGGCGCGTGTCACCCGTGATGGAATTCCAGGTACAGAAGGAGCATGATCTCGGCATCTGGGTGGCTGGCAGGCGGTCCCATCGAGACCGATTGCTCTGGCGTGGTGCCGTCGATCATATGCCTGGAGAAGGTGTTGCAGGACTGTCCATGTGGCCTGCTGTTGGTGAGCCACGACGAACGATTTCTGCAGAGTCTGGTCACCATTCGGTGGGAGCTGTCATGGACGGGGACGCCCGGCGGCGATGCTCAGCTGGCCGTGCGGGAGGTGACGGGGGGAGGGTATCCTCACTCGGCAAATTCGATAACGCCGAAGCGAGCCGGCTGCCGCAGGTCCTTATAGGTCGGTGACCAAGCCTGCAGTCCGCCGCAGCGGTGCACGACTTCTTGCCACAGTCCGACACCCGTCACCATGCCATCGTCGGTGTCCCAAAGGCGTTCGGCTGCCAGCGACTGCCAGTCGTCGACACTCAAGCCGAGCCGCTGGCGCGCGCTGGGGACATCGACCCGCTCCTGCAGTGCCTGCTGTGGCCGCGGTGTCTCCCGTCGATACAGTCCCAGACGCCAACGGTGACCGACTTGTGGCGGCAAGGTAGTGTGTACGGTGTTGTCGGACGGCGTGCTCGTGGTGCGGAACACCTCCCAGGGAATACGTACCTCTACATGGTAGCCGACATCGACGTCCGTCACGACGGGCGAGAATTGGGAGCTTACGATTTCGAGACTGCCATCGACGACGACGGCAGTGCTGATCTCGTTCGCGTCAAAGCGTATATAGCCGAGGGCTGGTGCCCAGGGGTTAAAGTCCAGCGGGGCGCCACCCATGAGCTGCAACAGATCGGCGACGGCATTGGCGGGAGAGATGTCGATCTCATGAAACAGGACCTCCTCGCCGCCATCGTCGATGAGGAGTCTGACACCTTCGTCGCCGAGCACCCCGCCCGCGTCGCGGGCAAGATCTCGGGCCCAGATATCGACATCCTCCGTCTCGACAAGGATGTACAGTGCCGCCGAAGACCAGAGTATGCGAGCGTGCGTCGCCGGCAGGATGGGTGTCCCTGGACATAGGGCATACCGATCGGCGGCGTCGGTGTTGTGCACGAAGGGACCGAGGCGTGGTGCATCTGACCAGGCTGCCTCATCGGCGTGGCCGTCGATGAGGATGTCGGCGTCATCGATAAGGCTCACCATCGTTTGCGGTACGACCTCGTGCACCGCGGTGCCGCGCTGGCGGGAGACGGGCTGAATTGCGAGTCCCACGAGGACCGTCGCCGCCGCCAGGACAGCCACCGAGGGTGTGCGCCGCACCGGGTCGAGGACGGCACCGACGACGAGCAGAAAGGCGGGCAACAGGGGGATCCCCTCGTATGGCGTCACCCAGTGCACGGCCTTGAGGTTGGTGTGCTCATCCCAGAAAGGGTAGTATGGATAACTGCCGAACCATGCAGCCAGCGTCACCGGGTCGAGCAGCACCAGGGGCAGTGGCAGGGCGGCGATCAGTGCCGCCTTGTAGACGACCCCCGCCTGCGAAAAGCCGTCCCCTCGCAGGCGCAGCCACGTCACCGCCGGCAACACACCAGCAAAGGCGCCGACACCATTGAGGAATGGATCACTCCAGTCGAGATAGTGTGTGCTTTCGCCCAATCGCCATACGTGTAGACCGTAATGTTGCCAGAGTTCATCGACGAAACCGAGTCCGACGGCGACGACAAAACTCAGCTGGGGTCGTCGCCCCTTGTCCAGGGCCACCGTCAGCAGGGCGCCGATCAGGGCGTATTGTGCGAAGTGGACGAGTTCGGTGGTGTAGACGATGACGATGCGCCAGCAAAGCCAGGCGAGGCCGGCGCAGAGGAACCAGGGCGGTGAGGCGGCGACGAGGGCACGCACGCCAAAGGAGACGGCACGACGTACGATGAATCCCAGCATCCCGAGAAAGAGCAGGCCCACGAGCATGGCGAGGATGCGTTCACCGCGCAGGAAACCGATCTGGCCGCCCGATTCACTGATCGTGCCCGGCGTGCGTGCCCATTCCACCAGCAAGGTGACGACGTCCAGACCGGTGCCATGCCCCAGCGTTAGCACCGCCCAGAGGATCAGGGCGAGTATCAACCATGGTCGCTGGACGGAGGGGGAGGGCGGGCTGGAGGGTTCGGGCATCGGCAAGGGCAGGCAGGTGAAATGAGCGATGTGAAATCTGCTATGGCGGACTGGGCAATGAGGCGCACCGCTGCGGCGCGGTCAAGCTGGCCGCTGTGGATTCTGCTGGCCGGACTGTTCGCTTATCTGCCCAGTTTCAGCGGTGTCTTCGCTTTCGACGATCTGCCATGGATCATCGACAACGACAACATCCGGCAGCTGTGGCCCCCGTGGGCTGCCGGTGGGGGGACGCTGCGGCCCCTGCTGTTTTTCACCCTCGCGATCAACCACGCCATAAGTGGTCTCGAACCGTGGTCCTATCACCTGGTGAATCTGACCATCCATCTGGCGACGGCGTTGCTGCTATTCGGGGTCATGCGGCAAGCACTTCAAAACGAACGCGTCAACAACCGTCTTGTTGGTTTCACCGCTGACACGGTGGCAGGCAGCACCGCGCTGTTATGGGTCGTACATCCGCTGACGACGCAGGCGGTGACCTACATCATTCAACGCGGCGAGTCACTGACGAGTCTGCTCTACGTGGCCTGCTTCTACGCCTTGTTGCGTAGTACCGTGCCTGGCGCGAGGCACCGCCACTGGTGGGCGGTCGTAGTGCTCAGCTGGTGGGCGGCGATGCTGACGAAGGAGATTGCCGTCACCCTGCCGGCGACATTGCTGTTGTTTGATGTCATCCTCCTCACAGGTTCTTTCGCCTCGACCTGGGCTGTCCGAAGAGGGCTCTACGTAACATTGATCGGCCCCGCCGTCGTCGGCGGATTGGTGTTGCTGGCGCTGCGACCGCAGCTACTGGCAGGTCTGTTGGCTGGGGATGCACAGGGTTTTGGACGATTCGACTATGCTCTGAGCCAGCCCGGCGTCCTGCTGCACTATCTGCGCCTCGTCCTCTGGCCACATCCACTGCAGATCGACTACGGTTGGCCCATCGCCAGTTACACCGAAGCCGCCCTGCCCCTGCTGCTCGTCATCGGTGGGTTGTCGTGGATCGTCCATGGCCTCTGGCGACGCCAGCCACTCAGCTTCGTCGGCCTCTGGTTTGTCGGCATTCTGGCACCGACATCCAGCCTAGTGCCATTGCGTGATCTCCTCGTCGAGCATCGTATGTATCTGCCCCTGGTGGCGCCATTGTTTCTGTTGGTGCTGCTGGGCATGCGCCTGGGGAACTGGCGACAGTTTCTGCTGCCTGTGGTGGTGGCGCTGATGGTGGTGATGACGGCTGCACGAAATCGTGACTACAGCAGTGAATTGTCCTTGTGGCGTGACGGGGTGGGATCGACGCAGAATGCGCGGCGCTTCTACAACCTGCAGCTCGAGTTTCTCTTCGACGATGGCGGTGTGCTCGATGGACCACTGCTGAGTTCGGTGGCGGCGAGTGAACCGCTGTTGCCAGCGATGCGGGCGTTGCAGGCAGGGGATACAGCTACGGCGTTGGTGCGACTGGAAGGGTTGTCATCGCCGTCAGCGGCAAATCTGCGAGGCATCACGTTCTGGCAGACAGGTCGGCATGCTGCAGCGGCCGAGCAGTGGCAGCAGGCGCCAGGATTGCCCGCGGCGCTTGCCAATCTTGCGGTTGCACTCTGGCTGCAAGGGGAGCCGACCCGGGCGCAGCCGATCCTGCAGTCCCTGGCGACCAGGGGGGAGGGCTTGGCCGAAGCGCAATACAACCTGGGCGCATTGCTGGCGACAGAGGGCAGATTGGCTCAGGCCCTCGAGCCACTGCAACAAGCACTGAGACTGCAGCCAGCCATGAATGAAGCCCACAACAATCTGGGGGCCGTGCACGAGGGGTTGGGACGGCCTGACACGGCGATGGTCTATTACTCCGAGGCAGCGCGTCGAGGGCACCATACAGCGGCATTGAATCTGGCACTACTACAGGTGCGCCAAAGGCACTATCGTGAGGCGCGCCCCTGGTTGGACAAGGTGCTAGACACGCCGGGGCAGCAGGATCCCCGGGCTGCCAATGCCCGTGCCATCGTGCGCTACTTCAGTGGCGATCTTGCAGGGGCAGCGAAGGATCTGCGTCAGGCTCGTAGCGCCACGCTTACTTCCGCAATACTCGGTAACAATCTCGCTTGCGTGGTCCTTGCCCAAGGTGGTCTGACGGCGGCACGGCAGCTGTTTGAGCAGGCTCTGCAGATGGACGCAGGCAATTCTGCGGTGCATCACAATCTCGGCAAGCTGCTGGTGATACAGGGGCTGCCAGGCGCTGCGGTGAGCCACCTGCGCCGGGCTGCGCAGGCTCGTCCCGACGACGCCGTGCTGGCTGCCAACCTATTGGAAGCCGAGCGCCAGAGTCGTGATGAGCGATGATCACCGTCGTTCATCAACCCTGCAGCAGATACTGAAACTTCAGAAACAGCGTCTGATCGGAGCGTGAGAAACCGGTGCGGTTGATATACGGATCCCTGGCGCTGCCGAAGTCACCCCCAAGATAGAAACACGCTGAAGGCGTCCATTCGGTAGCTGAGCATGGGCTCGAAGGAATAGGATGTGGAGCTCTCGTAGGCATCGACTGCCGTCGCCCGGCGCGTGCGGTTGAGTTCGCCGACGAAGCGGATGAACAACTCCCTGGTAAACTGATACTGCAGGCCGTGGCGGAAGATGCGCTGATGCACGATCAGATCATCGGCGTCGGTGCGCAGACGGGGGATCCGCATCTCCACGACCCACCGATCCTCGTAGGTCCGTGCCGCCGATTCCCACACGGCATCGAAACCCCCATCCTCGCCACCCTGGGACTGCCAGATGGCGCCATCCCCATCCTCTTCGGCCCGATTCGCATACCACAACATGTCGCCCTGAATACCGTGGGCGTTGCTGAAGAATGCGTAGGCTCGTTTGTGGTCGCGATAGGTATCGAGCACGATACCGACGAAGTCGTCATCGAAGATCCCGTCGCGGTCGGTGAAGGAAGCACGGAGACTGCCGATCTGCGGATCGTGGCAGACGAAGGCGACATATAGATCGGTGCCGTCGTGCGTGATATACCCTTCGGTGGTGACTCCCAGCGGCGACGAGATGGTCCGGAATGAATTCGGCGAAGTTGTCGAAGTGGGCGCTCTCGAGCCAGGCATCGTCGAGCACGCCATCGATGACGATCGCTGTCGTCGCCGGCTGGGCCTGCAGTGTGATGGGCGCGTTGAGGCAGGTCGTGGCGGGAGAGGCGGCAGTTGGTGCCACCCCGCACAAGAAAACGCCGCACACAAGTGTGGGCAGCACTGCAGATCGATTCAGCATGCGGATCTCCCTGGTATCGGCATGTTTTGGTATATCACGCAATACAAGGCACGTAGCGTGCCACCACCGAAGTTGGCGCGCAGGAAAGTTCCTAACCACTATACTGGCCAGTTGGTCGAGACGATTCCGCACGTTCCGGCATTGACCGGATGGGAGCGTACAACAATTGTAGGGGATTCACTCGGACCCGGAGAGTAATGGCAGTGCATACTCTAACCCACAAAGTGTCAATGAGTTATGTGATGGTCGGTCGATAGGCAGTCATGGTGACTAGAAAATGACCAGTCCGGGGAGCCAGATCGAACCACGATACCATGTGCACCCACACCCGCAGTTCGCCAACGTCCCCTGTGAGCACGACGGACCTGATCGCCGCCTGCGCTTGACGTCGGCGTGAAAATTGGGATACTGCTTCGGAGCACTCTCTGCCCGAAAGAGAAAGTAGAATGACCGATCCACTGCCTCTGGTACATTATCCGGAACTGGAAGATCAGGCCAGCGCCATGCAGCAGGATGGCTACGCCTACTTCCCCGGTATCCTGAACAGGGAGGAGATCACCGAACTCCGTGCGCTCATGGATCGGCTCGAGCCAATCGAGACGTATTTC
>DPVW01000094.1:14532-24475 GCA_003529325.1 Candidatus Latescibacterota bacterium | reverse complement strand
TCGAGCCAATCGAGACGTATTTCGACAACGAGTCCGCATCTGGTCAGGGGCAGTACTACACGAAGGTCCTCAACAACGCTTTCAATCGAGATCCACTGCTGCGCGATTTCATCGACCGTTCGGGGGTGATCGAGCTGGCAGAAGCACTGCACGGCGAAGATGCCCACGTCATCGGTATGACGGTGTGGCTGACCGGCTCCGGTCGTCCAGCGCAGAAACTTCACACGGATTGGCAACCGCTGACATTGCCGGCGGATGTCATGGCCGACAGGCGCGTGCAGATTCCGGTCTTCATCTCCACCATGCACTACTATCTGGACGACATGTACGAAGAGTTGGGACCGACGCATTTCGTGCCAGGGAGCCATCGAGCCGGCGGGCCGCCCGACGGGGATACGACCTTCGAGGGCAGGCAAGAGCAGGCGATCATGTGTGCGGCGGGAGACGGATTGCTGTTCCGTTCTGAGGTCTGGCATCGGGGGACTGCCAATACCAGTCAACAGACCCGCTATCTGTTGCAGGTGCACTACGCACGACGCATGATCACACAGAAGTTTCCCCCCTACCCGCACCTGTTTCGTCTGGACGAGGACATCCTCGCCGGCGCCAACCCACGGCAGCGCCGCCTGCTGGGTGATCACAAGAAGAGCAACTACGACTGATGGACGACCTCCCGGCCGCCGCCGTCGAGCGGCATGATGAACCAACCTGGTTGCTGCGCTGGTTGGTGCTGCTCGCCCTGGCCTGCGTGGTGATGACATCCCTCGGTGGTGTCGTGCGACTGACCCACTCGGGTCTGTCGATGGTTGACTGGCGACCTGTGGCCGGGGTTCTGCCGCCACTATCTGAAGCCGCCTGGCAGGCCGTGTTTTCGGCATATCAGCAGACTCCCGAATACATCAAAATCAACGCCGGCATGAGTCTGGCTGACTTTCGCGCGATCTTCTGGCCGGAGTACATCCACCGCGTCCTGGGACGCATCGTCGGCCTCGTCGTGGCGGTGCCTCTGATCCTCGGTCTGCTGCGGGGTTGGTTTCCACGCCGCCTGCGAGTCCACCTCGTCGGCATCGGCCTGCTTTTTGTCAGTCAGGGTGTCATGGGCTGGCTCATGGTCAAAAGTGGTCTGGTGAACGATCCCAAGGTCAGCCCCTATCGCCTGGCCCTGCACCTGGGGTTGGCCTTAGCTCTGCTGGCGTGGTGTCTGTGGCTGATCTTCGAACGCCGCTGGCCGCCGATCGCTGGCGCCGTCAGCCAGCGCACGGCGCGGTGGGCGAGCCTGCAGTTGGGGGCAGTCGTGCTGCAGATTCTCTTGGGCGCCCTCGTCTCAGGACATCGAGCCGGATTCGTATCCGACACCTTTCCGCTCATCCGTGGCCAGTGGATCCCCATGGGTCTTGGCAGTGCGTCCTCCTGGTGGGCGAACATTGTTGCCAATCCTTTGATGCTGCACTTCGAGCACCGCTGGTTCGCCTTCGTCCTGCTTGGCATTGCCCTCACATTCCACCGTCAATTGCGGCGCTACGCAGCGCCGGCGCCTTTGCGCAAGGTGGGTACTGCGATTCTGTTGCTGCTGCATCTGCAGATCGCACTCGGCATCATCACAATCCTCACCCTCGTGCCAACCTGGCTCGCCTCCCTGCACCAGCTTGGCGGCATTGCTGTACTGAGTCTCACCTGGCTGGCATTCCACCAGACCCGGAGGCGTGATCCGGCATGAATTCACCGGCACCCGACCTCGCTCTACCTAAACCTCTACGGTTTTCCAGCGGCCACAGCGGAATTGCCACAACAGGACGATACCGCGCAGTGTGAGATCCAGTGCCATCACCAGCCAAACGCCGGTCAACCCCCAATCAAACCAGTGTATCGCCAGCAAGGACAAGGGTACACGTAGCAGCCATACCGAGGCGCCATTGACGAGCATTGGCGTCAGCGTGTCACCGGCACCACGCAACCCACCGGCGAAGACCATCATCGCCGCCAGCAGTGGTTGCACGACGCCGATGAGACGCAGGGGCATGCTGCCCAGGGCGATGACCTCGACCTCGTCGGTGAACAGACCCATGATCTGTGGTGCGGAGACGAAAAAGACGACACCCATGACAGACATGAAAATTGCGGCGATACCGAAACAGAGCATGGCATCTCGCTCGGCGCGTTCATGATCGCTGGCGCCCAAGCCCTGGCCAACCAGCGTCGTCGCCGCCATGGCGAAACCCCAACCGGGCATGAATGAGATCGACTCGGCATTGAGGGCGACCTGGTGGGCGGCGTAGGCGACGGTGCCGAGGGAGGCGACGATACGCACCCAGACGAGCATGCCGAAGCGGAAGATCAGCTGATCGAGTGATGCCGGCAGGCCAACGCGCAGGATACGCCAGATGATCTCACGGTCTGGTCCACGCCAGCGTAGCTGCAGGCCTCCGCGTCCTTTTATCAGCAATCCCACCACCAGGAGTCCCCCGACGACACGTCCGGCAGCCGAACCCCAAGCGGCACCCCTGACCCCGAGTGCCGGGAGGGGGCCGATGCCCTCGACCAGACCCCAGGCGATGGCGACGTTGACGACGTTGACTGCCGCCATCACCAGCAGGGGTGTGCGCGCATCACCGGCGCCACGCATACAGGCGTTGCCGATGAACATCAGCGACGAGATGGGAAACACGGCGCTGACGATGCGCAGGTAGAGGACGCCCTGCGCCAGGGCCTCGCCACGGGCGCCCATCAACACCATCGCCGGTTCGGCGAACCCGACGAGCAATGTCGACGACAACAGACCGCAGGCGAAAGCGATGGCCAATGCCTGGCCGACGACACGATTCGCTCCAGCCATGTCTCTGGCACCGATCATGCGCGCCGTCAACGCCGTGGCGCCCGTGCCGACGGCGGTAAAAAGCACCATCGCCGCCATCGACCACTGAACACCGAGGCCGACGGCGGTCAGTGAGGCTGCACCGAGATGCCCCACGAGGTAGGTGTTGACCAGTCCGACGAGCATGCCGAGCAGCATCTCGCCGGCGGATGGCACCGCCAATCGCAGTACGCGTCGTGAACGCTGCCACGAGTCCCCTCCCGGCAACAAGCGGGTAGCACTCAAGCCGATGTCACGCCTCGTAGATCGCCGTCAATGCCGCCGCCAATTCGGCGGCATCCGGGGTCTGGTTCGCCGATGTTCGGCACGAGTTGACCGATCGATCTCTGGCGATTTTGTCGGCCACCGCGCGGGCAGTGTTTCGATCGAATCGTCGGGTTGCCATCACCGGTATTCGTCCGCATTCCAGCCCGGATATTGCTCTGCCAGCAGGGCCAGTGTCTGTTCGGTGTAGTACGGATGTCCCGCTGGCGGGAACCGCCACAACTGGCGCTGTTGGGCGGTGAGACCGCCGATAAAACGCTGCCACACGGGCGCGCCTTTGCCCAGGTGGGTGTAGTGCTTGAAGCCCTCCCAATAGTGATCGGCACGACCAAAACTGTAACCCCAGGTAAATCGCTGCCCGTCTGCACGTGTATAGGCAGTGGCGCTATGCCAGGAGAAATTGGTGAAGACGCATAGAGTGCCCGCTCTGCAGACGAGAGGTACAGCCTGAGTCATGTCGCGGCCATGCCGTTTGGCGATGAGCCGCAGGGGAGCCTGATCCAACTCGACATCCTCGAGATGGACCCAGAAGCCGATCTGTCCGAACTCGCGCAGTTGGTCACTGAAGGGCAACAGCGAATTGTTGCCATTGTCGATGTGCAGATTGGAGTCGTCCTCACCGGTGCCGCCGGTGCTATGGCCCGGATAGCGGGCGACCAGGCAGCCGACGCGCATATGAATGTCGGCGGTCTTCAACCATTTACGGGCGAAGTCGATGCTTTCTGCATCCATCGCCCCTTGATACAGTTCCATCTCCTCGTGGGGGAAACAGACCAGCAGGCTGTTACCCGATTGATCCTGCGGCGGCTTTTGCTGCACCTCTTCCCAGGTGGGCAACACGCGCCGCTGGGCGGCCTGCAACCGGGTCAGGTCATCGCCACGGACAAAATTCGGCACGATGATGAAACCTTCGCGGTCGAGTTCCTCGATGTGGTCATCTGTCAGTCTGCTCATATCAGTCTCGTCTGAGTTCCCGGCCTTTGATCAGGGCCGTCAAAGATTCGCTGTAGGGGCAGCACAGGCCAAGTTTTCGACTCTCGGTGACGACGTAGCCATTCAAGGCGTCGATCTCCGTCGGCCGTCCCCGCGCCAGATGCTGCAGCATCGATACCCGGTGAAATTTCGTCGCGCAGTATTGCTTGATCTCTTGTAATGGCGTGTCGGCGGGGATCCGAACACCGCGCGCCTCGACGAGGGCGAGTGTCTCTTCGATGATGTGGGTCTGGAATTCATCGAGGGCCGCCACGTTCTGAATATGCCCAGGCGTCAGATCGGTGATGGCGCAGAGGGCGTTGATGGCTCCCAGATCGTCACCATGATATCGGCTTCAACGACAGGCAGCATGCCGGCACGCGCCATGAGTCTTTCCAGTTCGGCGAGTCGTGCCGTTCGAGAGCCGTCTATCTCGCCCAGATATGTTGGCCCCTCGTTGGTGTGATAGACAGATCCGGGGCCCTGCAGATCGGCGCTGTGAAAGCTCAAATCCGCAAGAACTCGCTCCTGCCCCAACACCTGCTGCAGCACTTCGACATTGCCCAGACCATTCTGCAGGGTCAGGGCAAAGCCATTCTTTTTCAGCAGCAGTCGCGCCGACTCGGCTGCTTCGCGGGTAGAGTATGCGTTCACCAGAATGATGACCAGGTCGGCGGCAGGCGCAGTTTTTGGATCGTTCGTCGCCTGCACGGTGGCGGCAAATTCGCCATGCAGCCCTGCCATTGTCAGGCCATGGGCCTGTATCTGCTCGATGTGCTCCTGCCAGGGGTCCATCAATGTCACCTCTACACCCGCACGAGACAGATTGGCACCGTAGAGACAACCCATATTGCCAGCGCCGATGACGACGATCTGCATAGGTCCAGTCTATCCAGGGGTAGTGTGTTCGGCCAGACATTCTCAGTGGGCCGCCGAAGATAGCGTGTCCAGCAGTGGTTTGGCCAGCAAGCGGAGCTAAACGTATCGTTGCCGGCGCATCGACTGTGCACGAGCCAAGGAGAAGCGGAACCTATGGACATTCTGGTCATTGGCGGCACCCGATACTTCGGGTTGGCTGCGGTAGAGCAGTTGCTGGAGGCGGGACACAAGGTGTCGATCTTCAGCCGCGGCAATGTGCGGCCGCCATTCTGGAAGGACATCGAACATATCGAAGGTGACCGCGAGGATGCGGCAGGGATGGCGGAGCGACTCGCGGGTCGTCGCTTCGACGGCGTCATCGACAACCAGTGTTTTGATCGGCAGGAGGCGGAGAGTGTGATCGCCACCCTGCGTGGCAGGGTCGGGTGCTACGTCGTGGCCAGCACGGTGTCGGTGTATGGTGAGGGTGGCCATGCGCTGGGACGGCATACCGTGACGGAGCCGTTGACCGACGAGGAGCGCTTCGCCGTCGACTATCGCACACTGGAGCCGGTGCGCGAGACGGATCTGGACAATTTGAAGCAGCCGTGGGAGTATCGGGCCAATCTGTCCGAGTATGGCGAGGGCAAACGGCAGATGGAGCGCGTCATGCTCGAGTCAGCCGCAGACTGGCCGTGGCTCGTGGTGCGCGTGCCGGCAACGATGGGCCCAGGCGATCCGTCGGGCCGCTTCGCCTGGTGGCTGACGCGGATTCTCGACGGCGCGCCGATCCTGTTGCCGGACGGTGGCGCCCATGCGGTACAGCTGGGTTACTCGAGGGACCTGGCGCACTTCCTGATTCGTCTATTGGAGGATGGCTCGCCACGCAACATCTACAACTACGCACAGCACGAAATGCCCGCCCTGGTCAATTGGTTGGGTGTGATGGCTGCGGCGGCGGGCAAACCCCTGAACGCGGTCAGCGTGCCGTCAGAGATTCTGCAGCGATACACACAACTGCCCTGGAAGCAGTGGTCGTATGCGCCATTCAGTTCCAGCCCATTGCTGATGAATCTGGACAAGGCGCAGGCAGACATCGGTCTGGACTATCGGGTATCGCTGGCGCAATGGATGGCGACAACCGTCGCGGCTCACCTCGAATCCGAGTCGCCTGACCCCGAACAAATCGAGCAGCGTGCACTTGAAGTCGAATTTGCCGGCAGGTGGCAGCCGGCGGCGGCCGACCTGGGACGCGCCCTCGGCGCATGATGGAACAACAAGCCAACGGTTTTGGCGGTAGCAGCGCCCACTTTGACGGGCTCATCGGCCACACCGTGGCCGCGGCCCAGTTTCCTGCACGCAACTATCTGACCGACCTGGTGAACTACAACTACGAGGGCAACTGGGGTTTCGCTCGATTCGATGGCGACGATGTGCTCGCCGCCCGCTTCGGCTTTGGCATGGGCGGCTTTTGCCGGTAGGACTGGGGGGCCGATACGCCGTCGGCGGACGACTATCTATTTCTGCAGTTGGAGATGATGACGTCGGAAGGGGCGGTGCTGTGGCTCTGTGGCGATCACTTCAAGGCTGGGGACTGCCACATTGGCGACGCGGGACATGCCCTGACCATCACCGACGATGGGCGATCTGCGATATCAGGGGCTGGCCAGTCACGACATGGCGAATGGAAAGCCTCGACGGCTACGCCTCCCTGCTGCTGACGGCGATGATGGAGACGGCCACCATCGTTCCCGACAGTGTGCTACCCAACAATCGATTTTCCATGTGGATCGCCACCGGAATGATCGCCGGTACCGTGAGTTGGGGCGGGGGCAAGAGAAAAGCATTCGTGGCGTCATTTTCACCGATCACCCCCGCATCACGGCCACGCCTCATCCCGTGGCGGAACTGGGTTGGTTTCATTATACGCCCATGCGCCTCAGTGATGGCTCGCGCCTCATCGCCTACTTCACACGCTTCGCCAATGGTGACGTCAATCCCGAATACTCATTTGGTTTTTTCATCCGTCCCGATAAAAGCAGCGTGTGGCTGCAGCAGACAGCCTTTGAGCACGTTGCCTTTGACGAGCACGGCAAACCGGCTGCCTGGCAGCAGCGCTGGGAGGCTGAGAGCCTGACGCTGACGGCACACTCCTCGATCATTCCCGTCCCTCTAAGCAAGGCCTGGGGTGGGGCGAAAGTGCCGCAGAATCTGAAGGAGAATGTGAATGTGCCAAATGCGTTCGATACGGAAGTGACCGTCATCGAACATGGCTTGACTCGCCAACTGACCGGGGGTGGCGTCTACGAGTACATCAACACCGGTAAGGGAGACGATCCTCGGCAGCAGAGCGGCTAGCCTACCTGCGCCGTCTCTGAATCGCCAGATAATCCTGCCACAGCAGACGTGCGGCAACCGAGCGCCATGGCCGCCACCTTCTGGCCATGCGCACAAGGCGCTTGTCGTCGGGTCGGCTGCGCAGTCGCTTCACCCGCTGCGCTGAGATGGCCAGTGCGAGATCACCAACAGGCCAGATGTCGGGGCGCCGTAATACCATCAACAGATAGACGTCGCTGGTCCAGACACCGATGCCGCGCAGCTCCATAAGTCGTCGGCGCACCTCATCGTCATCGCGACGGGCCAGATCGCTCAGATCGATGTCGCCGCCAGCGATGGCTTGTGCGAGGCCGATGATGTAACTCGACTTCTGTCCCGTAATCCCGGCAGCACGCAGATCTGCGATGTCGCACGTCGCCAGACGGTGCGCGGTTACCCGGCCACCTACCTGAGCACCCAGGCGCCGGTAGATGGTCGCCGCGGCCTTCAATGAAACCTGTTGTTCGAGAATCATACGCGTAAGGGTTGCGAATCCGGCGGGGCGACCCCAGACAGGTGGTGGTCCATGCCGTTTGGCGATCGCCGCCAGGTCGTCGTCCACCGCACTCAACTCGGTGACCGCCCTCTGGATCAGTTGTGCAGTCAGGGGGGGCGTCACTGGATGGCTCGCTGCAGATTGAGGGTGTAGTGCAGAAATCCCTCGTCAGTCGGATGGATGCCGTCGGCGAACAGGCCGGGCAGATGGGGGACGAGGGTGGAGCCATCCACAACCGTCACATCGGTGAATGTTGCGGCCGTCTCGCCGATGGTGGCAGAAAACTGAGCTAGTGTGCCACCCTTCCTGACCTCGTCGCCAGTGGCTCGCCATAACGGCGTCAGCAGGTAGATGTGGGCGGATTGACCAACTGTTTTTTTCAACCGTGTCAGATAGCGCTCGACCCTACTGGAGATCTCCTCGCGCGTCGTGTCGCGACTCCAGTCGTTGGTGCCGTAGGCGATGGTGATGATGTCGGGGTGGTAGGGGAGTTCGTCATCGAGGGCGTCCAGATCGAAGATATGTCCGCCCACACCCTGATTGAGCAACTCCACATCGAGCACGCGTGCCAGTTGCACGGCATAAGCCGATGCGGGGCCGCGGGCGTCCATGCCCTGGGTGATCGAGTCACCGAGAGCGAGATACTTTTTCTGCGGCGCCGCCACCGCCGTCGTCTGTGAGTCCTCTTCCACCTCGATGGCATGGAGCTCGACGATCGCACTCTGTGGGAATGTGATCGAGATCTGTCGTTGTGATGGGGTGGCTGAATCGACGAGGCACAGGCTCTGTATCCCGTCACTCGTATCGATTTGAATCGCCGCCGTAGTGCGTCCGTCCACCTCGACATCAAATCCCGCATACGTGCGTGCACCGGGGAGAATGCGGACCCGCAGATCCAACGTCCGCGTATGGGAGTGCAGATTCAGCTTGATGCCCGCTGGACAGCGGGAGCGGATCGCCCACGACTCATTGGTCTCTTCGTAGTAGGCGATCTGTTTTGCCGTGTGCCGATGCAGCAGCAGACCCGAGTCGCTTTGCACCGTGCGCAGGCAGCCGCTGAAGAAGGCGTTGAAATCCTCCTGTTCCAGCAAATTCATCCGTCCTGCGTTCATGCCAGGATCCGCTGATCGCTCAGGTCCTTGCCACCGACCGTCTTCGTCATCGTCGCCTGCAGCCACCGATGGACTTCGAGGTCGGCAATGCCGTTAACGATGTTGTACTGCGTCGGCAGGTCTTCCCACCTTGCCCGATTCCAGCTCACGTGGCCCTGTGCAGACCATCGACCGAGCACCCTGGCATGGGAACCCGTCGCCGGTGTCAGTACCGCGTACTCACAATCGGCGGTACCCCATTCGCCGGTACGTGGTATGTACTTGTAATGCAACAAACCTGCCGATGGCGGCTCCTGTTGGGGTGCGTCATCGGCGCCCTCGGAAAGATCGGTCAACTCCATCTGCATAAACTCGAAGCCCATCCAGTTGGCCGACGCAGAAGCGGTGTCGTTGGTGATCTCCGGGTCGGGCAGGGCGCAGTAGATCTTGGCAAAGCCGAGCTCTTCACGACCCGTCAGGATGGGGTCGGTCAGATTCTCCCACAGCACCGTGAGAAATGAGCCCGTCAGCCTGTCACGTGCACCGCAGAAGCGGGCGGGGAAGGACACGCCAAGCATGTTGTAGCCCCGACCGGCAAGCCAGTCGATCTCCTTCATACAGGTGGCTGTCACCGTAACGATCGGTTCCCCTGCAAGCTCAAAACAGTCTGGAAGGAGTCTCTGCAGCTGCGCAGCATTCGACACAAAGGCCACCGAGATCTGCGTCGATATCGGGCTGTTGATGCAATCGAAAATGCGCCCATCCGGACCACGTCGTGGTCCCGTCGCCGGCCCAAAGACCGTGGGCATCCGGTACATATCCTGGCGTCTGTCATCCGACATTATCCATCCACCCACTCTTTCTAGAAATCAGTCCGTGAGGTGTCTCAGCATCGACAACGGCGTCGCCGCCAGCGTTCCGGCGTCTACGGGCAGCACCACGCCAGTGATCCAGCGTGACTCATCGCTCGCCAGAAATACCGCTGCCCACGCCACGTCCCAGCCCGTGCCCTCC
>DPVW01000094.1:3919-14229 GCA_003529325.1 Candidatus Latescibacterota bacterium | reverse complement strand
CCCAGCCCGTGCCCTCCGTCCCGGGGGGCCCCGCCGCCTGCCGCAACTGTAGTGTTTCGTCGTCCAGACGGCTCACCATCGGTGTGTTCAGGTGACCGGGGGCGATGGCGTTGACACGAATCCCTTCCCTGCCGTGATGTACTGCCATGGCGCGGCTGAGAGTGATCACGCCGCCCTTGGCTACAGCATATGGCACGTTGTGAAATGCACCCGCCCTGATGCCATCGATAGAGGAAACGTTGATGATGGAGCCACCACCGGAGCATGCCATTGCAGGCACGGCATATTTGCAGATCAGCGCCATGCTCTTAAGGTTGACGTCCATGACGCGATCCCAATCTTCCACGTCGATTTCGGTCACTTTGCCGTGACCAGGGATGCCGACGTTGTTCATCAGCACATGGAGTCCGCCAAATCTGTCGACGGCGGCCTCGACCAGTAATCGGCAGTCTGGCTCGCCGGCAACATCCGCTTCGAATACCGATGCCGTGCCGCCCTCAGCTTCGATCTCGACCAGCGTGCGCTCTGCCGCCGCGACGTCGTTGTCCACCAGCAGGACCCTCGCTCCCTCGCGCGCAAACAGGACTGCCGTCGCATGACCGGTGCCGACACCTTGCTCGGAGCGCGCACCTGCGCCAGTAACGATGGCGGTCTTACCCGCGAGTCGGCTCACAGAACTCTCCCTTCTTTCTTCCATCCTGCTAAGTAATGAAGAATCAGGAAGTAGAGAAACCGTCGAGCCACCGCGTATCGATGGTCTCGGGGGACAGAATTCCTCGCGCGGTGTCTGTGCCATCTTATTGCGGCAGATCAGGAAGATCACGGACAAAAAGAGGAATCGGACCATTCCGGTAAGTACCCGAGGTGATCCCTGATCGGCAACTTTCAGGATCTGGGTCCGTCCAGCGCGAGTAGACTACTCCACCCAGTAGAAGGAATCGACGCTCTCCGTCTCCAGTTCATCGATGTTGACACGGCGCTCGGCGAGGGCCTGCGATATGTCCCGTACGATCCCGGGCCGATCGTCACCGATCAGTTCGAGGCGCAGACTCTGCGTTTCGCCGAGATCGTCGCTGTCGCCGGGTTCGATGACGATGTGGAGTCCCGCAGATGCGAGCTCGACAAGTTCGGCTTTGAGGGCGGCAACCTGATGATCGGGGACGTCGACGCGAAGGATCCCGGCGAATTTCTCGGTGAGGCGCGCCATGTGACTTTCCTGCCAGTTGCCTTCATGAGCCGCTACGGTCTCAGATACAGCCCCTACCAGACCCGGACATGGTACCGGCAAGATCGAAGAGAGTGCATTGACTGTGTCGTTTGCGCACGTCAGATTGGCAATACCTGTCTTCCAACACCGGATCGTTTCCCAAGGACTCGCGACAATGTCCAGACTCCTATATACCCTTCGCATTCTGCTTCCAGCCCTGCTGCTGGCGGCTTGCGCGCGGGGGCCTCAGCTGAGCCCTCAGCCCGCGGACGTGGCCCTTGCCAAACACCCCCTCGACCAGTCCGAGTATCGTCACTTCATCATGGACAACGGTCTGAAGGTGCTGCTGGTCTCCGATCCCCGCTTCAACAAATCCGCCGCCGCGATGTATGTTGGGGTCGGCACCCTGAGCAACCCGAAGGAGCGCATGGGTCTGGCGCACTTCCTTGAACACATGCTGTTCATGGGCACCGAGAAGTATCCGGATGTGGACGAGTATCTCCAGTACATCAACGAGAATGGCGGTTCTCGTAACGCCTATACCACCGAGGACCACACCGCCTATTTCTTCGAAATCAACCATCCCGCTTTCGAGGGGGCTCTGGACCGGTTGTCTCAGTTCTTCATCGCCCCGCTGTTCTCCACACCGTGGCCGGAGCGGGAATTGCAGGCGGTGCATTCGGAGCACCAGAAAAACCTCGAGAACGACTCCCGGCGCAGATCTCAGGTACAGCGCACCTTCTACCGCGAAGATCACCCCGCCCACACCTTTGCCACGGGCTCCCTGGAGACGCTACAAGATACCGGACACGAAGAACTGCTCGACTTCTACCAGGATCAGTACGACGCCAACCGAATGGCCCTGGCCCTGCTCGGAAAGACCTCCCTCGACTCTCTGGAACAGTGGGCCCGTCTCTACTTTGCCCCCGTCGCCGACAAGGGCCTGCCGCGCGTTACCTTCGACCCCGTCTACCTGCCGGAGAAGGCGACCTTCCGCCTGATCTCCCTGGAGCCGATCAAGGAATTGCGCTCTCTGGAACTGGAGTTCCCCCTGCCTGTTGGTCTTCGGGCCCACTACCAGAGCAAGCCGACCAATCTTCTCAGTAGCCTGATTGGCCACGAGGGGAAAGGCAGTCTCCTCGCCCTCCTCAAGCAGAAGGACCTGGCGACGGGACTGAGTGCCGGCGGTTACGACATAACCGACGACTACGGCGCCTTTTCCGTCAACGTCGACCTGACGCCCCAGGGGCTGGAGAATTACCGCGACGTCGTGCGTCTGTGTCTGTCCTATGTCGCGTTGCTCACACAGGAGAGATACCCGTCCCATTACTTCGGTGAACTCAAGACCAAGGCCAGCCTGGACGAAGTCTATTCGAATCGGGGGGAGGGGGCCGGATACGCCCGGCGCCTGGCCAACCAGGCGGCCGATTATCCACTCGAAATTGCCGCGCGGGTCTCGTACCTCTATGGGCACGAAGATCCGGAAGTCTACCGGCAGATTCTCTCGTATCTACGCCCCGACAACATGATGGTCACCCTCATGGCCCAGGGCGTATCAACCACCGATACCGAGCCTTACTACGGTACGCCGTACGACTACACGGAAGACGATTCCTTCTACCAGGAACTCCTCCACGAGGCTATCGACCCGGCGCTGCACCTGCCCGAGCCGAACCCCTTCATCCCGCGCCAGGCTGCCATTCCGGACCGGCTCCCCACACAGGACGTGGTCCCCACAAAGATCCTCGACGAAGAGGGACTGGCCCTCTACCACGCCGAGGACTTCGAGTTTCTGCGACCCAAAGTCACCCTGCACTACAAGCTTCGCTTCCCGGCGGAACTGATGAGTCTGCGGCGCAAAGTATTGCTGGACACCTATACCGCCAGTGTCAATGAGTCTCTGAACGAACTGGCGTATCCGGCGCAGATCGCAGGCCTGAGCTACAGCTTCGCAAGCGGCTACGAGGGCGTTTACTTTTCCGTCAGCGGCTTCGACGAGTCCGCCCCGCGCCTGTTCGACAGGGTGCTGGACCACATGCAGAATCTGCGTCTCACGGAGGAGCGCTTCGCCGCTCTCAAGGACCGCATCGTCCGCAACTTGCGGAACTTTCCCAAACAGGACGCCTGGCAGATCGCTCGGTCCTACAGCGATGAAGTCTTCAACCGCCTCAGCTACCCACCCGCCGATCGCCTGGCCATCGCCGAAGGACTCGCCCTGGAGGATATCCGTCAATTCGCCTCCGAGCTGTACGGCCGGGTCTTCATCGAAGCCCTGGCCCACGGCAATATCAGCGCCGAACAAGCCGTCGAGTTGACCCATCGGCTGCAGCAGCAGCTGGGAGTACAACCGGTCGACCACCAGTCCACCTTCACCCAGACCTACATGGCCCAGCCCGATCCGGAGGTGTTGGTCCGGGTGGAACAACTGGCGGTCAACAATTCCTGCTTCTGGCGTGAGTACTACGCCGGAGCCAACAGTCCCCACAACCGGGCCATCGCTCTCATCCTTAGGGGCTTTCTGCGTGGCCCCTACTTCACCGAGATGCGCTCCAACCAGCAGCTCGGTTACATCGTCTCGGCCGGCCCTACGACCCCGCGAGACAACTTCCTCCTCTACTTCATCATCCAGTCGGCCACCCACGCGGCGGATGATCTCGAGGACCGGTCGGACGCCTTTATCGACACCTATCCGCAGCTGCTGCGCGACCTGCCGGCGGAGAACTTCGCTGCCCTCAAAGCCGCCGCCGAGGAAGAGGTGAAGAAGAAGACCAAGAGCATCGCCGAGAAAGCCGGAAAATTCAACACGCTGGCCTTTGACTTCGAGGCTGATTTTGAGCGGGATCGAAAGACTCAGGTGGAGTTAGAGGGTATCACCCAGCAGGAGGTGGCCGCCTTTCTCGAGCAAACCCTGGGTGTCGAGACTCGCCGCATGCGCACCACCCTGGCCTTTGCCAAGGAGCACCAGGCGGCACGGGAGATAGAGAATTCCTTCGATGATCTGGCGCAGTGGAAGGAGAGCCGGATCTATCGCTGAAGGACTTCCGTGCATGGATGGATCTGTCAGTAGCGGGATTCCGACGAAGAGTCTCGGGACCTTCGGTCATGCCGGTGATGGCACAACCGGATGCCGGAGCCTCGGAATCCGGACGCACGGCGAGATCCAGCAGGAGGTTGCTATTCTACCAAGGCTTCTTCGACGAGTTCGATAGCCGCCGCGTGGTCATTGTCATCGAGCCAGTGCATGGGCGTGCCACGCCGTTCCATGCCACGGAAGTAGGTGTTCTGGCGCTTGAGAAGTTGACCGATCGCCTCCATCAGGTCCTGCACCTCTTCGATCATGCCCGCGGCAAGCCGTTCCTCCAGCCGTTTGGCAACCCGCTCCCGCAGTAGCTCCCGGCAGGCACTCACAGCGGCGACACGATGCGGCACGGACTCCGCCTCGGAACTCCTCATCTGCCGGTCTCTCCGGGACCTCAGAACCGCGCAGGGCCGCCTCCAGATACAAGCCCGTACCGCCCACGGCGACGGGCAGCCGCGCGCGGGCGCTGATGTCCCTGAAGGTGCGGTCGAAATCACCGAGATAGTTCCACAGACTGTAGACCTGCTGCGGGTCGACGGAGAGGATCTCGCCCCCATACCGCCGGGCCCACTCCACCCCCAGGCGAGTCTTGCCCGACGCGGTGGCGCCGCAGACGACGACCAGATTGACGTTGGCTGATTCGGTCACGCTTCCTCCCCCCGTAACAGTATACCGGTTTGCATTCTGCACTGGCCGGGGGTCGAGAGATCTATAGCGGCAGCCGTGTGCCGATGCCGAGTTCGAGGGCGCGTTGGTAGATTGGCATGGCTGTCGCTATGTCTTCCAGTGCGAGTCCCAGGTTGATGGAGATGATGCGTTCGTCCCGCGACTCGCGGCCTGGCCTGTGACCGGCGACGATCTGTCCCAGGTCGGCGTATGGCTCGGGCGTGTCGCCGAAGTAGCCGGCCTCGCGATAGTGGTCGAGCTGCGCGATGTCGTCCGTCGCCAGCTTGTCCGCCTGGTGCAGTGCGGCGCCGGTCCAATACGAATCAAAATCCACCGGCGAGGCGAAGGCACCCGGAGCCAGCCAGTCGACGTCGATGACGGGCGTCGGTGCCTTCAGGATCGGGCCACTGGTGACGACGAGGTCGGCATTGACGACGGCCGCCCGCGGTTCGTCGACGACCTCGATCTGCAATTGGAGAGAATCGGCCATTTCGGTGGCAAAGGTAGTGGCCACGTCGCGGCGGCGATCATAGGCCCACACCTTGCTCAGCGAGAAGATGGAGGCCAGCGCCTGCAGATTGCTGCGGCCCTGTACGCCACAGGCGATGATGCCGGCTGTGGAACTGTCCGGTCGCGCCAGGTAGCGGGCGGCGACGGCGGTGGCGGCGCCGGTGCGTTGCGCGGTGAGCCACGTGGCATCCATGATCGCCGTGGGTACACCGGTTTCCGGATCGTTCAGGATGAGCAAGCCGGTGATGTAGGGCAGTCCCTTCGCCTGGTTGCCAGGATATCCGGAGATCCACTTGACACCCGCCGCCCCGAGACTGGGAATGTAGGCGGGCATGGCGTGAATGAAGGCGTCCGGTTGGGTATGGATACCCGGTTTGGGCGGCATCTCGACGCGCCCTTCGCCCTTTTCGCGGAACATGTTCTCCACGGCATCGATGATGACTGGCATGGACAGCCCGATGGTGGCAACATCTTCGCGGTTGAGGTAGAGTACGCTCACGGCAAAACTCCCAAAGACACAACTCGGCAATCGGTGATCGGAGCGCACAAGATAACTGCCATTTCTGGGCAGTGCTTGACCCGGTGGCGTTACAGCCCTTTATCCTTGCCATTCAGCAACCCGGACGGAGGCAGATGTGAGCACTTACGGAATCGCCGTGATCGGCACGGGGTACATCGGCGGCGAGCACATCCGTGCGATCGCCGCCCACGAGCAGGCGCGGTTGCAGGTGATCTGTTCTACCGAAAGAAGTCGGGACACGGCGCTGTCGCTGATGCAGGCACACGGTGCGGCCCGGGTGACGACGTCCTACGCCGATGTATTGGCCGATCCACAAGTAGACGTGGTCTATCTCTGCACGCCGAATTCCGCGCACCGGGACCAGGCGGCTGCCGCCCTTCAGGCTGGCAAACACGTCTTCGTCGAGAAACCCCTGGCTGTGACCGTCCCCGGTTGTCGCCACATCGTCGAGGTCGCCTGTGCCAGCCAACGGCAGGTAATGGTCGGACACGGCGCCCGCTTCAGCCGGATCTTCGTCGCCATCCACAAGCTTGTGCAGGACGGCACACTCGGCGACGCCTGCTACGTCGAGGGCGACTATGTGCACGACCTGGGCCCATTCCTCGATCTGCCAGGCCACGACTGGTGGATGGATGTCGACAACGAGGGCCAGCTACCGATCATCGGCGGCGCCTGCCACCCACTGGACCTGATGCGTTGGATCGCCGGTGAGATCGTCGAGGTCAGCGCCTACGGTGCCCGTCGCAACATCCCTCAGGCACCCTGGTATGACACCATCATCAGCAGTGTGAAATTTGCCAGCGGCGCCGTCGGCAAGTGTCTGGTCTCGTGCGGCGCCAAGGCGCCGTACGCCATGAACTTGAGTTATTACGGCACCAAGGGATCGGTGCTCAACGACAAGCTGTTTATCGATGGCATCCCGCACGTGGAGCAGTTCATGGCCCTGCCAATCGACATCCCGCCGGAGGATCACACCTGCGCCGAAGAACTCGAACATTTCCTGCATTGCCTCGACACTGGCGAGACGCCGCTCATCGACGCCACCGATGGTGCCCGTTCCGTGGCGGTCTGCTGCGCCGTCGCTGAATCGATCGAATCAGGTCAACCGGTAGCGGTGCAACTGGAGTTCTAACAATGTGGACCTTACGCCGCGCCGACGAATTGTCCGGGGGCATGCCACTCGGGCAGTGGCTGGAGAGAATCCCGGTGCTGGCATCGACCGACTTGGCACATCAGCGTTGTGCGAGGTGTAAGGCCTCGATCGAGACCGGATCCTTCGATGTCGATGCCAGTCTGTTCGTTAGCGATAACGACCAACCTGCGGGTCTGGTGTTGGTGACGACATCCGCAGAGGTGGCACATCTCGAACTGGTCGCCGTGCGCACAGACCTTCAGCGACAGGGTCTGGCTACGACTCTCGTACAAGGCGCTCTCTCCGCCCTGCGCCGCAAAGGCATGAAGATCGTTCACACCGGCACGGTGAGCAGTCGTGAACTACAGGCTGTCGGACTGTTGACGTCGTTGGCTTTTGTCGGCGAGGGGCTCGGTTCGTTGCGTATGCGGCGGTCGCTGCGTGGGGACCTGCCGATCGCAGAGGCACCGGCGGGGTATCACCTGCGTTCCCTCCGTGTCGGCGAGGAGGCGGCGTGGGTCGAACTCAGGAACCTCTGCTTTCCGGAGGACGGACATTGGCAGCTGGACCACTTTCGGCAGGAGTTGTCCGAGGCCGACTGTTTCGCACTCGATCGGATTCTGGTGGCTACCCGGCAGGACCGCCTCGTGGGGACCACGATCGCCTGGGAGGCCGCCTACGCTGGGAACCCCGATGGTCGCCCCCAGGGGCTGATCCATTGGGTCGGCGTAGATCCCGAGGATCGTGGTGTGGGGTTGGGGAAGGCGCTCAACACCATGGCCCTGGGCCAACTGGCTGAACGTGGTTACGCCGAGGCCTGGCTCAATACGTCACGTAACCGAGTCGCCGCCGTCGGCCTGTATGAGTCGCTGGGATTCGAGGTCTATCGTGAACTCGACCGTTACAAACTCACTCTCTAAAGCAAACAAAAATGCGGAGGACACATTGAGTTTAATCAACACGCTCCTCGTCGGTGGGGGGCGCATGGGGTCGGCCCATCTGGAGGGGATCGCCAAGACTCCTGACCTGGCGTCGGTCACGGCTGTTGTAGAACCCTACCAGGCATCGCACCAAAGACTGCGAGAGACGTATGGCATCGACCATCTGCATGTCGATCTGGCGTCGGCACTGGCCGCCGAGGCCGTCGATGCCGTGTTCATCTGTACACCCAACAACCTGCACGCCGAGTACGCACTGCAGTCTCTACGGGCGGGCAAGCACGTTTTTGTCGAGAAGCCGCTGGCCCTGACGGTGGCCGACGCCGATGAGATGGTGCGCACCGCCGCGGCACAGGATCGGCTGCTCATGTCCGGTCAGACGCTGCGCTTCGCGCCCCGTATCCGCCAGGTCAAACAGCTGCTCGATGAGGGCTGTGTCGGCACGGTCCGCCATATCGTGCACCGGCGCATGAGCCCCGGTCGAGGGGGCGACGAGGCCAGCTGGTTCGCCAGACAGGAAGCGTCGGGTGGAATTCTGCCCGGTATCGGATCCCACTCCCTCGATGCCATTTTATGGTGGCTCGGCGACCGCGCTGTCAGTGTTTATGCTGCCGTGGCCAACATCGATCCGCACCCGGAGGTCGATATCGAAGATGAGGCGTCGTTGGTGGCTACGACGGCACGTGGTGTCATGATCAACGTCGCCTTCTCCTTTCATCATAAGGTGGGATACGAATGGATCATCGCCGGCACCGAGGGTGTGCTGCATCTGAGTTCCACCGGTGGTGCGTTGCTACTCGATGGTGAGAGCGTGCCACCGGTTGAGTCAGTGAACTTGCCTGGCGAGAGTGATATTCACCGCGAATTTTTCAGCGCCATCCGCGAGAATCGTCCGCTGGCGCAGGCCGCAGGCGTCGACGTGCGCCATTCGGTGGCCCTCGTCTGTGCCGCCCAGGAGTCGGGGCGTACCGGCCAGGCCGTTACTGTAGACTGAAAAATCAGGAGGAGAGAAACGTGTACAAGATCGGTGCCATGAGTATCGCCCTGACGAAACTGGTCGATGGCGACAATCCGACTACTGAGCAGATCCTGCAGACGGCGGCTGAGATCGGTCTCGATGGGGTGGAGTTTTATGAAACGGAGTGGGGCGCCGGCGAGGGGGATCTCGGTGCGGCGGCATCGCTGCGGGCCGTCGCCGATGCGGTGGGGGTGGAGATCTTCGCCTTGGGATCGGCGACACGTCTGGGGTATGCGGACGAACGCAAAGTCGAAGCGCTGGCGACGCTGAAACGACAGATCGATGTGGCCTCCGCCGTCGGTGCCCGTTCGGTGACATTTCCCGCCATCGATTCGCAGCCGCTGCCCCCTGGGCGGGATTCGTCCCAGGGCGGTCTGCCCTTCGCCAATGGTCTAGGACCCCTTGTCGAGCAGATGCGGGAACTGGCCGACTATGCCGGCGAGCGGTCGGTGGATATCGCTCTGCTCAATCACTGCTACTTCGTCAGCACGAGTTGGCACCAGCAGTGGGCGATACGGCTCACGGGTGCCAGCAACGCCGGCGCCTGCCTGGACCCGGGCAACTACCTGTACTACGAAGGAGAGGATCCGCTAGCGGCGACTCAGCGGCTTGCCGGCTCTGTCGCCGCTGTCCGTCTCGGCGACATGCAGCGTCGCGACGAGGAACTGGTCGCCGCCGACTTTGCCAGCAGTGGGCGGCTGCGCCTGTGTGACGCGGTGATCTTCGGCGAGGGCGAAGTCGACCACGACGCTTGTCTTCGTGTCCTGCACAACAGTGGCTACGACGGCTTCCTGTCGATCAAAAGCGTCGGCCAGTCTGCCGCTGGGCACGCCGATGCGATGCGCCGATCTCTGGAAAACATTCGTCGCCTCGTGGCGTCGATCCCCGGTTGATCGCATGGCGGATCAGAGTCTCTATCGCAGCCAATGGAAGAGTATCGCCCCTCGTCAGGAGATCGCGCCGGAGTTTTGTCTGGGTGACTTGGACAGTGGCTGGGCGAACGAGGCGGGGTCCCTGCAGATCCGGCTCCCGCACATCGCCGGAAGTCAGGGCAAATGGGTGCGTGCCCTGGATGGCATCGCGGCGGGCGCCCGGTATCGGCTCACCGCCCGTTTCCGCGCCGAGGGCATTGCCGACATCAGACGCAGTCTCTTCGCCCGCGTTCTGTGGCAAGGCGCTGGCGGCACCCCGCTGTCCCATGACCGCCAGGAGTACTTCGTCGTCAGTGGCAGGGATGCCG
>DPVW01000094.1:0-3613 GCA_003529325.1 Candidatus Latescibacterota bacterium | reverse complement strand
GGGATGCCGGCAGATAAGGTGGAGGGTTTGTTCGACATCGACTTCACTCATGGTCAACGAACCCACGCCCGCTTCGGTCTGCCACTGTGTCGCTCCATCCTGCAACGCCACGGGGGTGGAATCCAGATCACGAGTACCCCAGGCGTCGGTACGACTGTGGCGATAAGGCTGCCCGTCCAGTGAGAGGCTTGCCGACATGAAAACATACCTCCTGATTCTTTTTGCCTGTACCAATCTCTGCCTGGCCACCGCGGTGCAGGGGCACAACGGCGAGGTCGCCTTTGCTGCTCCCCTCGCCGCCATCAGCATCGATGGGGATCTGTCCGACTGGCCGCCCTCATCACAATACACGATTGAACGCGTCGGTCTCGGCTCGTCGCCAAAGGATGCCGCTGACTTTGCCGCCAGGTTCCGCGTTGGCTGGGACGGTTCGACCGCGTCCTTGTATGTGGCGGTGGAAGTCGAGGACGATCAGCATGTTGGCGACGGGGAGTCGCCGACATCGATGCGTCAGATGAGTCAGTTTCTACAACGACTCGGTTGGCGTGACGGCGAAGTAGTGGATCCACCGAGGTTGCCGGATGGCTGTGCCGTCATCATCGACATGGGGCATGGGGATCGCGATTCGCGATCGGTGCGTTTTGCCTACGACGGCGACAGTCATCGGTATGTGTTGACCTCCTCCGAGCGCGACAGCAGCCATTGGCGAGCGGCAGAGGTCGGCACGCGTCTGAGCGCAGGACGACGGGTTTACGAGTGGCGGCTGGATCTGCATGATCCATTTCTGCGCGAGTCCGACATCGATTTGCCCGAACTCTCTCCGGGGACCGTGATCGGCTTTGACGTCACCGTCACGGATGCGGATGACGACGGCTCACTCTCGTGGATCACCTGGGGCCCCAGCGTGGGCAAGATGTGGGGCGGGCGGCGGACAGGTCGTGCGGATCTCGTTCTCATGAACAACGGCGTGCAGTTCGGCAAACTTTCGGGTCGCACCGGTTGGACGGACAGCCTGGCGACGACGCCACCGGTTGGCGTGGAGGCACAGACGGCGGGAGGAGCTCGCTGGAAAGTGGCCACCGATGCTACTGGCGGGTTCGAACTACTGGCCCCGGCAGGTGACTATGTGGTCACCCTCGACGATCCAAGACTGAGTCTCGATCGCCACCAGGTGCAAGTAACCATTCCCGCCGGGGATGCGGCGCAGCAGGTGGTCGTCATCGATCGTCCGCTGTATCGCCTGCGTCCGGTCGCAACCGACGGTATCGCTCCCTCTGCTGGCGAGCCACCACCAACTGGCAAGCAGCGTGGTATGAGCTGGGTGGGAGGGCGTATGGTCGGTCGTCAGCACCTGTCGTCTCTCGGGCCGACCCACGTCGACTGGATCGTGCAGACCCCTTTCGGTTGGCAACGCGATATCCATAAATCGACGCTGCGGTCACCGGACGGGGAGTCGGGTGGTTGGGGCGAAAGCGATCGGGGGGTGGTGATCACGGCAGCCCTGGCGCGAGAGCAGGGCATCGCGACGTTGCTGAAGCCGCATCTGTGGACGGGTCGGGGCACCTGGCGGGGTGAGTTGGCTATGACGTCGGAGCAGGATTGGGCGGAGTGGTTCGCTCAGTACGAATTCTTCATCCTGCACTTTGCCCGACTGGCTGAAGCCAACCAGATCGAAGGGCTGTGTATCGGCACGGAGCTGTCCGCCACCCTTGAGCGAGAGGACCAGTGGCGGCAGATGATCGAGCGTGTGCGGCAGGTCTACGGTGGCTGGATCGTCTATGCGGCAAACTGGACGAGTTTTGAGGACGTACCGTTCTGGGATGCAGTCGACTTCGTCGGCGTGCAGGGATATTTTCCGCTGTCCAAAGAACCGACTGCGGATGTGGACGATCTCATCGAGGGTTGGCAGCCGTGGCTCGAGCGCCTGGAGCAAGTCGCACTGCGTGCCGATCGACGTGTGTTGTTTACCGAAATCGGTTACCGCGCCAATAAGAACGCTGCTGTCGAGCCCTGGCTATGGCCACGGCAGACAGAGGGCGGAGGAGACGCCGAGGGTTTACGGACTCAAGACGCCTGTTATGAGGCATTCTTCCGCGCCGTATGGAGCCGGCCGTGGATAGCGGGTGCCTATTTTTGGAAGTGGTTTCCCAACCACGAGCGCGCTGGCGGCGAGGGGGACGGAGGTTTCACGCCGCAGCGCAAGCCGGCACAAGCGACGCTGACGAAGTGGTATCGACGGAGCCTCGTTCTGGACCGACCTTAGCAGCCCGTTACATCGCACCAAGACAGTCCATGCTCCACCCTCAATTCCAGGTCCGACGACTATGTCCCGTATCACCTCTGTTGCCTGTACCGAATTCGAATTTACCGTGGATAACATCGGCCTCGAGCAGGCCGCCGCCGGCACGGGAAATATGGCCTATGTCAAAGGCGGACGATTCCCTGCGCGTCGCTTCGCCGTGCGTATCACCACCGACGACGCAGTCATCGGGGAGTATGTCACTCATTGGGTAGGTACTCCCTCCTCGTTGGCTCAGACCGGCATGCTGGCGCCGTTGCTTCTGGGCAGGAATCCGGATCATCGTGAACAGATCTATGACGACCTGAAGCGCGAGGTACGAGCCTACGATCATATGGGACATGGTGTGCTCGACATCGCCCTCTGGGATCTGGCGGGGAAGCGGCATGAAACCTCGGTGGTGTCCCTGTTGGGTGGTTCCAAGGACAGACTGCCGACATACGCCAGCACCTATCACGCGCAGGAGTCACCCGGTGGACTCGACTCGCCGGAAGCATTCGCCGACTACGCCGAGCAGTGTAAACAGCAGGGCTTTCACGGCTTCAAGATCCATGGCTGGAACAATGGCGACGTCGATCGTGAGGTTCGCAATCTGCTCGGAGTGCGCAAGCGGGTCGGCGACGGCTGGCGTCTGATGATCGATCCCGCTTGCCAGTTGCCGACATGGATGGACGCACTCACCGTCGGACGCGCCTGCGACGAGGCCGGTTACTTCTGGTATGAGGATCCCTATCGCGACACAGGGGTCTCCGCCTTCGGTCATCAGCGGCTGCGCGAGCAACTCAAGACGCCATTGCTCGTCAGTGAGCATGTCCGTGGGTTGGAACAGAAGGCGTCGTTTCTGATCAATGGTGGCTGCGACATGATCCACGCCGACCCTGAATACGACATGGGCATCACGGGGGTCATGAAGATCGCCCACTTCTGTGAGGGCCTTGGACTCGACCTGCAGATCCATGCCTGTGGACCAGCGCACCGCGCCTGCAATGCCGCCATGCGCAACACCCACATGTATGAGATGGCCCTCATGTGTCCAGGCATGCCGAATATCATCCCTCCCGTCTACACCTGTGGTTATTCCGACCAGCCGGAGGATCTCGGCGACGACGGCTGTGTGCCCGTACCGCAAGGTCCTGGACTGGGGGTCACCTACGACTGGGACTTCATCGAGGCGCACAAGACACAGCACGTTCTGTTTGAATGACCATGCGTCGTCACCGCACCATCTACTTCAACGATGCCCGTCACTACTATCTGTTCGTGTACGAACCACCGATGCGCATGGAAGACGCGTGGGTGCCAATCGACGGGTGC
>DPVW01000093.1:12056-17583 GCA_003529325.1 Candidatus Latescibacterota bacterium | reverse complement strand
CTATCGGCAACTCGGTGCGAGACGCCCCTCTTGACGACGATGACCTGAGTGCCGCATTCCGTGTTGGCTACGATGTGTCACAGAACCGACTTCTTGTCGCGGTCGAAATCATCGATGACTCCATCGTGATACCCGACCAGCCAAGTGATGATTGGACCCATGTGGATGGGTGCGAGTTGTATCTCGATGTCACACACGGGCAAGGTTCCGGCGTGCAGTTGGCGCGTTGGGGGGCAGTGATGTCCGTCCAGGGCGACGCCAGAGAAATCCGCTACGGTGTGGAATCGTCGGTGCGCCCCCGGCGACGGGTGTACGAGTGGTGGGTCGATGTCTCGACTCTGGGTCCTGGCCTGCAGTTGGAACCCGGCGTCGACATTGGCTTCGACGTTGCCGTGGAAGACCGGGACGCGGACAACTCCTTCACCTGGACATCCTGGGGACCACGGACCCAAAAGCTGGAGGGAAACCGACGCCTCGGCGATTGGACCTACGAGTTTGAGCGAGCCCTGACCACATCGGGCGACCCGGCTTGAGCGACAAGCCCCCCTCTCGTATCACGCACGATCCGTACGCGCCATTTCGCATCCCCGCCTTTCGTCGCTACGCAGTTGGCGGCATTCTCACGCGCCTGGGGACGCGTATGCAGTCCGTCGCTGTCGGCTGGGATGTCTACCAGCGCACCGGCGAGCCACTCGCCCTCGGGTTGGTGGGGCTTGTACAGGTGATTCCCGCCATTCTGCTCGCCCTGCCCGCCGGCTGGCTGGCCGACACCTACGACCGTCGCAAGGTCGTGCTGCTGAGTCTGCTGGGGATGACGCTGACCTCCGCTGGACTCGTCCTGCAAGCCGCACTCGGCGCCGACGTGTGGGTTGTCTACGCACTGCTCGCCGCCGACGCCGTCGTCGGCACTCTCGGGCGGCCGGCGCGGTCATCCCTTGTGCCGCGCATCGTTCCCCGTGAGCTATTTCCCAGCGCCGTCGCCTGGAACAACAGCATGTTCCAACTCGCCGGTGTCCTCGGCCCCGCCGTCGGTGGTTTCGTCATCGCAGCCTCGATTTCGCTGGCCTACGGACTGGCGGCAGCCAGTTCGCTGCTATTCGCCTTCCTGCTGACTCGCATTCCCGAGGCCGCCGGTGTTGCTGACGAGGGTGGTGGTCACGCGACACTGTCGACCTTGTTTGATGGCATCCATTACCTGCGTCGAACACGAGTGCTGCTCGCCATCATCTCGCTTGACATGTTCGCCGTGCTGCTCGGCGGCGCCGTGTATCTGTTGCCGGTGTTTGCCGAGGACATCCTCAGCGTCGGTGTCAAAGGACTTGGATATTTGCACGCCGCTCCTGCCGTGGGCGCGCTGTTGACGGCGCTGGTGGTCGCCCACCTGCCACCATTGGGAAAGGCGGGACGCGCCCTGCTGCTGTCGGTCGCCGGCTTCGGTCTGGCAACGATCATCTTCGGACTGTCCTCGAATCTGTACCTGTCGTTGGCTATGCTGTTTTTGACCGGTGCCTTCGATCAGGTGAGTATGGTCGTCCGTCACACCATGGTGCAGCTGACGACACCGGACGCAATGCGTGGCCGTGTGTCTGCAGTGAATGGCGTATTCGTTTCCGCCAGCAACGAGCTTGGCGGTTTCGAGTCAGGCCTTGTGGCGCACTGGTTCGGACCTATCATCTCTGTGATCTCAGGTGGCGTCGGCACGCTGATCGTGGTCGGCGTAACAGCCTGGGGCTCCCCGCAGTTGCGGCGCTTCGGTTCGCTCGGCGAAATCCGCACCAAACAGTAGTACTCATGCAAGGACGGTGTGATGAGTGACAGACGATACCGCGCAGCCATCGTCGGCCTGGGGTTTATTGGTGGCGCCGACCAGGTCTCCGGTGACGCTTTGGGTCAGCGCGTTGAAGATCTCGATGGCACCCATGTGATGGCATTGCGGGGGCACGAACGCGTCGACCTGGTCGCCGGCAGTAGCCGCGATGAGGGGCGGCGTCAGCGGTTCAACGACCGCTTTGACGTACCCGTCTTCGCCGATTGGCAAGAACTGTTGCAAAAGGCGGCGCCTCTGGACATCGTCAACATCGCCACCTACACACCGGCCCACGCCGAGGTGACGCATGCGGCTTTGGCCGCCGGCGCTCGAGTCATCTACTGTGAAAAGCCGATCGCACCTACCGCCGACGAGGCTCAGGGCATGGTCGATGCCTGCCATGCGGCGGAGGCGCTGCTTGTCATCAATCACAATATCCGCTTCCACCCCTCCTTTCGACGCTTGCGTGACCTGATCGCCGCAGGCGGCCTGGGTACTCTCACCTCAGCCAGCGCGCAGTGGCCGACGGGACGCCTCGGCAACGTCGGCACACACATGATTGACGCCGTGCAGATGGTGACGGGGTTGGCCGTGACCGGCGTCTCAGGTACCCTTGATCTTTCGGCCAAACCGGACTGTCGCGGTGACGCCTTTCGCGACCCGGGTGGTTGGGGTGTATTGCGCCTTGGCCGCGAGCTTGCAGCGAGTCAGAATGGACCAACCGGCGATCTGCACTGCAGCGTCGATGCTGGTGACTATGGCGTCGTACCGTTGCGGCTGCGCTTTCACGGTACCGAGGGGTATGCCATCTGTCGCGGTCGCGAAATATCGGTGCTGCGCGGCGACCACGAACAGACCTGGAAGAACGAATTCCCGAACTCGGGGATGGATCGTGCCGTAGATGAAGCCGTCCACTGGCTCGATGGAGCGAGGCCGTTCCCATATGACGCCAAGGAGGCGGTACGCACTCTGGAAACAATCATCGCATTCCATCTCTCCCATGAGCGGGACGGCGCCCGTGTTGCCGTGCCACTTTCGGGTGCCCAACGCCAGCACGTACTGCAGAGCGGCTGAGGAGCTGAGAGCGAAGGAACGATCGGCGGAATTTTTGACCGCTATAATTTGACCACAGTGGAGGCGACGATGTTTGGAGAGATACACAACACCGAGGGGGAACGGCTCGATTACAGCGTGCACGAGGGTGGCAGCGAAGGGATCGTCCTGCTTGGGCATGGTGTGACGGGCAACAAGGACCGACCCTTCGTCGTCGCCCTGGCGGAGGGCTTGGCTGCGGCAGGGATGACGACTTTGCGCTTGTCCTTTGCGGGTAATGGTGAGTCCCAGGGGCGATTCCAGGACTGCACGATCAGCAAGGAGGTCGCCGACCTGGGGTCCGTGCTCGACGTCGTCGGCGATCGTCCTGTCTGTTTCGTCGGACACAGCATGGGCGGTGCCGTAGGCGTACTCCGTGCCGCTACGGACAGGCGCATCCACTGGCTCGTCTCCCTCGCCGGCATGGTGCACACCCGGGACTTCGCCGAGCGCGAATTTGGCGCAGAGACACCGGACACGGGCTTGATGTGGGACGAAGAGTCCTGTCCACTGTCGCAGCTCTACATGGATGACATGGCCAACCTCGGCTCCGTCGTCGATCAGGGCGCGCAGGTAGCAGTCCCTTGGTTGTTGATCCACGGCTCGGAGGACGACGTAGTACCCCTGAAGGATTCGCAGGATATCGTCGCCCGAGCGCCCCATGCCCAACTGGTCGAACTGCCTGGGGCGGGCCACGTGTTCAGCGATGCCGCCACAGCACCGATGGTCGACGCCGTCGTGCGCTGGGTGCGCGAACAGATGAGCCATTGATGTGAGTTGGTCCTGGTCAGAGCGGCATATCGAAGAGTATCACCGCCAGGGGTATACGGTCTTTGAGGCCATCCTGCCACCCTCCCTGATCGGCGATCTGCGTCGCGCCTGCGACGCGGCTCTGGTGCTTGCCCGCGAGCGCAGCGGGCCACAGGCCCAGAGACTGCAGCCGGTGTTCGGCTTTGACATCGACCATGCAGCCTTTGCCGCCTTCGCCGAGTTACCCGTGCTCATCGATGCCCTGCAGCAGACGCTGAGCCCGCTCCATACCTACGGTCACCGCGATGGTCTCGGCGTGCTGCTGGAACCGGCCGAGTCGGCCTGGTGTACTCCGTGGCACCGCGATTGGCGCGACAACTGCAGGGGACTCGATCTCGATCGCTGGGAGGCCGATTTTCGCGATGGGGACCTGTTCAATCAACTCAATTGCGCTCTGTACGAGGATAGCTCCACCTGGGTCGTGCCAGGCAGTCACCTGCGGCCGGATCTGCCCTGCGAGAGGGCGCGCTTCCCCGACCGGCCAATCCCGGGTCCCGAACTCGACGGCCTCGACGCCGAGGTACGGGAGCGGGCCTGTTGGCAGTACTGCACGTCCCTTCCAGGTGCCCGACCGCTGCATCTGGCTGCCGGTGACTTCTGTCTGTACCGCAATAGCCTCTGGCATATCGGCAGCTACGTGCCCTACCGCAAGCGGGCAACCCTGCACGATTTTGTCGATACGCCTGCATATCGGGTCTGGCGCGAGCAGGCGGAGACGGGTTAGACGCTTACATGCAGCGGTGCATGACGATCCTGGAGCGCCGATACGTAGTACAGACCCGCTTTTGCCATGACGACATCTGCCAACGCCAACAAACACCTGCAGGCCCTCGGGCCCACCTACCGTTCGAGCAGTCGCCCATAGGTCTCTGGACGGCGGTCCTGGCGCAGGAATTGCGCCGCATCGCCGACCTCTCCACCGAAGGAACGCTCCTTCACGCGTGGCTGGTCCAGGTCGATGATGTGTGTCGCAACACCGACCCGTGTCCCCGTATCGGCCAACACGGTACCTTCATAATCGACGATGCAACTTTTGCCAGCCGTCATGCCAGGTAACCAGGCGACGGCCTGCGGCGTACCATAGCTGGAACGGGCAACGTAGACGCAGTTGTCGATCGCCCGACTGCGAATCTGAATGTCCAGACCTTCTGCCGTCATCCGTCGCTGCAACGAAGGAAAGCAGATGATCTCCGCGCCCTGCAACGACAGGATGCCGGCTACTTCGGGGAAATGGCCGTCGTAGCAGGTCATGAGTCCGATGCGACCGAAATCGACATCGAATACGGGGTAATGATCTCCCCGCTTCACGCCCTGGTCTTCACGTTCCACAGCGGTCAGGTGGGTTTTATCGTATCGTCCCACGACAGTGCCATTGCGATCGAGCAGAAAGCAACTGTTCGTCTTGCCAGCGGCGCCTGTCACCAGCAGGGGTAAAACGACATACGACGCGTGGCGGCGGGCGAGATCGGCGACACTCACCATCAGCGACGCCTGGTCGGCGGTGGGTGGATCCTGCCACATCTCGTCCTGCTGGCCCATGGCGTTGAGATATTCGGGCAGACAGATGATGTCCGCGCCAACCTTGCCGGCGCAGTCCAACAGCGACAACGCACTGTCGCGCATCATTTGGTGGGACACCTGGGGGCCAACGGCGGGTGGTTGCACGACGGCGATATGGACTTCACGACTCATGATGGTGATCCTTCGAGGACGGTGAAGAATGGGCGCAAGGCGGACCGGCCTCGCCTTTACAGACGGGAATCGATGACATGGCACTCAATGACAAGCAACTGCGGATGTGTTCCCAGTCAACCTGGG
>DPVW01000093.1:11141-11694 GCA_003529325.1 Candidatus Latescibacterota bacterium | reverse complement strand
CGTCGATCACGACATGACCCAGCAGGGCTGGGCGACGGATGAGTGGGCCGGCGATCTACGAGAAGGTGAAGGCCGCCCATATCCTGGTTGTGGACACCTCCATCTGGCTTGGCGAAAAGACTTCGGTCTGCACACAACTGCTTGAACGACTGTACTCCAGTTCCGGAGATCTCAACGAACATGGCCAGTATGCCTACTACGGCAAGACGGGGGGCTAGTCACCGGCAACGAGGACGGCGTCAAACACTGCTCCATGTCGGTCTTGTACGCACTGCAGCACATCGGTTACGCCATCGCGCCACAGGCCGACGCCGGTTGGATCGGGGAGGCGGGCCCGGGACCCTCCTATCTGGACCAGAGATCGGGTGGACCCGACAACGATTTCACCAATCGCAACACCACCTTCATGACCTGGAATCTGCTGCACATGGCACGTATGCTCGTCGATGCCGGTGGCATTCCTGCCCACGGCAACCAGCGTTCAGAATGGGATGCCGGCTGCCGCTTTGACTTCGACAATCCAGAATATCGCTATAGACGCACGTGTGTCGGG
>DPVW01000093.1:606-10740 GCA_003529325.1 Candidatus Latescibacterota bacterium | reverse complement strand
CGTTGGCAACAACCATGGCTGATGAGGCCAACTATGACGAGTCCCTCGTCCCCGACTATGTCCTGCCGGATGCACTGATCGGCTCCGACGGTTGCGCGGTGACCACTGGGGGCGTCTGGCAGGCGCAGCGACGGCCCGAACTCCTGCGACTGTTCGAGGAGCATGTCTACGGCGGCATGCCTGATCCGTTGCCGGAGACGCACTCTGAGTTGTTTGACGAGGATCCCAATGCACTCCGGGGCCAGGCCCTGCGCCGCCAGTTCAGCCTCCGCTTCGGCGCCGGGGAGCAAGTGTCGACGATGGACCTGCTGCTCTACCTGCCGCATGCCATCCAGCAACCGGTACCGGTCTTTCTCGGACTCAACTTCTCTGACCGTAACCTGGGCTGTTGAATGGCCATGCACGCCGATCCCGCCTTCTACCTGCGCCCCGTCATCAACCTGCTCAAGACGCACTGGCCCGAGAACCGCGTCGTCAACATTGTGTGCCATGGGCACAGTGTGCCGGCGGGGTACTTCGCCACACCCAGGGTCGACAGCCTAAACGCCTTCCCGCATCTGTTACGTGTGGCCCTGGCGGAGCGCTTTCCTTATGCCGTCATCAACGTCATCGTCTCCGCCATCGGCGGTGAGTCCTCTGATGCCGGCGCCGAACGTTTCCAGCGCGACGTGCTCACCCACAAACCGGCGGTCGTCACCATAGATTACGGCCTCAACGATCGGCGTCTGGGTCTGCCGGCGGCCCACGCCGCCTGGGGGTCGATGATTGTGGCAGCCAAGCAAGCCGGCGCCGCCGTTCTGCTGCTGACACCGACTCCGGATCTGACACAGCGTGCCCATGCGCCAAGCGAAGAAAGCCAGCCATTGCGCGACCACGCCGTGCAGATCCGACAACTTGCTGCAGAGCATGACGTGGGCCTCGTCGATTCGCAGTGTGCGGCGGCTGCGTACTGCCAGCACACGGGGGAGCTCACCGATCTGCTATCCTGGTCCAATCATCCAAATCGTGCCGGACACGTACTCGTCGCCCGGGCCTTGATGCGCTGGTTTACGCCGGCATGACGGATTGGATTCTGTCACGTTCGCAGACGCCGATTCTGCCCAACCACAAGCCTTGGGAGCTTGACGCGCTGCTCACGGCCGTCGCCCTCGAACCCGACCCTGAGGGTGCTCAGTTGCGTCTCTACTACTTGGTCGCGCACCGACAGCGCCCCCTCGACAATGTGCTCTGCCTGGCGCTGTCCACCGACGGGGACCACTGGGACAAGCCAGATCTGGGGGATGGAACCAACATCGTGATGCGCAGTTCCGGGCAGGATACGGGATGGGGCATGTTCATGCCCATGCGCATCCTGCACGAGCCGCAGGAACCTCGACTCGACTGGCGTTGGAAAATGGCCTACTGGGAGCGACCGACGGCGAATTCTGCCGCCGGCATCTGTCTCGCCATCAGCCCAGATGGGTTGTCGTGGCGGTCGCTGCATGAGCGCCCCATCATCACCAACGCCAACGATGCCATGTCCATGGTCACCGCCCTTCCCGGCGTCGAAACACCACTCGGAGAGGCGGGTTGGTTTCTTTATCAACAGACGTGGAAGCACAATGCCAGCCTGCCACGACAACGCGACAATCTCAAAGGCATCCACCGGCGCCTGTCGATCTGGCGCGGACCGAGACAGTTCGATGGCTCTTGGGTTGGGCCGGTGACAGTGCTGGAGCCTGACGGGGAGGACCCACCCGATCTGCAACACTATTGGATGGTGCCGTATGCCACCGACGGTGGGTATGGCGGATTGTTGTTGTGCCACCACACCCAGGACCAGACGATGGACGTCCAACGTGTGGCCAGCAAAGATGGCTGGTCCTGGACGCGCTGTGACGAACGGCAACCCTTGTTGCCATTGGGCGAGCGCGGTCGATTCGACTGCGGCATGGTGACGACGAAGGCACCCCCTTGTGTCTGGCAGGGGCGGGTGTTGTTACCGTACAATGGGCGACCGAGTTGTCACGACCAGGCACCACGATTTGCCGACGACCCGGAGGTCGCGCCCGGCATCGGTATGGTCGAATTGGACCCGGCCGTGCTAGCTCAATGAAAAGAGACAACCCATGACCGACCGTCCTCTCGACGCCGTCATCGTCGGCGCCGGTCACCGCGCCATGACCTACGCTTCCTATGCCAAGACCCACCCGGAACAATTGCGCATCGTCGGTGTCGCAGATCTGATCAAACAGCGTCGGCAGATGGTTCAACGGGAATATGGGTTGGCGACAGAACACTGTTTCGACACGGCGGAACAACTGGCACAGGCACCGAAGTTTGCCGACGTCATCATCAATGGCACCATGGATCATCAGCACGTGCCGACGTCACTGCCGCTGTTACAAGCGGGGTATCACCTGCTGCTCGAGAAACCGTTTGCCACCGATATCACCGAGATGTGGCAGTTGGTCGAGACCGCCAGGACCCATGAACGCCACGTCTCGATCTGTCACGTATTGAGGTATGCGCCATTCTATGCCGCCATCCGGCAACAGGTCGCCGACGGGGTCATCGGTGACCTGATCAACATCCAGGCCGTCGAGCACATCTCCTATCATCATATGGCCGTCGGTTTCGTACGGGGCAAGTGGAGCCGCGAACAGGTCTGCCATTCGACGATGCTGATGTCGAAATCCTGCCACGATCTCGACCTGATCGCCTGGATGCATTCCGGTGTTGCGGCGACGCGGGTGTCCAGCTTTGGCACCAATCTGCAGTTCCGTGCCGAACGCGCGCCGGTGGGGGCTGGCAGTCGCTGCCTGGTGGACTGTCCCATCGAGGCGGAGTGTCAGTACTCGGCACGTAAACACTACATCGACCACCCGGATCGCTGGTCGTTCTACGTCTGGGACTCGCTCGAGCACATCGACAAACCCACCATCGACGACAAGATCGCCTCTCTGAAGGGGGACAATCCCTACGGTCGATGTGTCTGGAAATGCGACAACGACGTCGTCGATCACCAGTCTGTCGCAATCGAGTTTGCCGATGGCGTCTCGGCGACATTGAACATGATCGGTGGGTCATCCAAACCGACCCGATCGCTGCATCTGATCGGTACCCAGGGCGAGATTCAGGGCGTGATGGAGGACAGTCGCTTCGTCATCCGGCACATCGATCCGCGAGCAGGTCACGAATTTTCGGAGCAGGTCATCGATCTACGGCAGGGGGGCGACATGACCGGTGCCTTCGGCAGCCACGGTGGCGGCGACATGCGGCTCGTGGAGGACTTTCTAAAAGTTGTTCGCGGCCAGTCACCGTCGTTGTCGACAACCAGCCTCGAGGATTCGGTTACAGGACACCTGCTCGGATTCTGTGCCGACCGCTCCCGGCGCGAGGGTGCGGTCATCGACGTGCCATCGTCGCAGTGAGCACCTCTGCCGTGCACGTATTCGCCTATGGGTCGCTGATGATTCCACGGGTCATGGACCGGGTTGCCGGTCGCTTGTTCGTCCAGGAGCCCGCCCAGCTGCAGGGATACGCCCGCTACGCACTACGCGGCGAGACCTACCCCGGCCTCGTCGAAGAGGAGGGGGTCGCCACCGACGGTGTGTTGTGGCGTGACATCGGCGACGACGATCTGCAGCGACTGGATACATTCGAAGGGGAGTGGTATGAACGACGTACGGTCTGGGTCGTCGTCGGTGCCGACCAGGTGCAGGCCGAGACCTATGTGCTGATCAGGACCCAGCAGCATCGTGTGTCGCGACGAAGCTGGAGCCGCAATCGCTTCGAGTCTCGGTATCTGCAGAATTTTCTCGCCAACTACAAAGGCCCCGACCAATGAATGATAGTGCACGGCTGTTTGTGACCCTGGGCGCGGCCGGCATGGCTCTCGCCGTTGTTCTTGGGGCCTTTGGTGCCCATGGCCTGAAGTCGCGCGTGACCCCGGACCAACTCGGCGTGTGGCACACTGCGGTGCAGTATCACCTCGTCCACGCGCTTGGACTGTTCGTCGTCGCCGCCTTGTGCCACGTATCGCCCGCAGCCGGCGTGCGACTGGCAGGATGGATGATGGTTGCCGGCGTCGTTTTGTTCTCAGGCAGTCTGTATGGCCTCGTCATTTCCGGCGCCCGCTGGCTCGGCCCGATCACCCCCTTGGGTGGAATCGCCTTTGTCATCGCCTGGCTGCTGCTGGCGTGGAGCGCCTGGCGTGGGCATGGAACATGACCTTCGACAACCCCCAACTGCGACCCCGGGCGCGGGAAGCGGGCATCGTCATCGGCGACCTGCCCACGGGCGCGCTGAATGCCATCACCGACGTCCCCGGTATCCGCGTCGGTCATGTGTCCTTGATCGAGGGCGACGGTCCGTTGCACATCGGCCAGGGACCGGTGCGCACGAGTATCACCGCATCGAGACGACCATTGCGCTGACCAACACACTCAGCGTCGGTTCCGTCTATGAAGGAATTGTGCAGTACATGGTTGACGACGTGTTCCGTAGTCTGGGACACGTGCCGTGGTTCAACCCCGTCGTCGGTGAGACTTCCGACGCGTTTCTCAACGACATCGGTGGTCTGCACGTGCGTCCCGAGCATGCCATACAGGCGATCCGCAGCGCTGCCGGGGGGCCGGTCGATGAGGGTTCAGTAGGCGGTGGCGTCGCCATGGGTGCATTGGGTTGGAAGGCGGGGATCGGCACGGCGTCACGAGTGCTCGAGCTGGGTGGCGGCAGTGCCACAATGGGTGTACTGGTGCAGTCCAACTTTGGTGGCACCCTCACCGTCGATGGAGTACGCATGCCGGATGAGGAGGCTGAGATCGTTGACGAGCGCGGTGGCGCCTCGATCATGATCATCTTCGCCACCGACCTGCCACTCTCCGGTGGCGACCTCGACCGCGTGGCCAAACGGGCCACCTTTGGTCTGGCACGCACCGGGTCGAATGGTGGTCACGGTTCAGGTGATTACGTGATCGGCTTTTCGACGACCTGGCGACAGCCGGACAGGAAGAAGCTGATACGGTCGGCGATGCGCGATAACGAGTCCCTGATCGACAAACCCTTCGTCGCCATCGCCGAGGCGACGGAAGAGGCGATCCTCAATTCGTTGTTCAAGGCGACAACGATCGTCGGCAGGGACGGTCATGTGCGCCAGGCGATGCCGGTGGACGAGGTGTTGCAGCGCTGGCGGGTGGCGAAGGGCTAGGCGGTTCCCGCAGCCACTACCCTTGGAAGCTGCAGGCCGGCACTCCCGCCACTCCTGGATCCAATTTCACCAGACTGCCCGCGAGTGGCTGTTCAGCCAGGGTCTCGTCGTCGAGGCCGACGACGGCGGAGGTGACGTACAACTCGTCGAGGTTGGCGCCGCCGAAAGCACAGGAGGTGACATATCCGAAGGGCAGACGCAGGTCCCGTAGCAACTCCCCGGTGTCGGGGTCATACCGACGCACGTCCCAGCCGCCGAAGACGGCGACCCATAGTTTGTCCTCCGCATCGATCGCCATGCCGTCGAAGCCACCCTCACCTTCGTTGGTCACCACGACCCGTTCGTTGCTGATCTCTCCCGTGTCGACATCGTAGTCAAATGCACGGACCGTGTCGGCGAGAGTACAGATGTAGTACATCGTTTTTGCGTCCGCCGTCCAGACGATGCCATTGGAGATCGACACCGGTCGCAGTTTCTCCGAGACATTGTGGTCGGCATCCAAACAGTACAGGGCCCCGGCGTCTTGCTTGCCGTTGAATTCCATCGTTCCCGCCCAGAAGCGACCCGCGGGATCACACTTGCCATCGTTGAAGCGGTTGGCGGGAATCTCACGTTCGGGATCTGCGATGGGTGTGATCTTCTCCGTATCCAGGTCGAGAAATGCGAAACCGTTGTGCAGGGCCAGCACCAATCCGCCAGCGGCCCGTTTGACGACGGTGCCGACAGCCTGGCAGGTAGGGATCGTTCGGTTGGTCCCCGTCGCCGGGTCGTAGATGTAGAGTTCGTGGGAGAGGATGTCGATCCAGTAGAGGACGTTATCCTCCGGATCCCACAGCGAACCCTCGCCTACGAGTGTACGCTTGGCCACCACCTGCTCTGGCGTAATCTGTTCGCTCATGTCAGCTTGTCCTTCGAAGAATGGCTTGGTTGTCTTATCGTAGAGAACATGTCGCTCGTCGGCAACCTGACGTTGCTGGCGTATTGATGACGACGGAGAGAGTAAATGCCGATCGATGCAAAGGACCGCCGCGCCCTGGACCGGGACGGTTTTCTGTTGCTGCGGGGGGCCTTCGATGAAGCCCGTCTGCGCGCCCTGCGTGCCGGCGTCGATAACCTGATTGCCCGCGCCCGCGCCGGGGAATGTACGGTGCCATGGATCGACGAGGGGGCGGGGATTCTGGACCGCACGTCACACATGATGCATCCGGACAAATACGAGGCTGCCTGGGGCGAGTGGCTCGATGAGGATGTGGCCGACGACATGGAGCAGTTGCTGGGTGGACCGGTCCGTCACAGCCTGTTCGGCATGCTCGCCAGCGGTGGGGGTCGCGACTATCGCATGGCCTGGCATCGCGATATCGGCAAACCCGGCGCCCCGGATGAAGAGCAGTATCTGCGCCGGCATCACGGGCACGTGCTGCAGTTCAACGCACCGATCGCGGCGACCGACAGCTTTCTGCACGTCGTCCCCGGTTCCCACCTGCGCGCCTCTACGGAGGAGGAGATCGCCGCCGCCGGCGCCGGCGTAGCAGGTGAGATCAGTGCCGGCATCGAGGTGTGCATGGAGCCGGGAGACATCCTCTACTACAATGCCAACCTATGGCACCGTGGCTGGAATCCGGAGGGGCTGCTCCGCTGGACGATGCACGCCGCCTATTGGAAGGTGGGCTATCCGATAATGAAACACGAGGCGGGCCAACATGAGGCACTAAAGTCGAGCCATCATCTGGCTCGCCTGCCGGGACGCGCCCGACAGTTGGTGCAGCGCTACCTCGACGCCTGTGACGACGACCCGAAAAGCTTGCTGCAGTTATGACCAAGGGCCTCGAACACGTCGACTGGCGACTGGACGCGGCCGGTTGTCTGATCTGCCGGTGAGACTGCCCATCCACGAAGTCGAGGCGCAGCTGCTGGCCGCGCTCGAGACGTCAGGTGCGGCAGTACTGACTGCGCCGACGGGATCGGGAAAGACCACACAAGTCCCACAGATGCTGCTGCGCGGTGGAGTCGCGGGTCGGATTCTTGTCCTGCAACCGCGGCGTCTGGCGGCGCGGGTCGTGGCACAACGGGTTGCCGACGAACTTGGCTGTCGGGTGGGGGATCTGGTCGGATACCAGACACGACACGATCGGCAGGTGACAGCGGCGACGCGGATACTATTCCTTACGGAGGGACTGTTCCTGCGCCAGTTGCAGGCCAATCCGACGCTGGACGGCGTCGGCGCCGTACTCCTCGACGAGTTCCATGAACGATCTCTGGCTGCCGACCTGGCTCTTGGTCTGTGTCGCCGACTGCGCGCCGGGCGCCGTCCCGACCTGCGTCTCGTCGTCATGTCCGCCACCCTCGAGGCGGATGTCGTAGCTGATTTTCTCTCCTGTCCGGCGGTGCGTGCCGAAGGTCGCATCCACGACGTGGACATCAGCTATGATGACGCCCATGGGGAGGCGCCGGTGTGGGAACGGGCGAGTCGTGCTCTGCGGCGCTGGCTGGACGAAGGGGGTGCAGGGGATGCGTTGCTGTTCCTGCCAGGTACATATGAGATCCGCCGCACCGTCGAGGCCTGCCGACGTCGGTTGCGACCGCAGGACGGGCCCATCGTTGTGTTACCCCTGCATGGCAACCTGTCCCCCAACGAACAGGACCGCGCCGTGCGGGGGGGTGGGGGCGAACGGCGTGTCGTCGTGTCGACCAACGTGGCTGAGACCTCGATCACGATTGATGGCATTCGCTGTGTGATCGATTCGGGACTGGCGCGGGTCCATCGATACGATCCGGTGCGAGCCGTCAATGCCTTGCTCGTGGAACGCATCTCACAAGCTTCGGCACAACAACGCAGCGGCCGCGCCGGGCGCACGGCGACTGGCTCGTGCGTGCGACTGTGGCCGCGGGCTGAGGCAGACCAACGCCCGGAGCGGAACACACCCGAAGTTCACCGCGTCGATCTGGCCGAGGGGGTGCTGCAGATTCGGGCCTTTGGCCTCGAGGCGGCCGATTTCCCGTGGCTGGACCCGCCGGCGGCGGCGCGACTGCAACGAGCGCATGACTTGTTGCGTGACCTGGGGGCCATCGACAACTCGGGTGCGCTCACCGACGACGGCCAGGCCATGGTCGACATACCCGCGCATCCACGTCTGGCACGCATGCTGCTTGAGGGGGCCCGCCGTGGGGTAGGGGAGCGGGCTGCCGTCTGGGCGGCGCTCGTCGCTGAGCGGGATCTATGCACACGACCCCTGGCCGCCCTCTTCCGCACGCCTACCGACAACGACTGGCCCTCGGATTTGGGTGTGCGGGAACGCGCCTTTGAGGCGGCGCGCAGCACCGACTTCGACGCCGGACGCTGTGCCCAACTCGGCGTGCATGCAACGGCATGCCGGCAGGTGCATCGGGCTGCACGGCAGTACGGCGCCATTGTCAATCGTCTCGTCGGCAACAGAAAGCAGGCGCCACCTGCCGATGCGGATGCCGAACTCGCCCGCTGCGTGCTGACGGGGTATGCCGACCATGTCGCCTTAAGACGCAGTCTCGACAACCGCACCTGCGAAATGGAAGGTCGGCGGCGTGTCCTGCTGGACCGCGACACGGTGGTGGGAGATGCCTCGGTCCTGGTGCCTGTGGCAGCGCGCGAGGTAGAAGCCCCGCGGTCCGAAGGCGGCGGTGTGCACACCGTCATCTCCCTGGCGACCATCGTCGAACCGGCATGGCTTGGCGAGTTGTTCCCGCACCGTGTCGAGCAACGGGTGGAGCTTGAGTGGGACGAGCAGGAAGAGGCTGTCGTCGAGGTCGAGGCATTACATTTTGGCGCGCTGGCACTGCAGCCAGTTCGTCGGCTGCCTGGGGACCGTGTGGCGGCAGCGCAGATCCTGACTTCACGCATCGTGGAGGGTGCGCTCCATTTCGAAAATTGGAGCGGCGATGGCTGGTTGGCACGGGTCCGTTGTGTGGCCGAGTGGTTCCCGGAACGGGGTCTGCTGAGTTACGACAGCGACGATCTGGCCGTCGTCTACAGCGAGATCGTCGGCGATGCCACACGCTGGAGCAGCATACGCCGGGCGCCAGTTCTCGACCATCTGCGTCAGGCGATGAGTTGGCCCGACCAGCAGTTCGTCGAGCAGATGGCACCGGAGCGCGTGCGTCTGCCAAGTGGACACGGCATGAAGATCACCTACACTCCCGGCGAGCCACCACGGGGCCGGGCGCGAATTCAAGACTTCTATGGTCTGGCGCAGACGCCACGTGTCGGCGGCGGTCGCATCTGCGTACTGCTTGAAATCCTGGCGCCCAACTTTCGACCGGCACAGGTCACCGATGACCTTCCAGGCTTCTGGGAACGCACCTATCCCGAGCTGCGTAAGGAATTGAAACGACGGTATCCGAAGCACGAATGGCGCTGACTTTACGTCTGCTGCTGTTCCAGTACACGACGATGGCCAGGTTCCATCCCATGGCAGCGTCGGTCAGCTATCTGGATCCAGGTAGCTATTGGCGGGCCGTGAGCCGTCTGGTGTCGCTGAGGCCGGTGGACGGACTGCTGCTGGCTGCCATCGTGGCATTGTGCTTGACCATGCCACGCTCGAGTTTGCCGGTGGCCATCTCAGTGCCTTCCTGTGGTCGGTCTTCACCAGCGAGTCAGCGACCATCTGCCTGCTCCTGGCGAGCTCTTTCGTTTTCGTCCGTTGTTATCTGAGTCCCGGTCACTTCAACTGGGCGGCGGATTCTTCCTACCACCTCGCCTATGCCGACATCACTTCAGCGACGATGGCCTTCGGCGAGTTGCCATTCTGGACCTACGACCTGGGCACCGGCTCTCCGTACCTGCAGTTCTATGGTTTCCTCTTTTTCTGGAGCGTCGGCCTGCTCAATCTGCTGGTTGGCGACACGTATCTGACGTTGAAGGTTGTGCTCACCCTGAGCCACGTGTTGTCCGGCCTCGGTGCCTATGCCGC
>DPVW01000093.1:0-275 GCA_003529325.1 Candidatus Latescibacterota bacterium | reverse complement strand
GCCGCGGCGCCGCCTTCGTAACCGGTCTCGGTTTCGTGCTCTGCTTCTGGCACCTGCAACAGGTCCTCATCATGGGCCGGCTGCAGCTTGTATCCTCTACGCCCTGTTGCCCTGGCCAATTTGGGCGCTGGAATGTGTCTTGTCCCGAACAGATCCCCGTCGCACGGTGCCGGTTGCCATTCTGGGTGGTGCTCTGCTGGGCCTGCTCATCCTCGCCCATCCCGGCTACGGCTACTGGGCGTGCGTTTTTACCGGGCTGTATGGCCTGAGCAGAA
>DPVW01000245.1:463-2627 GCA_003529325.1 Candidatus Latescibacterota bacterium | reverse complement strand
AGGGACGCATCGTCGAGGTCGGGACGCACGAGGAGTTGATGGCGGCAGACGGTCACTTCGCTGAGTTGGTCCGCCTGCAGCAGTCGGTGTCGGAAATCATCGCGGTGCAGCCATAACATGCAACCTGCCCCCGAATTCATCGAGGCTGAACCAACCTGGCTAAAAGCGGCCCTTGGTTCGCGAGTCGGCACGAGCGAGCAAGTCCACATCCGCCTAGCGGCGGACATGATGGATGGGGAGCGTTTTGGTCAGCGCTGGTTGCTGGTTACCGACGAGCGTGTGCTGTTGGTGGCCGCCGATGACGAACAGCGCGGGGCTGGCGAGATCGTCGAGCTCCATAAGGACGAGATCGGTGAGGTGCGCACGACGGATCTGGTAGGGGCCGCCCAGCTGGAGATCGAACGCAAGGACGGGCTCGGACAGGAAGTCATGCACTATTCGCGGTCGTTGGCCGCCCTGTTCTCGGAAGCGGCGGCAGCGATTCGCAACCTGGCCAAGGGAGAGGCGCTGGAGTTGCCGACCGTGTTGGAGCGCACGCGCTGCGCCAAGTGCAATCGACTGCTGCCGGAGCGAGACGGCATCTGCCCTTTCTGCATTCGCCGAATCGACACGATCAAACGCATCGCCATGTTCCTGGAGCCGTACAAGGGTAAGGTGGTCCTGTTCATGGCCATATCCGTCACCATGTCAGCTCTGGGCCTGTTGCCGCCACAACTCGTCAAATACATCGTCAACACCCTCACACAACGACCGGATAACGCTCTCGAGTTGCTCGGAATGCTCGTGGGTGGGCTGGCGGCAACGACGCTGATCCACTGGTTGTTCGAGATCGCCGACGGCCTCTTGCGGGCCGAACTGGCGGGGCGTACTGCCCAACACATCCGCTCCCGGCTCTACGGCGGCATGCAGTTTCTGCCGGTGCGTTTTTTTGACAAGCGCCAGGTAGGTGGTCTGATCTCCCGTTTCATGCAGGATGCGGATCGTCTGGAGATGTTTCTCCTCTTCGGCCTGCCTTTCCTGCTGAGCAACTTTCTGATGCTGGTCGGCGTCCTTGGCATTCTGCTGTACATGAGCTGGGATCTGACACTCTACGTCTTGTTCCCGATACCATTTATCGTCATTGGTGGCCTGAAGAAGTTTGGCACCCTGCGCCGCCTGTGGACGCAGTTTCACACCAAGTGGTCCTTGTTCAACGTGCATCTGAATGAGTCGATCCATGGAATTCGGGTCGTCAAGGCCTTTGCCCAGGAACCACGTGAGCTGCGAAAATTCACGCGCACAAATGACGAATTGCGCGACATGTCGGTCACGGCGGAGCGCTCGTGGTTCATCTTCTCCGCCATCCTCAATTTTATCATGTCCTTCGGCCTCTTCCTGACCTGGTATTTTGGTGGTCTGAAGATCCTCAATGGAGAGCTGACACTCGGCGACCTGATGGCCTTCATCTCCTATATCTGGATGTTATACGGCCCGCTGCAGTTCTTCTCCGGCATCAACAATTTCCTCACCCGCGCCTTTGCCGGGGCGGAACGCATCTTCGAGATCCTCGATACCCGTCCTGAATCCTTCGATTCTGCCGATGCCAAACCACTCACCGATCTGCAGGGTCGTCTCGTATTCCGCAATGTGTGGTTCGGTTACGACCCTGGAAAACCGATCCTGAAGGATGTCAGCCTCGAGGTGGAACCGGGCGAAATGATCGGCCTTGTGGGCAAGTCCGGTGTCGGCAAGAGCACGCTGATCAATCTGATCTGTCGTTTCTACGATGCCGACAAGGGAGGGATCGAGCTCGATGGTGTCGATCTGCGGGACATTCGACTTGAGGATCTACGAGGCCAGATCGGCATGGTGGCTCAGGAGTCTTTCTTGTTTAATGGCACCCTCGCTGAGAACATCGCTTATGGACGACAGGACGCCGGCTTCGAAGAAATCGTGCTTGCCGCCAAGGCGGCCAACGCGCACGAATTCATTCTGACCAAACCGGAAGGTTATGATATGCTTGCCGGCGAACGTGGTGGCAGGCTGTCGGGGGGAGAAAAGCAACGCATCGCAATTGCCCGCGCGATCTTACACGACCCAAAGATCTTGATCCTCGATGAGGCCACCTCGGCGGTGGACACGCCCACAGAGAAGAAACTGCAGGAGGCGATTCAGCGGCTCGTGG
>DPVW01000245.1:0-165 GCA_003529325.1 Candidatus Latescibacterota bacterium | reverse complement strand
GGAGGCGATTCAGCGGCTCGTGGCGGGGCGCACGACTTTCGCCATCGCCCATCGGCTGTCGACACTGCGCTCGGCAGATCGTCTGGTCGTGATCGACGACGGCAAGATCGCCGAGGTCGGCACACACGCAGAGCTGATGGAGCGCGAGGGCATCTTCCACAAGCT
>DPVW01000023.1:10287-18902 GCA_003529325.1 Candidatus Latescibacterota bacterium | reverse complement strand
CGGGTTCCACCGACCCGCTTCGGTCGCGCGCCAGATTACGGACCCACCTGCGGCGGGTGCCCCCCCGAAAGCCTCGGCCTCGCCTTCAGAGCGACTTTGTCAACGGACTGCTAGGCTTCGGTCGGCGCCTGACCCCGCACATACGCATAGGTCGTCGACCACTGTACCTCGCGATTCAGCAATGCCGCCTCAAAGTGATCGCGCACCTTCCTCAATTCACCCTCCTCGAGATAGCGCCGCAGGAAGCTGGCAAAGGTGCGGTGTTTGGCCCCCCCCGGGTGAAACCAGCTGCCCAGGTGATGGCTTGTCAGTCGCCGTCTCGCCGTCAGTTTCTCGGTTTCCACCTCGACATCCACCAGACCTGACGCCGACCAGATCGCTCCCAGATTTTCCGGCTCCCACGTCACCTTTGGATTGTCCGGGTCGGTGTAGATGTCTGCTTCTGCCTGCAACACCTTCGCACTCAGATCCTCACCGAGGGTATCGAGTTTGAGCAGCGCCGTCAGCCGCTGACTGAGAAGTGGTACCGTCTCTGCCAGGCTGATCCTGCCCCCCGGGGCGAGCAGAGCGGCGATGCTGTGGATCCCCGACTCACGATCCTCGAGATCACCGAAAGCGTTGCGCGCGATAATGGCGTCGAAGCGCAGCCTTTCACCTTCTGGTTGCAGCCTCACCAGGGTACCCACTCGCGAGATGGGGCCCTCCAGGACTACGGGACGATCGAGTTCGTCAAGGTGCTGGGCGGCCATCTCCCGCACACCGACGGCGGCGACGCGATCTGTGCACAAAGCCCAGACCGACCCCTCCGGAACCTGCCGGATCGCCTCCCAGGTCAGCAGGCCCGATCCGGCGTCAACATCGAGCACAACATGATGACGGGTCAGTGGCAGGGCGGCAAAGAGTCGTTGGCGGACGTGGTCGAGTTGGGCTGACAGGTCCCCGGTTGCGCGAACCAGCCACTGATCGCGCCGACGGTCTTCAGGCGAATGGGTCAGTGCCTCCACGTGCCCATCATCCCCTTCGACGACGGCGGCGAGCTGCAGTTCGCGTCGCCGGCGCACCATGTCACCGATATCGCGCTCGTGCCCCTGGTCGGAGGGTTCATAGAACACCCGTCCGTGCATGCTGTCGGGCAGGTATTGCTGTGCCACCCAGTGATCGCGATAGGCATGGGGGTAGAGGTAGTTGGCCCCGTGCCCCAGACCCTCTGCATCGCGGCTGGCATCCTTCAGAGGATTGGGGACATCGGCACTGCCCTCGGCTTCAACGGCGGACAGCGCAGCGAAGAAGGCGAAGGTCGAGTTGCTCTTCGGCGCCGTCGCCAGGTAGAGGGCGGCCTGGGCCAGGTGGAAGCGACCCTCCGGCAGGCCGACACGATCAAATGCTGCTGCTGCGGCGGTGACGACAGGCAGCGCATTGGGATCCGCAAGGCCCACATCTTCACCGGCGAAAATGATCATGCGACGCAGGATGAACTGAGGATCTTCCCCGGCATAGACCATTCGTGCCAACCAATAGACCGTCGCATCCGGATCGGAGCCGCGCAGGGATTTGATGAAGGCAGAGATCGTATCAAAGTGATAGTCGCCTTCCTTGTCGTAGAGCACGGCGCGTTGCTGGATCGACTCTTCCGCCACACCAAGCGTCACCTGAATGACACCGGCCTCCGCCGGGGTGGTTTCTACGGCGAGCTCGACAGCGTTGAGCAGGGTGCGAGCATCGCCATTGCAGACTTCGACAAGGTGTTCGAGGGCATCGTCGTCCAGGTGCACCTGCCGGTTGCCATAACCGCGGGCCTCGTCTGTCAAAGCCTGTTGTACGATGCGCCGTAGGTCCTTGGCCTCCAGGTCACGTAGCTGAAAGATGCGGCTGCGAGAGACCAGCGGTCGATTGACGGAGAAGTAGGGGTTTTCCGTTGTCGCACCGATGAGGATGACCGTGCCATTCTCCACCCATGGCAGCAGCGCATCCTGTTGCGCCTTGTTGAAACGGTGCACCTCGTCGATGAACAGGATCGTCCGATGGCCGTAGAGGTCGTGCCGCTCTTTTGCCTCTTTGACGGCGGAGCGAATGTCCGCGATCCCGGCAAGGACGGCGTTGATGGTGATGAAGTGCGATTTGGTTGTATTGGCGATGACGAGGGCGAGTGTAGTCTTGCCCGTACCGGGTGGACCATAAAAAATGAGAGATGTCAGCTGATCGGCCTGGATGGCGCGACGCAGCAGGCGCCCGGGACCGAGGATATGATCCTGGCCGACAAATTCGTCGAGCACTCGCGGCCGCAGGCGCGCCGCCAATGGCTGATCGCCGGTGTCGCGTCGGCCCGCCTCAAAGAGGTCGAGAGATTTGCTGGAACCTTTACGAGAGGCGTCGGTCATCGGAGGAGATGGGCGTCTTGAGGGAGGTGAGCGAGAGCCAGGCGTCGGCACGTAGAGGGCGTATAGTCTCGACCTCGAGCCCGGTGAACCGTAAGATAGAGGGCCATGTGTTGACTCACAACGCGAGGGGGCGCAAAGGGATGGCGAATTGGCAGGCGAGCTGAATACCGAGCAGCAACTTATCGAACGTATGACGGCGCCTTCGGCAGCGGTACGCGACGCCGTATCCCGCTATGAAGGGGACGTCGTCATCCTCGGCGTCGGTGGCAAGATGGGGCCTACACTGGCAGAACTTCTCGTACGTGCGGGCGCGACCCAAGGTGGACGGCGTGTGATCGGTGTCGCCCGGTTCTCCGACAAGCAGACGCGGGCCCAGCTGGACAGCATCGGCGTGACGACGATAAAAGCCGATCTGCTGGATGATACCGCCTTGCGGGATCTGCCGGATGCGCCCCACATGTTTCTGCTGGCGGGGTTCAAGTTTGGCTCTGCCGGCAATCCGTCGATGACGTGGGCGATGAACAGTCTGTTGCCGGCACGTGCTGTCGAGCGTTATCGCGAGGCGCAGATATCCTACGTCAGTTCCGGCAATGTCTACGCTTTTACGCCCATCACGAGTCGTGGCGCCAACGAATCGGACTCGACCGAGCCCGTTGGCGAATACGCCCAGTCCAGACTCGGTGGCGAGCGGATCGCCGACCACGCGGCGCGGTCCGCCGGAGCCCGGTTATGCACGATGCGCCTGTTCTATGCCACCGAGTTGCGCTATGGCATCATCCATGATATCGCCTGGCGTGTGTGGACGGGAGAGCCTATCGATGTCACCATGGGGCACGTGAATCAGATCTGGCAAGGGGATGCCAATGCCTACCTTGCGCGCTCCTTCCCATTGTGCACCAACCCTCAGACAACATTGAACATGACCGGTGAATCCGTACTGTCCGTGCGCGACATCGCCGAGCGCATTGGCGTCATTGTTGGCCGCGATCCCGAGTTCATCGGGCAGGAGGCTGAGAGGGCGCTGTTGGGGGACACGACGGCCCTGACCGATCGTCTCGGCCCGCCGGAAACACCGATCGACGATGTCATCGACTGGATGGCCCATTGGGTGCAGATCGGTGGCGGGAGTCATGGCAAGCCGACAAAATACGAATCCCGCACAGGCGATTTCTAGTGTCAAAAGCGACAGGGCACTTCATGAAGGCACGGGTCCATTTCACTGAACAGTTACGTGGCAGTCTGAAGCCGCCGTCCTCGAAGAACTACACGACACGCTATCTGTTGGTCGCCGCCTTGGCGGAGGGGGAGAGTGTCATTCACCATCCGGCGCAGTCGCAGGATGCCGATGCGTTGCGTGCCTGTCTGCTCGAGTTGGGTGCCGGCATCCGGGAAGAAATCGACGACGATGGTGGCCGCCATCTGCACGTTCATGGTTTTGGCGGCCGCCCCACCAACCCCGGTGTGCTCAATGTCGGCAATGCCGGTGCCGTAGCGCGCATGCTGATGGGTGTCGGTGCATTGCTGTCAGAGTTGCGTGTGGAGACACCCTTTCCTGAATCCCTCGGACAACGTCCCCATGACGAACTGTTCTCCGGTCTCGAGCAGTTGGGTGCGTCGGTGGACTCCACCGGTGGTCGTCTGCCCGCCACGATTCGTGGCGGTACGCTGCACGGTGGCACGATACGAATCAGCGGCAGTCGTTCATCTCAATTTCTCAGCTCTCTGCTGCTGCTTTCCCCTCTGGTGGGAGAGGATGTCCGCATCGAGATCACGGACGAACTGATTTCGCAACCGCTGGTGCACACGACGATGGAAGTGATGCGCCAGGCCGGTGTCGTGGTGAGCGCCGGTGACGACATGATGTCCTTTCACATCGCCGCTGGCCAGAGCTATCACGCCGGGGAGTTTTCCGTCAATGGCGACTGGCCCTCCGCCGCCGCGATTCTGGCGGCAGGGGCGATCACGAGCAGTGGTATCATCGTCGAACGACTGTACGAGGATCGCCAGGGTGAGCGGGCCGTGCTCGCATTGTTGCGCCAGATGGGGGTCGATGTCTCGTGGGATGGCGCGCGCGTTGAACTGCGTGGTCACAACGGACTACGTGGGTGTGACTTCGACGGTGACCTGGCGACGGATGCGGTGCTGGCCATGTTGCCCGTCGCCGCCCATGCAGAAGGGACGAGTCGCTTCTACGGAATCGGCAATCTGCGCTACAAGGAGTGTGACCGAATTTTGGTGCCGGTGAACGAACTGCGCCGTTTTGGCGTCGACTGCCATGAAGAGAAAGAGGCGATCGTGATTCGTGGGTGTCCCGATGGGTATGCTGGCGGTCACGATGCGGCGACCTTCCACGACCACCGCGTAGCGCAGATGCAGGCCTTGATGGGACTGCGCAGCCGCGACGGCGTCGTCGTGCTCGATGCCGAGACGGTGGGCAAGTCCTATCCGGACTTTTTCGGTGATCTCGTCAGTCTGGGAGCACGGATCGAGCTTGAAACCCCGTCGTATTCCACATTGGCCCCGGTATGATGGCGCCTATGGGGCTTGAGACGTGACGTTATACGACTGGCTTGCGATCCTGTTGTATCTCGGATCAACCATCGCCATCGGCTTGTGGTTGAGTCGTAAACAGGATGATCTGGAGGACTACTTCCTCGGGGGGCGCAGCATCCCCTGGTGGGCGGCACTGCTGTCGATGGTGGCGACGGAGACGAGTGCCGCCACCTTTCTTGGGGCGCCGGAGCAGGGATACATCCGGAATATGACGTATCTGCAGTTTTCGGTGGGTACGATTGCGGCGCGTTTCGTCTTGGCGTCGGTCTTTATCGCCGCCTTCTACCGGTTGCGTGTGCTCACCATCTACGGTTTTCTGGCCGAACGTTTCGGCCCGCCGACGCAAACCACGACGGCCGCCGTGTTCCTCCTTGGGCGTCTGTTCGCCAGTGGGGCGCGGCTGTTCATCGGGGCCATCGCTATTGAGGTCGCCACCGGGTTGAGTCTGTCCTTGAGCATCGTTCTGCTCGGCATGGTCGCTGTCGTCTATACATGGTTTGGCGGGATCAAGGCAGTGATCTGGACCGATGTGCTGCAGGCGATCGTCCTCGTCGGTGGTGGCGTGATCGCCCTGGTCAGCCTCTTTGGAGACGTGCCGCTGACATTTTCTGAGACCGTCGACTTCCTTGCTGCCAACGACAAGTTTCGCATCTTCGATCTCGGTGACGGCAGTGGTTGGGATATTCTCACCAATCCGTATCATGTCGTGCCCGCCGTCATCGGTGGGTTTTTCCTGACCATGGCGACGCACGGAACCGACCACGACATGGTGCAACGTCTGCTGACGTGCCGCGAGAGTCGTGAGGGCCAGCGATCGCTCTGGATGAGTGGTTTTGTCGGCCTCCTCGTCACGACCCTGTTCCTCGGTGTCGGGCAGATGCTGTTCGTCTATGTCGCCCATCTGCCCGCAGGTGAGCCCATGGGCATCGCCGCCGAGATGCTTGCCGACTCGGGCAAGAATGGACACTTCTTCCTGCACTATATCGTCAGCGGTCTGCCTGCGGGTGTTACGGGTCTGGTGCTGGCCGCCGTCTTCGCCGCCGCCATGTCCAGCCTCGATTCAGCCATGGCCGCCATGTCGGCGACCTTTGTGTCCGATATCTACCGACCTCACTTCCACCGCAATGGCACACAGCGGCACTACCTGCTCGCCGGGCGGCTGTCGATGGTGGTCATCGGCGTCCTGCTCGTAGGTGTAGCGTTGCTCGTCGTCTATTACTACGAAGCGAATCCGCAGACAGATCTGTTGTCTATCGCCCTCGGCGTGATGACGTTCTTCTATGGCGCGTTGCTCGGCATCTTCCTGCTCGGCTTCCTGACGCGTGATCGGGGCAACACAATGACGAATGCCGCCGGCGCCATCATCAGCATTCTCCTCGTCCTGCTCATCAAGCAGACGACGAGTATCGGCTGGCCCTGGTTTATCGTGATGGGAACACTGGTCTGCTTCGCTGTCGCCTATGCTGGTCGGACGGCAGCGGTGGTAGCGGATCGCTACGCGGATCGTGAGTCAGAGACAAGATGATGCGTGGTGGCCTTACCTTCACATGCCTGCTGTTGATCGCCCTCTCCTGCTCGGCTCAGGGTCTTGGCACCGTACACCCGGTACAGGCGCGGCTGCTGATCGATGCGCCACACGTGCAGGCTGATTCCGCCTTCGACATCGCCGTCGTGCTGGATATGGCCCCCAACTGGCATACCTACTGGGCTTTCAGTGGTGATGCCGGTTTACCGACCCGCATCAACTGGGACCTGCCCGAGGGGTTTGTTGCCGGGCAACTCCGTTGGCCCGGTCCCCATCGCTATTCGGAGGCAGGGGATCTCACCGTCTTCGGCTACGCCGATCAGGTCGCCTTGTTCGCGCGCGTGCGCACGCCCCACGTACTCCCCGACACGATCCATCTTGGCGCTCAGGTGTCTTGGCTGGTCTGTGCTGACATCTGTATCCCGGGGGATACGACGGTGGCATGGGATCATGTGCCCGGGACGCGGATCCCGGAAACTGGGATTCTCCAAGGGTATCATGACCTGCTGGTATCGCCCCTGAGGCCGGATGACCCTGTGCAGTGGCAACACACCGTTGCCGATATCGGCCAAGGGATCAGGCGTGTGGAGGTCAGCGTGGAGAGTGCGGGTGATGGTGGTGGCGGTCACCATGGCAACCTACCCGACTTCTTTCCCATGGACGTCGGTGAGGGCGCCTACATCGAAGCGGGACCACGGACCGAGGTGAGATTCGGTTCGGCGACTTCCCAGTTTGAGATCGTCCCGTATGCTGGGGAACCGGCCGTGCAGCAATTGACGGGCGTCCTCGCCTTCGAGTTGGCCAACGGCGAACCCCGTTATCGAACGGTCTCTCTCGACCTTACGGTGACGTCCCGAGCGACTTTCGACCTGCTTGAAACCGAATACGGGCAGGCCGACGTGGCGACAGGGGGCATATGGCGTTATCTGCTGATGGCCATGGCGGGGGGACTCATTCTGAACCTCATGCCCTGTGTGCTGCCCGTCATTTCCCTCAAGGTCATGTCTCTGGTTGCCCAGGCAGGAGAGTCGGAGGCGCGCGTACGACAACTCGGACTCGCTTTCACCGGTGGCATCCTTGTCACTTTTCTGGGGCTCGCCGCCACGGTGGCTGTCCTGCAGGCAGGGGGGGAGCAGATCGGCTGGGGTTTCCAGTTCCAGTCTCCCGGTTTCGTGCTGTTTCTGACCTCCCTCGTCTTCGTTCTGGGGTTGAGTCTCTTTGGAGTCGTCACGATTCGTTTGCCCGGATCGACCTCCTTTGGCGGTCTCGCCGACTCCGAAGGCCTGGGAAGTAGTTTCTTCAACGGTGTGTTGGCGACGATTCTCGCCACGCCCTGTACAGCCCCTTTTCTCGGCGCGGCTCTGGGGTTCGCTTTCAGCCAGCCTGCGACTACCATCTTTGTCATCTTCGCAGCCGCCGGCCTGGGTATGGCGCTGCCATATCTCGTACTCGCCTGGAATCCAGGTTGGATGCGCTTTCTACCGAAACCAGGCGCTTGGATGGAACGCTTCAAGCAGGGCATGGGGTTTCTGCTGATGGCGACTGTGCTGTGGTTGTTGTGGGTGTTGGGCAAACAATTGGGCATGGAAGCGGTCGTTTGGACCGGCGCTTTTCTCCTCTGCCTGGCCCTTGGCGCGTGGCTGCTTGGATCATGGGTCGATCTGCGCAGCGGTGGCGGACAACGCCTGGCGGCTTGGGTGGCAACCCTGCTGGTCGCCATCGGCGGTTATGTCATCTTCCTGCGACCACTGCTCGTGGAGAGTGCTGCTGCGGATACCACGCAGAGCACCGCTATCGACTGGGAGGATTTTAATGTCAGCCGCATCGAGAGCCACATCGCCGCGGGACGTACCATATTCATCGACTTTACCGCAGAGTGGTGTTGGACGTGCAAGGTCAATGAACGCACCGTCCTGGCCGATGCCGACGTGCGGGCCCGCTTTGACGAGTTGGATGTCGTCATGGTGCAGGCCGATTGGACCAGCCGCAATGCCCAGATCACGGACATGATTCGCGCCTTCGGTCGTTCAGGTGTACCACTCTACGTCATCTTTGCTGGTGGCAGACCGGAACAACCCTTGGTGTTGCCCGAAGTGATTACCGCGGGCATTGTGCTTGAGAGCCTCGAGCAGGCTCAGGCGCTGTCCTCCCAATAACAG
>DPVW01000023.1:3692-9950 GCA_003529325.1 Candidatus Latescibacterota bacterium | reverse complement strand
AAAATCAACTACACAATCTGATAAGGAGAATTTTTTTCGATGGGTATTCTGACGACGGTGGTGGGGAGTTACCCCGTACCTGATTGGCTCATCGCACTACCGTCGGAACAGGGCCTGCGCGATGCCATGGCTGTGATCCTGAAGACCCAGGAGAACGCCGGTATCGACGTGATCGCTGACGGAGAACTGGGTCGGTTCGATACCGACCACCCCGAAACAAATGGCATGATCGAATACTTCGTGAAGCCACTCGGGAATGTGCGGGAGCAGGTGACACGCTCTGACGTGGCCGCATTTCGCAAGGACGCGGGTATGTCCTTCCGCGTGCGCCCAAGTGCCGTCGTCGACGGCCCTCTGGATGAGGGATCTCTGGACCTTCCCGGGGACTTTTCACTCGCCCGCGCGCTCACGTCGCACAAGCTGAAATTCACCCTGACGGGCCCACATATGTTGTGCAAGACGTTGCTCGACAATCACTATGGCTCGTACGCCGATCTCAGCAATGCGCTCGCCGATGTGCTGGCGGCGCAGGTCGCCGAAATCGACGCCGACGTGGTGCAAGTGGATGAGGCGAATCTACCCGGTCACTCGGAAGAATGGGAGTGGGCCCTGGAGGGTATGAATCGAATTCTCGACAAGGTGCAGAAAACGCCTGCGGTGCATCTCTGTTTCGGCAACTACGGTGGGCAGTCGATTCAACAGGGGAGTTGGCAGAACCTGATCGACTACCTCAGTGGTCTGCACGCCGACCATGTGCTGCTGGAGTTGGCACATCGGGGCAACTGGGAGTTGCCGGCGTTGAAAGAGATCGATACGAAAGTGCGTTTCGGTCTTGGTGTCGTCGATATCAAGACCAATGTCGTAGAGTCCGCCGAGGAGATTGCCCAACGGATCGACGCAACGGCGAAAGTCATCGATCTGGAGCGAATCGCTTACATCAATCCGGACTGTGGTTTCTGGATGCTGAAGCGCTCCGTGGCAGATCGCAAGATCGAGGCCCTTGTTGCCGGTCGGGATCTGTATGAGAAGGCCGGGGGCTGACGATCGCGAGTGGTATGAAGACGGCCCCCATTTCGCCGCAGCGTGATGGGGGCCGGTTCCTTGTTTTTTGTAGTACCGATTACTCTTCGAGGATCTTGTTGACGTCACGTCTGCCCATATCACGCACGCGCAGCAGTGCGGTGCGATGGTGGGCGCGCGGCGAGGACATACCTTTTTCCCAGCGCACGATCGTGTTGGTGCTGACCCTGAGAATCTCGCCGAGTTCGGCCTGGGACAGATTCAGGCGCAGTCGATGGCGCTTGATCGAAGCCGGTGTAACTCGTGCACGCGTCGTTTCTTGGGCGCCACCACTCGCTGTTGCATAGAGCGCGGTTCCCGTGTCCGACGTTTGCGCGACCATCTTCGAGAGGGCTCGTTCGAGTCGGTTGATCGTTGTTTGTTGGTCGCGCACGGTTCGGCGCAGCGTCTGTACTTGTTTGCGCAAGGGGTCGCAGACATTGCGGATCTCCTTGCGCGACAAGCGCGTGATCTCCTCCTTGAGCACCTGTGCCATATTCGGCATGTCTTGAATCAGTCCTTTCTGTGGGCAAGAACGCGCCCGCCAACACTTGCGATACGCGGAATCGACAAAAACCATACACATATATATTACGGTGACCGCTGAATACTTCAACCTCGAAAAGCCTCACGCAGCCCAACGTTCTGCTGGTGACGATCGACCACTGGCCCGGTTCCCTGCTTGGCGCTTGCGGTCACGCATGTGTCCGCACGCCAACTCTCGATCAGTTGTCACGCAATGGCGTGCGCTTTCCACGGGCGTATGCGGAGACGCCAGTCTGTGTCCCGGCGCGACGTACGTTGATGACGGGTTGCCCGCCGAAGGCCCATGGAGATCGTGTATTTACGGAGATGTCGATGCCACCTCTGCCCACGATGGCACAGACATTTCGTGATCGAGAATACGATCATCCTGTTCTCCTCCGATCATGGCGATATGCTCGGCAAACACGGGTTGTGGGCGAAACGAATGTTTTACGAGGAGTCAGCGCAGGCGCCGATGATCCTCGCGCACGGCGGCACAGAGTCATGAGGGCGTAGTGGCTGCCGACACACTCGACGATCGTTTGGTAGGCTGGCAGGACGTGATGCCGACCCTGCTGGGATTGGCGGGTGTGCCCACGCCAACCAGCGTCGAGGGACATTCGATGATCACCGGCGAGCGCCGTCAGAGGTTCTATGGTGAGGTGGGCGAAGGGCGCAGAGCGACACGGATGATTCACGATGGTCGCCACAAGCTGATCCCGGTAGGCAATCGTGTGCAACTGTTCGATCTGGAGCAGGACCCCGACGAGATCATCGACCTGTCCGGCGCGGCATCACATGCTGAGGTCCGGCAGCACCTCGAGGGGGACCTGATTGAGGAATTTTATGGCAGCGACCTGGAGTGGCTCCGCGATGGCGCCCTCATCGGTCTGCCTGATGAAGAGGATCTGCCCACGCCGAATCGCGGGCTGTCGGGGCAACGAGGTCTGCACTGAGACCGGCTGCGCCTTGTTACGATCCAGCTTTCTTGATGGCGTGGCCGCCGAATTTGTTTCTCATGGCTGAGAGGATGCGGTCGCCGTAGCCTTCTTCATCGCGCGAGCGCAGGCGGGCGATGAGGGAGTGGGTGATGACGGGGGCGGGGACATCGAGTTCGATGGCTTCGGCTACGGTCCAACGCCCCTCGCCGCTGTCGGAGACGAAAGGGGCGATGTCGGTCAGATCCTGATCCTCTTTCAGCGCTTCCGCCGTCAGGTCGAGGAGCCATGAACGCACGACGGATCCGTGGCGCCATATTTCAGCGATTTCCGCCAGGTCGAGGTCGAACTCCGTCTTCTTCTTGAGAATGGCGAAGCCCTCGGCGAATGCCTGCATCATGCCATACTCGATGCCATTGTGGATCATCTTAGTGAAGTGACCGGACCCGGTAGGCCCTACATGGCCCCAGCCGAGTTCAGCTGATGGCGCCAGGGTTTCGAAGATCGGCTGCAGGCGACCCACCGCGTCGGCATCCCCACCGATCATCAGGCTGTAGCCCTCCTTCAGTCCCCAGACACCACCGCTGGTACCGGCGTCGACGTAGTGTATGCCGCTGGCGGCCAATTCGTGGCCACGACGGACGGTGTCCTTGTAATTGCTGTTGCCACCGTCGATCACGGTGTCACCTGCAGAGAGCAGAGCACTCAACTCTTTGACCGTCTCCTCAGTCGCGGCGCCGGAGGGCACCATGACCCATGCGATTTTCGGCGACTCGAGTTGATTGACGAGATCGGCGACGGATGTGGCGCCAGTGCCGGCGGACGCTTTGACGGCGTCGGCACTGCGGTCATAGACGACGATCTTGTGACCGCCCTGTAACAGACGACTGGTCATGTTGGCGCCCATGCGCCCCAGTCCGATCATTCCCAATTTCATGATGGTTGCACTTTCCTGTTCCGTAGTCGGTGGTCAAGCCGCCGACGGGTGAGTGGCTGAGCTGAAGGCGGCCTTGATTTTTTCTAGTCCGGTGGCGAGATCGCCACCGATATGCAGGCGCAATACCTGGCGTCCGCTGTCGAGCAATGCCTGTCGGTCACCAAGAGCCTGCGCCGCCTTGAGTGTGCCAAAGCTGACGGCCGAAGTCGTTGATCCCGGTTCGTCCGGAATGTCCAGATCCACCTCGTCGTCGCAGGTGATCTGCAAGAACAGCCCGTGGCCAGCATCCCCCTTGTGCAACTGACCTGTGGAATGCAGAAATCGGGGACCGTAACCGGTGGTTGTCGCCAACCGCCGTCCATCCCGTACGTGTTGACGTAGGGCCGTCAGAATGGTGTCGACTTCAGCGGTGGCTGGTACGTAGGCCTGCAACGACAGGTAAGCTCCCACGCCGGCGCTATCGAGAAACTGGCGGGCCACGTCGACGAGCGTACTGGCCGACGTGTCACCGTAGACGGCGATGCCTTCCGTCTCGAGTGTTGGCGTCGACGTCGGCAACCGGCCTTGTTTGCCGTATGCCGCCATCATCGAACGAGCCAGGATCTTGGCAGCTTCGACGTCGGGTTGATCGAAGGGGTTGATCTCGAGCACGTGACCGGCGACGACGGTCGCCACCTCGCAAGCGAACATCAGATTTCCCACCTCGTGGAGTTCGTCGAGTTGCAGGTCGACGACGGGGTGGCCGGCATGGATGAGCGCTTCTACTGCGGCATCCTCGCACCGTTCCTGACCCAACCGCAACCGCAGAAACAGGCGGTCGTCACCGTATGCCTCGGGTGTGGTGGCGACGGGCTCACCATCGACGGGCAGGATTCCCTTGCCTTGTTTGCCCGTACTCTCGGCGATGAGTTGCTCCAACCAAACGCCCACGGGGGCAAGTGTCGGCGAGGTTATGAAGGTCAGCTTGTCCCGTCCCGCGACAGCGGCGGCTCCCATGATGGCACCGATGCGAACCCCGACACCATCCTGTGCAAGATCTCTGGCCGCGTCCCCAGCACCGGCGAGCAGACGTTCGATATCGACGCCAGCAAGCCGCGCGGGCAGGAGTCCAAAAAACGACAATGCCGAATAACGACCACCGATGTTGGGATCGTTGAGGAATGTGTGACGAAAGTTGAGCTCGGAGGCCAGGTCGGCGAGGCCACTGCCGGGGTCGGTGATGGCGACAAACTGGTGACCTGCCCGCTGCTGACCGACGGCGGCGGTGGCCAACCCGTAGCAATACTTGGTGAAAGAGAGAGTTTCGACGGTGCCACCGGACTTGGTCGCGGCGATGAACAAGGTGCGTGCGGGATCGAGGCTGCCAGTGGCATTGTCGACGGCGACGGGATCGGTGCTGTCGAGCACGGAGAGGTCGAGAAACCCGGGCAGAACACCAAAAAGACGTCGGAAGACTTCAGGTGCCATCGACGATCCCCCCATACCGAGCAACAGGGCATGGGTGAGGCCATCGGCACGCACGGCATTGACCAGGGCGTCGATCTGTGAGAGTTCGCCAGACATGGTGCCCGGACTGTCCAGCCAACCGAGGCGATTGTCAATCTCGGTGGGGTCCGGCTTCCATACCGTGTGGTCCCGTTCGACGATGCGTGCCGCCACTCGCTGCTCCTGCAGGGAACGACAGGTCTGCTCAACGCGGTCGGAGAATGGTCCGAGACCGGAAAGAGAGAGTGTCAGGGACATGTGGCGCCTCCAGCGGTTTTGGTGTTGACCCCCTGAGAGGGTCTCCTATCTTGACGCCCTCGGATCGATTGATCATGCAGACCCACAGGCTGGATGTGAGGAGAGTGACGATGGCAGAACTTCCCGACGCTTGGTTACGCGATTTTGATGTCTACGACCGTATTGAACAACTCGGTATCGATCTGAAAACAAAGGATGATGTTCTGCCGGTGCCCAAGGGGCGCCGTATCTGCATGGCGACACTGACACCATCCGGTCTGGTCTTCACCTCCGGAACAGGGGGTGGCAAGGGCGCGGTGACCAACGACGACGGCGATGTCGAAGAGGGGTACGTCGCCGGACGCCAGGCCGGGGAAAATCATATTCGAAGTCTGCACTGGGCTCTGCACCCGGAGGGCAGCCTCAACGATGTGTGGTATTGCGTCAAGTGCATCGGCATGGTGAATTCTGCCGGCGGCGGCGCATTCTCGAAATCACCGCGTGTCGTCGATGGTTACTCCAAGCTGTTTCATGACGTCTTCGGTGGCCCCATGTCCGATTCGGCCACCGATGGTGAGGATTCCTCCCTGTCGGGGTGGCACGCACGTTCGGCCGTGGCGGGATTCGACCTGCCGGGACACGTGCGCATCGAACCGGAGATGATCGTGCAGATCGATCCCGATCTGGCGCTGCGAATAATTCGGGCACGGGGTCCACACGTTTAGGGCACCAGGAGAATAAGACCATGTCTGTCCTGTACGAATATGCCGGTGATATCTATCTCACCGGCGCTGGTGCCACGCCCTGCCTGCGGTGGCATTGTGACGATGACAGTTGGCTGTCCGAGCCAGCCAAGTTGCCGGCATCGGCATCGACGATAACCGCTGAAGAGGTACCTGATTCGTTACGCGAAGAACTGCTCGCCTTCGTCGTGCGTGCCGACGCCATGGGTGCCAGCGCCTCGCAGTTCGGCAACTGAGTGTATGGGCCTGGTCTGCTCTGCTCATCCTGGGGCTGGTTGCCTGTGGCGATGGTGGTAGGAGCGCAGGTCCGGTTGGGGAGGCGCCCACTAAGAGC
>DPVW01000023.1:0-3350 GCA_003529325.1 Candidatus Latescibacterota bacterium | reverse complement strand
AGCAGGTCGAGGTTCGACTCGAATTGCTGGCGTCAGGAGAACTGCGGGTTACGGTGACGCAATCTGGCGGTGCGAGCCTGAGTTTCCCCGGAACGTGGAAGTTGACCGACGACTGCTGCAATTGCGGGGCGCCTGGTTCCAACCGGACGGCGACGTCGAAGTACGCTGCGTCGTCGTCGACGACAGGCTGATTCTCACGGCCGCCGATGCCAGTTCGCAGAGCTGGGAACGTCAGCCCTAAAGTTCCAGGACCGAGTTGTTGCCACCGAAGGGGGTGGGGCAGTGCTGCTGGCAGGCGGGATCTTCGCGCCATTCGCCATCGACGACGAAACGATATTCGTAGGTCCCTGTGGGCAGGTTCATCCAGGTTCTGAATTGATCATCCTTGCCCTTTTTTAAACTTCGGGCATCAGGATTCCAGTTGTTGAAGGTGCCGGCAACGCAGACCTGGCTAGCACCAGGCGCAAGCAACTGGAAGGAAGCTCTTTTCTTGGGGCTGTTCTTGACGGGCATTCGGTGATCTTTCGTTCGTGAAGTGGGCGCCGATTTGGTCGGCATACTGGAATCGACCAAAAAATACGGGCCCTCGAAAATCTGTCAATTCCCTTTGTCACAAGGTGTTACAACCTGGTGGGGAGTACCACATGCGACTTACTGCTACACAGATCGAGTCCTACCGACGTGAAGGTGTTCTGCACGTACAAGGCGCTCTCACCGACGCTGATCTGCAACCGGTAATCGATGAGCTCACCGCCGTCGTTGATGACCGGGCGCGGGCGCTGCAGGCCGAAGGTGAGTTGGCCGATATTCACGAAGAGGCCCCCTTCGAACGCCGCATTGGCCTGCTCTATGCCCAGTCGGGTAAGATCACCCACGGTGTCGATATCATGCGCTATCGTGGCGCGGCGATCTTTGCCTTTTTGAGCAACAATAATCTGCTGGATGTACTCGAAGGCCTGCTGGGCCCCGAGATCACCTGCAATCCCATTCAGCACGTGCGGGCCAAACCACCCGACCGCTTCGAAGCGACTACGGGCCCTTCCTTTCACATGGCGCCGTGGCATCAGGATGCGGCGGTCATGATGCCGGAGGCGGAAGGCAGCGATGTCATCACCTGTTGGCTCCCTCTCGGGGATGCGACGGCCCAGATGGGATGTATGGAGGTGATGCCTGGCGCCGTTGGCGGGGGCTATCTGCGTCATCAGAAGGAGGGGGGGACGACCATCGTCGCCGAGTTGATGCCGGCGACAGAGCCGCGGATCATGGCGTGCCACAAGGGGGACCTGGTATTGATGAGCCGTTTTACCCCACACCGCTCGAGGCCCAACATCTCCGATCGATGCCGCTGGTCGCTGGATCTGCGCTATCAGCCGACGGGACAACACACCGGGCGTACCGGTCACCCGGACTTCGTCGTCCGCTCGCAGGATCCACAGTTGGCTGACGTCGACTACGACACCTGGTGCCGGCGCTGGATTGACGCCTTCGAGAACCCGCGTGGCGGGGGCGGCCATCGGTCCGTATGAGAAGCTGCACAACCTGATGGTGATCGAGTGTGATGTTGCCATCATCGGTGGTGGACTGGGAGGTGTCGCCGCCGCATTGCGTGCCTGTCGATCCGGGGTGCGGGTGTGTCTCACGGAAGAGTCGGCGTGGCTCGGCGGACAGGCGACCTCGCAAGGGGTGTCGGCGCTGGACGAACACGATCACATCGAAACATTTGGTGCCACGGCGAGTTATTACGAACTGCGGGAGGCGATTCGCGACCAATACCGTCTTCGCTATCAACTGAGTGAGTCGGCACAGCAGGCGCCATTCTTCAACCCAGGGGATGGCTGGGTGAGTCGCCTCTGTTTCGAACCCTCCGTCTGTTTCCTGGCCATCGTCGGACTCCTGCTGCCAGAAGTACAGGCGGGGCGCCTGCAGATCCTCTACCGGACCAGGCCCGCCTCTGCGGAACTCGACGGTGATACCATCACGGCCGTGACGGTGGCGGCGGCAGATGGCGTTCGTACTGAGATTCGCGCCAGCTGGTTCCTCGATGCCACCGAGTTGGGGGACCTGCTCCCCCTGACCGGCTGCGCGTGGGTGGCGGGTGCGGAATCACGGGAGCAGACCGAGGAACCCAACGCCAGAATCGACGGACCGGCACCCGAACTGACCCAGACATGGACCATGCCCTTCGTCGTCGATCTGTGTCACGGGCAGGATCACACCATCCAGCGCCCCCCCAACTACGAGCGCATGCGCGACGAGCAGCCCTTTACCCTGACCATGAGATACGGTTCGCGGGAACTGACCTATAAAGTTTTCGAACCGGTGCCAGATCTACCCGGAGCCTTCTGGACCTATCGACGCATCCTGTCAGCCGCCTGTTTCGAGCCGAAAGAGGTCCCCGGAGACCTCGCGATGATCAACTGGGCGGGCAATGACTTCAAAGGGGGTGATCTGGTCAGCGCCGAACCGGATGAGCGTCGGCAGCTCATCGATCAGGCCAGGCAACTCAGCCTGGCCTTTTTGTATTGGCTGCAAACGGAAGTACCCCGTGATGACGGATCAGGTTATGGTTACCCCGAATTGCGACTGCGGACCGATGTGCTCGGCACGGAAGACGGCCTGTCGATGATGCCCTACATCCGCGAATCACGTCGTATCATCGCGCGCACGACGGTGCGAGAGCAGGACGTGTCCGCCGCCTATCAGCCAGGCACCAGGGCCGCCGATTTCTCTGACAGCGTCGGCGTGGGTTGGTATCCCATCGACATCCACGGCATGCCAGCAGACGTGGCCGCCACGGGCCCGACACGGCCTTTCCAGATTCCATTGGGCGCCCTGATCCCGCGGCACGGGCCACAGAATCTGTTGGCGGCATGCAAGAATGTGGGCACGACGCACATGACCAACGGTTGTTACCGCCTGCATCCGGTAGAATGGAATATCGGCGAGGCCGCCGGCGCGCTGGCCGCCTTCTGTCTCGGTGAGGGTTGTGGTGCGGTGGCGGTGCACGAGCAGCCGGAGCGACTCCGTCGCTTCCAGGCATCACTGGTAGAAGTGGGCGTGCCCCTGTACTGGTTCACGGACGTGCCCATCGATCATGTCGCTTTTGCGGCAACGCAGAAACTGGCCGTGGCGGGTACATGGCAGGGGAGCAGCGACGATCTGCTCTTTCGACCAGGTGACGTGCTGGAGGGTGTGGAACGGGAACGGCTGGCTGCAACCAGTGCCAGAGATGTGCCGCTAACCGACGCCGTGTCGCGGGGGGATGCGGCGATCGTTCTTGTCTGACTCTTGACATTTTCGCTCGCTGTCTGCACGCTAGTAGCTGAAAGCCGCTTTAGCTCAGTTGGTAG
>DPVW01000188.1 GCA_003529325.1 Candidatus Latescibacterota bacterium | reverse complement strand
TAGGCGGTGATCGCGGCTGGAAATCCACATGACTACAGACATGCCATGGAGATGAAATATGACCGCTCTCACCGCGACGCTCGACCTCGGTTTCGGCTGTGTCCACCACCTACCCCTGGCTGGCCTCAACGAACCCAGAGCCGGTGACCCTCGTCACCTCAGGCCGACACGCCGACGGCGCCGCAAGGGTACCTCAACCGACAGTTGCTCGAGCAGCGCCTGGGCGCATGCAAGGACGGGTGCACGCCATCGCCCACCATCTGCTCGATCAGGTCCAGTCGCGGGGGGAGATGGATCTGATCGACGAATACGCCTTTCCCCTGCCTATCATGGTAATTGCCGAATTGCTCGGTATTCCGCCGCGGGACCACGGTCGTTTTCGCAAGTGGTCCTACGCAGTGGTCAAGCAGCCTTCCGACCCGGAAGAAGCCAAGGCACTCTCCGTTCTGCAGGAAGCTTCGAGAAGCAGTTGCGCGACAAGGGGCTACTGGAGACGGAGGCGGCGGACAAGACTGACGAATGAGCAGCAAGCGCCTTCGGTTTTCCTGCCCGTACGGGGCACGAACCGGCAGGTCTGTGGACCTCCAACAAGCCGCGCGTCGGCTTCAACCTCGATATCGTGGGCGGCGCCGGCGCCTCGCTATGCGAGGTGCCCCGAACTCGCCACGCGCTGGACGAGGTCGATTGTCGTGAACTCAGTGGCTATAGATAAGACTTTCCCGTTGCTGCTGATCTTCGGAGACAACCAGCTCAGAACGTTAGATCCATGTACTCGTCGACCAGGTGGTAGTTGCGCTGGCTCAACGGCGCCGTCGACGACAGCTCCTCGCCCTCCAACCCACCATTGTAGTTGTAGCGGCACACGGCAAACTGCCACGTCGTGCCCTCGGCAGGAATGCCCGACTGACCAAAGGCCGACCAGGGGATCGTCAGTTCCGCCGACCACGATCCGTCGTCAATGTAAGCCTGATAGACCGTGCCGCTCTCTGGTGTGATCATATCCTCCCACGTGTGCTCCCCCGATTGCATCCCGGCGCGGGACGGGATGTACAGGTCCATCAGAAACTCATTCGGTGTCACGTGCACTTCCCAGTAAGCGGACTGCTCACGCCCCGGTCTGACAAACACCTCGACCACGTCACCGAGAGTCCACATGCGCTGCTGATTCGCCGTAGCTGTAGAAAAAACGTCCGAATCCTCGTAGCGCACATGTACCGCAAGACCCAGGGACGTGGCACCGATGCGGGCGACACCGGCCTCCATAGGCATCGTGCCTGCCCAGTGCTGACGCAGTGGCAGCGCGCGGAGGGCCGCGTACTTGGCGGGCACGCGCTGCGTCAGGTCCGCGGGTGCATCGCTGATCCGGGAACACGCGACCACCTGCTCTCCCTTTTTTCCCTCCAACAGATCGTTGTGCGCGCAGGCAACCATGGTGGCCAGCACCAGGCAGCCAGTGAAGCTGGCTCGATGTCGCATGTTTCCTCCTAGGTCACGTATCGTTGATGCGGCGCGAATCGGCGGTCAGACCGCGTACTTCGCCACCTTGTCTTCGTCCACCTCGACGCCCAGGCCGGGGGCATCTGGCACCGCCAGAGAACCTGCCTCGAAGTGCAGCGGCTCGGCGAGAACGTCGTCGACCAGCCCGTGGTAGCACGTGTCGCTTGGCCCCGAAAAATTGGGCGTCGCCGCCGCCAGGTGCGTGATAGCGATGGTCTTCAGCCCCAGGTCGTGCGAGCAGTGCATCAGACAGGGCACACCGAAGCCCTCGGCCACGCGGGCTACCTTCTGCACCGGCAACACGCCCCCGGCGGCGGGCGTGTCCGGCATCAATTGATCGGCGGCGCCAGCGATGAGCACATCGATGACGCTAGCACTGGTGGCGACACCCGAGTTCACCAGGATCTGCGTGCCTTCCTGGCGACAGCGCACCAAGGCGTCCACGTGTACCGGTGTGCAGGGGTCTTCGAAACGTGTCACCCCCACGTCGCGGAACCGGGCCATCAGTTCGGGCGTGACCGCCGCATCGTAACCTGAGTTGGCGTCAGGGCGCAGTTGCGCTCGGTCCCCCACCTCGCGCACGATCGCCTCGGCGATAGCCAGGTCCAGCTCGGCATCCTCGCCGGCCTTGGTCTTGATCGAGGTAAAGCCCCAGCGCTCGTGATACACGCGGGCAGTATCAGCCGACTCGGACGGCTCTTTGATACCCATGCAGGCGGTAAACTCGGCGCGCTCGCGCAGACGGCCGCCGAGCAGTCGGCACACGGGCAAGCCCGCGGCTTTCCCCTGCAGGTCCCACAGCGCCATTTCCACGCCTGATGCCGGACCCGGTGCGACACCGACCTCGCGCATCAGCGCCAGGACCGACTCGATACTGCAGGCGTCGACTCCAGTCAGACGCTCGGCGACGTCGCTCGCCAGTTCGCCAGTACCCTCACCCCAACCCGTGATCCCGGCATCGCTGTCGATGCGCACGATCAGGGCGCTGGCTCCTAACGTGCCGGGCCCGCGGCCCCCGCGACGGCGCCCGATGTAGGGCCCGAGGGGAGCTTCGTAGGGCACGAATACGGATCGCGCCGTGATCTGCGTGATTCTTATCCGCGAGTTTTCCATGGCTGATCTCCAGGGTTTAGTGGAGGCGGAATTTGGTGCTTTGGGGCCGTCGAGGCAACGTCGGCTCCGGGTCTTCGCACCGGTCACCGGTCGTCTGATGCATATTGGAGACTCAGCAGAGGGTGTCACCATGCGACGACAAGGATGATGATGAGTAGCGGCAACAGATGGTGGCTGCTGCTGTTGGCCACAATGGGAGGTGCATCGATGACACAGGCACAGGCACAGGATATCGAGCGCTTGCAGTCTGCTGTGGCGCCCGTGATGGCTCTTAGCGACAAGGAGCTCCTTGCGCTGATTCCCGAGCGCGCCGGGTTGCGCTTCACGGGTTGCCCAAACTGCACGGGAGGTACGCAGGAGAACCAGCTGTGGTGGACGATCGAAGAGCCGCACACCGTCTACTGCCAGCACTGCGACCTGCGTTATCCGAACGACATCTACCCGGACGACCAAACGCTCAGCGTCGTCAACAGCCGAGGCGAAACCCACGCCTATCCCTATTGGGACGATGCGGATGGCTATCACCACTTCTTCCAGGCGAAGGGTTGGTATGTGGCGCGTGAGTATTTCCAGGATGCGGCGCGCTGGCTCGCCGAATTGTATACGGCGACAGGTGAGGAGAAATACGCGCGGCGTTCGGCGCTGATCCTGCACCGATTTGCCGAAGTGTATCCCGGATATCTCGTGCACTTCGACTATCCCTTCCGGCAGAAGGTCCTGTGGTCGGGAGAGGAAGACTTCCCCTATCCCGTGCCGGACTTTCGCGCTGCGAAGTGGTCGTGGTGGGCGTACATGGATATCTCGGAAGATCTGTTGAAAGCGTACGAGGTCATCCGTGACAGCGGCGCCTTGGAGGCAGAAGACCAGCGGTTGATCGAGACCGATCTGTTCCACGCCATGGTGGGATTCATCGACAACTATGAGCCGGCCCTGACGAATATGGATCCGACGCTGCTGCGTTCGCTGATCTGGGCAGGTCGGGTGCTGCACGAACCCGACTACATCCACGATGCCGTGCGTCGTATCGGTCTGCTGACGCGCCAGCAGTTCTTCGCCGATGGGGCCTGGCGTGAGGGCGCCGTGTCGTATCACAATCAGACGACGCGGGGACTGGGGATGCTGGTGGATCTGCTCGATGGTTACAGCGATCCGCCTGGCTACAAGCCTGATAATGGACAGCCTTGGGATGGGGCGCGGTTCGATGATCTCGATATGGGCGAGCAGTTGCCAATTCTCGCGCGGGCACAACGGGTGCCTGACCTGCTGCGTTATCCGAATGGGCGTGTCGTCCCCTTCCACGACACGTGGGCACGTGAGTCAGTAGAACCGACGGAGCGATCACAGTCGTCGATTCTCCCGGAGCTGGGTCACGCCTGGCTCGGACGGGGCGAGGGCGACGGTCAGATACAAACCCATCTGCACTTCTCCGGCGGCTACGGACACCAGCATCGCGACGTGTTGGGGATGACGCTCTTTGCGGGCGGGCAGGAACGCCTCGGCGATATGGGCTACACGCATACGCGGTATCGGGCGTGGACGCTGACGACGTTGTCGCACAATACGGTCACCGTCGATGGAACCGATCAGCAAGCCGGTTCCATCGACAATCCGTCGGATGGGGCGCTGACGTTGTTCGTCCCTGGCGAGAACGACCTGCTGGCCGTGGTCGAAGCGCGAGGTGAGCGCGCCTATCCTGGTCTGGTGGATGAATACAAACGCATGCTCGTGCAGATCGGTGCCGGCGACGACGCGTATGTGGTCGATCTGTTTTCCGTCGTCGGTGGTTCGCGTCATGAATACGTGCTGACAGGAGACGCCGATCACGATGGGGCTCTCGAACATGATCTGCCGATGCAGTCATATGGTCCGATGCTGCTTCCGGATGGCGTCGAAGTGAAACTACCGAGGGGAGAGAGCACCCCAGGTGAGGCGGGTGGCCACAATCTCGGATACGCCTTTTTGCGCGATGTGCAGCAGACACCGATCGATGGTGCGTGGACGGTGACCTTTGCCAGTGATGCCCAGACGACGGGTGCTGTGAAAGTGCATGGTACGGCCCTTGGCAGTGGTGACATTCTCTTCAGTGCGCAGGCGCCGTCTATTCGACGGGCACAGAATGATGATGCCGTCCTGGATCAGTTCACCATGCCTGTGCTTGTGCATCGACGCGAGGCGATGGACACAGAGGTGCTCAAGAGCCGATTCGTGACGGTTCTGGAAGCGATGGGTGAGGCTGGTGCGTTCATCGGACAGGTCGAGCGCACCGAAGTGGAGGCTGGCAGCGATGGCGTCGCCGTGCGGATCACATGGGATGACACGGTGGACCTGCTGCTCGTCGCAGCCGATGCGAATTCGACTGTTCGTGTTGGCGGTGTCGAATTGCAGGGGCGACTCGGCTTTGTGAGAATGCGAGGTGATGAGGTTGTGGAGATGCGCCTGGTAGGTGGCACAAGGCTGACTGCGGGTGGGCGCGTATTGGCGGGCAATGGCGTGCAGCGAGGCCTTGTTTCTGCGACGAAGCGCCGCGAAGCAGGGGACGATGTTGACGCGCTGGTAACGAATCTAGCTGAATCGAAGATGGACGAAGGGGCCGGGTTGTGGGCGATCGTGGTCGAAGCGGATGGATTCCATCATGGGCACCAGATCGTTGCCGTGGATGGTGACTCGGAAGCTGGAACGACCCTGGTTCTGGCCAACGATCCGGGCTATGTGGTCGCTGGTGGCAGTGGCAAGATGGCCTACTTCCCAGGACGCTCGTGGCAGGGCGAGACGGTGGTGGAGATCGTCACGAAGGCGGCGTGGTCGGCTTCGCACTGAAAGAAAGGCCTGGTCTCATATCCCCAATCCGTTACCTGGCCTTCAGTCGTTGCTCTGAAGACAGGACGGGCTTGCCGGAAACCAGGAGCGACGCTCAAGACCAACAGGTCTGAAAGCGGGTGGCCACCGATGAGTACACGCCGACACACGTGGGGAAGATGTAGGCCAGCAGGATAGGGGAGCCAGCTGCGGCGGCTGACTACCAGAGGCCGGGCTGGCCGTCTTCGGTCTTGACTGCGGCACCAGAACTGGCCCGGCTGACACTGGGCGAGCAGCTCGATCGTGG
>DPVW01000382.1 GCA_003529325.1 Candidatus Latescibacterota bacterium | reverse complement strand
TCAATTTTTAGCGGGCGGTTCAACAGGGACGGGGGTGAGTCACGCGGATGCGCTTCGTCCCACTCGCGGGCAACGCGAAACTTTCACGACAGACTGCTAGTCTCTAAACACCGCCTTGGCGACCAAGGCGTGAATGCCCTTGGTTCCATCCACGACCTGCGTCACGACCATATCCATGGCCACGCTGCACAGGAGGATGGCCGTCTCACGGTCGATACCCTTTGTCTCAACTAATAAGTCGATCATTTCGGCGGCGGCGATTCGTGCGGCCTCGTCAAGGTCAGCATCGAGCCCCATTGTCATGTAGTGGGTGGGGGTTTCAGCGCGAGGCCATTTGAGTTCTCTGTTCTTGTGTAGAAACACCTGGATTTCACCCCTGAGAGAAGTTTCCACGGCCGAACCAGAGATCTCACCATACCCCTGGACTGCGTGACCATCACCGATAGAGAGCAGAGCACCGGGATTTTGAACTGGCAGGTACAAGATACTGCCCGGTCCAAGATCACGATTGTCCATGTTGCCACCGAAGAAGTTCGGCGCACCACTCCTCACTCGTCCCATATCCGGCGGTGGGGCGACTCCGATCACCCCCCAAAATGGCTTAATCGGAACCACCACCCCCGGCGCAAACTCGACTGTCCTATTTACTAAATCGATCCAGTGGACCCGGGACACGTTGGCATCAATCTCCCCAGGGAAAAGTCGGCTACCGATCCCCTGGCCGGCTATAGACAACCGGACGTCAACGGAAAGGATACGAACCTCCAATACGTCGCCCCGTTCGGCCCCGTTCACGAAGATAGGACCATTCAGGGTATGGTCGCCTCTATTAGTGGAGTTATACCCTTCATAAACCGCGTATAGCTCGGGAGGGATCTGATCCCGGGGAACGCCCGCGTTTTCGAACCATCGCGGGTTTCCTGTAGCCGTTTCCAGGCGTACCACATCACCCGATTCAATCCGCAGAACCGGCGCAAGCGAGGCATCGAAGAAAAAAATGTGGGTGGTCGACGGCGAGGCCTTGAGTTCATGGATACTTCTTGGTTGTTGGGCAAACACCGACGGAACAGCACAGAGAACCGTTAGCCCTGCGACCATCATCGTTTTTGTCATGACCTTCTCCCATGCCACGCTACGCATACATTGAACTCCGTCTGGGGCCTAATCCGTTGTCGACTAGCCCCAACGATGACCTTCGAGGCCGCCAGCCTACCGCAGAGCGGCGGGCGGTTCAACCTGGTGACTAGCGGTCAGCCAACCGTCCCGAGCCGCCCAACTCGGAATAAATAATTGGCACAAAATCCTCGGCTGTCCAACCGACTTCCTGACCCCAGATCGCGTCATAAGACTCGGTCGGTTGCGCGCGCAGGACGCCCTCAAGATTTACCTGTTTCTCGATTAGTTCGAGGACTTTCCCGCGAACATCGAGGATCATGTCCAAGAACTCTCGAACTTCGTCTCTACCAACGACAGACACGCCATGGCCAGGAATCACTTTGGTCTCTGGTCCGGCTATCTCTAGAGCTAGTTCCAGCGCGTCGATGGTGCCCGCCAGTGTTCCACCGTTATACAGGTCGATGATCGGGTAGCTGGTAGTTCTGAACACATCCCCAAGATGCAAGACATCCGATACTGGAAAGTAGACAAACGTATCCCCATCGGTATGCGCAGGAGGCGCCAAGAAGGCTCGAATGTCTTCACCGTTGAGATGAAAACTAATCTCATCGTTGTAGGTCACGACCGGTCGTCCCCCTACGGGCGGTGGCGGTCCAAAGCGCCCACCCTGCCTAGGAATCCTCGTCTTGTCAGCTAGGAAACGTAGTCGCGTGTTGTCATGCGCAAAAATCAACACGCCCTGTTCCGCAAGGGGAGCATTGCCGCCTATGTGGTCACCATGAATATGCGTATTGACCAAAAAACGGATCTCACCGGAGGTCACCTGTCGAACAGCGTCGACAAGCTTGTCTGACAGCGGAGCAAAGAGCGAATCGACCAACAGTACGCCATCCGGCCCGACAGACACGCCTACGTTGCCACCGCCGCCCGGCCGCTGAATCATGTGGACATTGCCAGCAACTGGCTCAATCGACAACTCAACGCCTTCAAACCGATTTCCTTGACCTTGCCCGAAAGCAATGACCACCAGACTGAAGATTGCAAGCAAGCAAGTAAAAAGGATGCGACTAGAAATTACGAAACGAAACATCGAAGTAGTCAGTCCGCTCATACCGCCCCATATAGACCCGTAGCCTACCTCCGCGCGCCGGCCAGTTCAACAGTACACATCAGTGCCACCACGAACACAGCCATCGCGATACCGCCGTCCGTCAATGAAGACCTGGTGCCCATCCGTGGCGTCGAGGTGCTGGGTGCCCACCGCGACAGCCATTGCGAGCTTGAAGGTCGCTTCCTCCGCCAACCCCGCTTCCCGACAAATCAGTGCGGTGTCCTCTTCCAGTCGAGGCGCGCGCCCACGGACATTGGACACGTTCAGAATGAACACGCCGTTGGGAACGAGACACTCCGCAACGCCGAACACCATTCGACGCAGAAATCTTTCTCTCCAGACTGCGTATTCGGGATATCGGTGACAGCTTTGGACACGATTGTCGACATTCTCTTCGTCGTATTCTTCGGTCGTCCCATACGGAGGGCTGGTGATGGCAACGTGGACCGTCCCTCGCAGCCGTCGAAAGGCTGCCGTCTTCATCCAGTCCTCAAATGGCACTGGACAGACCTTTACGCTCCGTCGACCAATCGATGTCTCCTGTCGCAGGTTCTTGGTCACCCTCGACGCGAGTGTTTGATACGCGTCTGCCATCCTGGCGTTTGGGTCACAACCGATATAACTGACTGGGTCTTGTCGAGGGATTGTGAGCGTCGCCTCACTGGCAGCGCGATCGATCGACAGGGCTGATCGCGCACTCGATCCCCTCCTCGCGCACACCGGGGTCGGCCAGGATATCGAATTCCGTGTAGCGCATCGGCTTGTGGGCGCCGTCCTGGTACATCACGGTCTGGTCCAGGTAGTAGGGCGAGTCGGGGTTGGGCGACTGCGAATAGGTCATGACCGATCGGCCCACCGGTCCCTGCGGCGTGAACTGCATCCACATGATGAAGCTGCTGCCGGTGCGCCGGTCCCCCACGTGGCCCCAGCCCACACCCGGCTGGAACGCGTCAGACGAGACGATCGTGTATTGCCCGAGCGACGCCGAGCCGCCAGGCACGCCGATGTGCACGCCGTTCTTGTCCGTCCATTGATACGTCCGGTAGGTGGCGTCGAGCGGCATCCCCGAACCCACCAGGTCTTGCACCGCCGCCTGCAGCGCCGTCTCCACGCGTGAATCCGTGGTCACGAGCCCGGACGGGGTGCCGACCGGATCGTCCGGGTCGAACGGCGTCGTGTAGAGCGAGTTCTCCGTCCCGAGCCGCTCGACGAAGCGACGCCACAGCACGGCGCCCCGGCTCTCGACCGTCTCCGTGCCGTCGAACGCCTCCAGGATGGGACAGGCTGGCGCGACCCCGGTCGCCGGGTCCATCGACTCGCAGACCCGCACCACCTGCGGTTTCCACAGCTCCGCGCTCAGCACCCGCTGGTCCATCACGGTGTCGATGAACGTGTCGAGCGTGAAGGTCCGTCCCGGCCGGCCGTCGGTGCCGGCGAGACGACGCTCGATCTTCAGCAGACCATTGCGGGTGCGCAGGCTGCGTTGCGTTCGCTCCGCCCCCATGATGAGGGGGTAGCCCTCCAGCGGGGCGTTCGCGTTGTTGAGCCAATGGGTATCGTTGGACTGGGACACATAGTCGCGACGGTGCAGTTCGGGCAGACGCCGGGCCGACATGATGCCGGGCACGGGCGCGTCCGGGTCGGTCCCCCATTCGCATGCGGACCGGGAACCGTCCAGCACCAGCAGCGATCGCGAGAGCAGCTGCCGGCCGAGCGCGCCGGTGACGCACCGCTCGACCATCTCGTCGGTGACGTGCGGCACGGCCGTCCGGTCACCGTAGAACACGTCGCCGTTCGCGTCGGCGGCCTGCAGGTTCCGCCAGCCGATGGCCATATACCGCTTGCCGCCCTCGCTGATGTCGCCGACCGATTGCGCGTGGTTCAGCTCGAACTGCTGACTGACCCACCGGAAGGTCGCGCCGACGTCCTTGAACGCGTAGCCGGTGCCACCGTTCCAGACGAACTGATCGCTCTGGATCATCGGGCCGAACCGGGTCTCCCAGAACGTGTGCGACCGGGGCTGCAGCGCGCCATCCGGCTGCCGGACCTGTATCGTGACGGTGTTCGGCGTCATCCGCTGTGTCGCGCCGTCGTAGAGATACGACGTCGACTCGCCGGGGACGAGTGTCAGCTCGTAGGGTGTATAGCGCGTGGCGAACGACGAGGTGCCGGCCCAGGCCACGCCGTCCGTGAAACCGGTCTGGATGACGGGCACCCCCATCGTCTGAATGCCGGTCACGTTCAGCCGGCCGGGCACGGTGAGCTGGATCTCATACCAGCGCTCCGGACCGTTCCAGTACCAGTGGGGGTTGGCGAACAGCATCCCGCGCCCGTTGTCCGTCCCGTCGGCCCCGATCGCCATCATGTTGCTGCCGGCGCCGTCGCCCAGGGTGGGGTCCACCCCCTGCGCGAATCGAACGATCGGGTCGGCGTCCAGGAAGCGACCGGCTGGCTGGGCCGAGACCCCACGGCGTGCGCGCCTGGCCCCGGGGGCGGGTGGCGAGGTGGCCGTGGCGCTCGCGGGCGGTGGCGCGGCGGCGACGATCTGCGTCACCATGCCGCCCGAGCTGCGCCACATGTTCCAGTGCATGGCGCGCAGCCAGATGTCCTGCTCCGTGATGGGGCGCACCCACTCCCGGCCGCGGCACCGGGGGTCCGGGAGGTTGTCGACGCCGGTGTCGCTCAGATACCGGTTGTACCCGAGGACATAGCCCTGCACCAGCTCGCGTGTCGCGGCGGTGGGGCCGAGCGGCGCCGGTAGGGCCAGCTCGTGCTCGACCAGCTCGGCATCGAGCAGGCGTTGCCAGAAGAAGTCGCTGTCGAGATTGGTGGTCCGCGACGGACCGTAGTCCACCAGGTCGGTCGCCGGGAAAAATCGCGATCGCTCCGCCCGCACCGTGACAAACCGACCCGCGATCTCGCAGATCGCGTCCCGGGCGAACGCGTAACCGGCGCCGAACCCGACCCCGCGGTAGTCGTCCGCGGTGACGTGCGGCACGCCATGGGACGTGGTACGGATGGTGGCCCGCACATCGCCGGCGCGCTCGGCGGTGTCGAGACCCCCGCCGCAGGCCCCCAGCGCGGCTGGTACCGCCGCCGCGAACAACAGCCGCAGGTGCGTCAGCGTCATCGGTTTCCGTCGGGTCGGACGGTGTCGCGGGGGCCCGACCGGCGTGCTCAGTATACCCGACGAACATAGTCGGGACGCGTCATCGATGCGGGTCAACTTTTCAGCCACACGCATCAAGACACTGTTCGGTAAGCATCTGGATATCGATTTGGTCTGGTCTCATCAGCCCGAAATCACCCACGCGTTGTCCGTCGCGTTGGAAACACAGACGCATCATCGTCCTCGAATATTCGGTTACGCCCACTGGTTTGACTTCGACGTGGTCACCAAGTGGCCAGGAAGTTTCCGAGAGAACATATCGGGTTTGCTCGAAATGGACAGGTGCTACATCAACACCAAAGCACAGCGAGCGTTGGTTTATGCCGAGTCGCGCAAATGGTTCTCTCAAGCGGTTATCACCAAACTGACCAAAATCATCCGCATACAGCCACCGCCCATTCTTCAGTCGGATGTCGCTGCCTCTATCGACCGGTCGACGGACAAGGTCATTGTCTGGAACCACCGCCCAGGTGCCGAGAAAGACTGGGACCGATTTATGCGTGTGGTTCGAGCGTTGCGAAAGAGACGACGCGATTTGCCCACATATGGGCGAACACATCATCTTGCGGTACACCATTGCCGTTGAAATACTGTAAGGCGAGCCCATAAGAAGCCAACAAATTTCCTTGCTCCGCCGCCATCCGCCACCACCGCACGGCTTCCGCCTGATCCTGAGGTACGCCGCCAATACCGTATTCATAAATAGACCCGAGGTCGAATTGCGCTTCGGCATCACCCTGTTCAGCCTTCGCTCGCAGTTCATCGGTATATTCCTGCTGCGCAGCACCCACGCCAGCGGTCGCTGCCACCAGCACCGCCGCCACGAACAACGTTGTCCACCGTTGAGGCATACTCGCCTAGATTACGCTTCCCGAGCGCGTGTTTCAACGGGGGGCGAT
>DPVW01000177.1 GCA_003529325.1 Candidatus Latescibacterota bacterium | reverse complement strand
GTGGACAGCAGAGAGGGCAGGGATCGGTGATGGCGTGGTATTCACCAATTGGTCACTGCTTTGTAGCCACGCTAAGATGCAGGGCGTGGCACCAATCACGGTCCAGGCCTGGATGGGGCATCAAGACTTGAGAACTACGCTCAAGTCTTCGCACGTATCACCAGTCCACGAACGCGCCGCAATTCAGGGTCTCAGCTACGAAAGTGGGCACCAGGTGGACACCAACGTCGCCTAGAACGACCGAAGGCCCCCCGATTGGGGGGCCTTCATGTCCACGCTAACCCCAATGGCACATAGAGCCAGATGGTACTCCCACGGGGAGTCGAACCCCGGTCGCCAGAATGAAAATCTGGTGTCCTAACCGTTAGACGATGGGAGCAAAGTCAGACACAAGAAATTACCGGCGTCACCGTGCATGCGCAACAGCCGATAAATCCGGCCGCGACAGGTGCCAATCGGTGGCCGCCTCATAGGCTCGAGCCAGGCGCAGCAGTCGTGCCTCCTCGTAGGGGCGACCGATCAGCATGAGGCCAATGGGCAGACCGGCGCGGGTAAAACCGCAAGGTAGAGAAATGGAACACAACCCCAGCAGGCTGGCCGCCGCCGTGTTGCGCAGACACATGCCGTTAATGCGCCGGTACTCCGCGCCCTGGTCGTCACAATCTGCCAGGGCAGGTGCCGCAAAGGGAGTTGTCGGTACGAGCAGCGCGTCGATGTCGGTCATGGCTGCGGCGGTGCTGTGTTGCAGGGCATCACGAAACCGGCGTGTCTCCAGATACTCAATGGCGGAGACATCGAAACCATCCACCATCCGCTCGCTGACGATGGGGTCGAACTCCTGCTGGCGCGTTTCCAGCAACGAGCCGTACCTCAAACAGGCCTCGACGGCGGTCAGACTCTTGCGGGCGCCCAATTCTTCGAGGCGATTCAGCTCGTCCAGTGATACCTCGTCCACATGCGCCCCCAATTCGGCGAAGACCCCTGCCGTTGCCCGCACGGCGGCTTCCACCTCGGTGTCAACATCCTCCCAAAAGTATTCGCGCGGAATGCACAGACGGGCGCCACCGATCTCGTCATCGACCTCTTCCACCGGGACAAATTGGGGAACCGTCATGGTACTGCCGTCAAGTGGGTCGGCGCCGGCGATGATGTCGTATACCAGAGCCGCATCGGTGACACACCGAGCCAGAGGGCCGATCGAATCGAGCGTCGGATCCAGGGGCAACACACCAGCACAACTCACCCGTCCGAAGGTTGGCTTCAGGCCCACCAGTGCGCAGAATGAGGAGGGGATGCGAACGGAGCCTCTCGTGTCACTACCTAGGGCGACGGAGGCCATGCCGCTGGCGACGGCTACAGCGGAGCCACTGCTCGACCCGCCGGGCAGACGCTGAATCTCGGTATCCCACGGATTCCACGGTGTACCGTGATGGTGATTGATTCCGGCGCCACCAAAGGCAAACTCCACCATGTGCGCTTTGCCCAGCAATACGGCGCCCGCCTCGAATAGACGTCGTGTCACCGTGGCGTCGCGCTCGGCGATGTTGTCAGCCAGCACAACAGAACCCCCTGTGGTGGCCAATCCACCCACGTCAAAGAGATCTTTCAAGGCCAGTGGGATGCCGTGCAACGGGCCGCGTCTGCCACCGGCGGTCAGGGCCATCTCCGCCGCGCGGGCCATGGCCAGTGCCCGCTCCGCCGTAACCGCGAGGTAGGCGTTGAGTCTGTCGTCGAAGTCGCCGATTCGATCGAGGTAGAGTTCGGTCAATTCCACCGGAGACAGGTCGCGGCGGGCGATAAGACGTGCCTGCTCGTGGAGGGGCGCGAAGGCGAGATCTTCGTCATGATTCATCGAGGCGCTCTCCTGTCTTCGAAAGGGCCGACGTCGCGCAGGTATCGTGACGAACGCCGCGCCGCTTCCTCGGCGCCGCCGAGTCCAGCCGAGGCCTGGTGCACCGTGATGTAGTGGTTGTACCCCTGTCGATCGAGTTCATCCAGGATGCGGGGGACATCGAGGCCGCCGGGCTCCCACAGCGGGCACTGATGAAAACGCACCGCACCCCGGCACCAGGTGTCGATGTGGTCCTTGCCGTTGTCATGGATGCGCTGGTTCTGCAGGTAGACGTTGAAGATCCAGGGAAACAGGGCTTCCACCGTTTCGCCAACGTAAGGCTGACCACACAACTCCAGATTTGCCGGCTCATAGATGAGGCCGAAATTTGCCCGGCCAACGCTGCGCAGTACTTCCAGTGTTTCCTCCACGGTCTCGAACAGGGACTGAGTGTGACACTGATGCGCCAGTCGTAGCCCCCGTTCCTGTGCTGCATCGGCGGCGTCCCGGGCCCAGCGAATGTCGTCGGCTGTTTTCATACACACACGCAGCAGGTCACAATCGAGATCGTCGGCCAGGTCCAAAAAGGCATCGATGTTGCGCAGCGCCCCCGGTCCCTCCGCCGAATTTTCCGGGATGGCGAAATCTCCCGTCACCATGGACACCCGAAGGTCACAGCTTTCTACCGTCGCCCGTGCCGCACGCAGCTGTTCCCGGCTGTCGTCGACCCCCACCTGCGAGGCGCGCATGCACAGCGCGTAGTATCCCTCTCGCGCGGCGATCTCGGCCAGGTCTGCCAGCTCGACCGTCGCTTCCCGTTTGTCACGAAAGTTTTCCGCGACCCGTGTCGACAGGGAGAGTTTCATGCCGGTCAGCTCATCCGTCGGAATCCGGCATATCCGAGGGGGTCCTCTTCCCCCTCGACGTTGCCCTCGGGGAAATACTGCAACCAGCGCTGGCTCACCTTCTTCACCGTGTCCTGATCGGCGACCAGTTCATCGGGATATCCCGGCTTCATGCGGCAGTCAAAAACGATCGGCGCCTCGAGGATCTCGTGATGGCGGTGCAGTCGTGAGCCCGCAGCGTGGATGTCGGCGGCGGGCTCGAAGCGAGTGAAGGTACTCCAAAGAAAGGAGATATTGCGCTGCACGACCCTGCAGTCATCGACGAGAAACAGAAGGGGCCAGTCAGCAACGTGGGCATCGGCGGCGAGTCGCTGCGCGTAGCCGGCATCCTGTGAGTACGCGGGGCCGGTGACGGCGAGGGCGCCGGCGCAATAGGGGGCGACCTCTTGCGCCCCATCGGGTAGCTCCCCGCGAAACTCGTGCGGCAGTTCGCGCACCGGATCTCCGATGCCGAGCAGAATGCCTTTGCTGCCCTCGTTTACGGCGGGGCCGGTGTAGTCGAGGGTGTCCATGGCGAGATTGGCCAGCACGAACAGATCTGTCTCGAAGTGGCAGCGGGCGAGTACGTAGGGCAGGACTTGGCGGAAGTCGCGCTGATCGATGCCGGGATCATCGAAGAGGACGAGAAATTTTGTCAGGGCCAACTGGCCCCCATCCTCGCCGAGGATACGGAAGGCAAATTTCATCGCTTCCCGGCGATACCGCTCGCGTACGACGATGGAGGACAACGAGTGGTATCCTGTCTCGCCGTAACTCCAGATAGAATGGATGGCGGGCATGACGAGTTTGCTTAAGGGGGCCATCAACTCCTGGATGTAGTCGCCGAGCCACAAGTCCTCCTGCGGCGGTTTGCCGACGACAGTCGCGGGGAACACGGCATCCCGGCGATGGAATACGCGCTCGACCTGGAGGAACGGGTAATCGTGCTGTAACGAGTAGTAGCCGAAGTGATCGCCGAAGGGGCCCTCCGCTCGTCGTGCGTGGGGGGGCACGACGCCCTGGATGGCAAACTCCGCTTCGGCGACGATGGGATGCGGATGGCCATCGACATGTGTGCGACGCAGACGCTCGCCCTGCAGCAGCGATGCCAGTATGAGTTCGGGCATGTCCTCAGGCAGCGGCCCGATAGCGGCCAGCATCAGCGCCGGTGGTCCACCGATCAGCAGCGACAGCGGCAATGGCTCGCCACGACGCTCGGCGACATCATAATGGAAACCACCCCCCTTCTGAATCTGCCAGTGCACTCCCAACGTCGCCGGGTCATGACGCTGGATCCGATACATGCCGAGATTGTGATGTCCTGTATCTGGGTGTTCGGTATAGACCAGTGGCAGGGTGACGAAGTGACCACCGTCCTCCGGCCAGGTCTTGAGCAGCGGTAGTCGTGTCAGATCTGGCTTCGCCTGCCGACACTCGGTTACCGGCGCGGTGGAAGTGCTCTTCATGCCGACGCGCAGTGCCTCGCGTAGCAGACTCCGATGTCCCCAGAGTTTGGTCGGAGACAGGGCGGGCAGGTCCTGCGCCAGCGTCACCAGGTCGCGGATAAAGCGACCAGGTCGTGGGCCGAAGGCGAGCTCAACTCGTTTCGGCGTGCCAAAGAGATTGGTGACACAAGGGAAGTCGGCGCCATCCACCTGGCGAAACAGGAGTGCCGGACCGCCCGCGGCAATGACACGACGGTGAATCTCGGCGAGCTCAAGGTCGGCGCTCACAGGGACGTCGACGTCGACGATCTCACCCTCACGGCGCAGCAGATCGAGGTAGGCTCTGAGACTGATCACATTCGTTTGGGGGGTGAGAGCGAGGCGCTTGATGAAACCGGGCGCGTGAAGCTACGCAAGCCACCGATGGCGGTAAAGCTGCGGCAGACTACCTTTCTCGACATGACAAAACTCCTGCTGTTGGGAACGGGCACCCCGGCGCCGATGGTGCATCGTGCCGGCTCCAGTTATCTGGTGCAGAGTGGCGACGAGAGGCTGCTGTTCGACTGCGGCCCAGGTAGCGGTCGACGTCTGCTCGAGGCCGGAGTCAATCCCGCCGAAATCGATCATCTGTTCCTCACGCATCTGCACTACGATCACTGCGTCGACTTTCCGTATATCGTGCTCGCCCGCTGGGACCAGGGTGTCGGCCGAATTTCTGACCTACCCGTGTATGGTCCGGCGCCACTGCGTCGGATGTCGCAGCGGTTGTTCGCCGAGGATGGGGCCTTCGGACCGGATCTGAGTGCCCGCACCGAACACCCGGGAAGTCACTACATCTACGAAGCGCGGGGTGGCATCCTGCCACGACGGTCGCCTGAGCCGCAGATCACCGAAGTCGAAGATGGGAGCCGGATCGAGTCCGCGGGCTGGTCCCTGGATGTGGCCGAAGTGGTGCATGTACAACCCCAGCTGACCTGCCTCGCATACAGGCTCACGACGCCGGACGCGACGATCGTTTTCGGTGGCGATACGGCACCGGTAGCTACCCTTACGCAGCTAGCGAAGGGGGCCGACGTGTTGTTGCACATGTGTCACTTCATCAACGGTGCTGTCACCGACGAGCGGCTCACCTGCTGCTGCTCCGGTCATCTCGATGCGGCGCAGACGGCGCACGACGCCGGCGTGCGCACCCTTGTACTGGTGCATATCACAAGCCAACTGGAAACCCCCGGGGTGCGCGAGCGGGTCCTGCACGAGGTGGCCCAGGTTTTCGATGGTCAGATCATCTTCGGTGAGGACCAGCTCACTGTGCCCCTTGGTGGTATCGATATGGAGCCTGTGCGATGAACAGCTATGGTATTGTTAGCGAGCGAGACGTGGAAGTCCCCATGCGGGACGGTGTCCTGTTGCGGGCCAATGTATTTCGCCCGGATGGCCCCGGGGCTTTCCCCGGAATTCTGCTGCGTACCCCGTATGGCAAACCGGAGGCCGGATACGACCGCTACGTGCGTGCCGGTTTTGCCGTGGTCACCCAGGACTCCCGCGGGCGATACGCCTCTGATGGTGACTACGTGCCATTTACCGAGGCTGACACCGGGGATGCGGAGGATGGCTACGATGCCGTCGAGTGGTTGGCGGCACAGTCCTGGTGCGACGGCAAGGTGGGCACCCTGGGCGCCTCGTATAATGCCTGGATGCAGTGGCAACTGGCAAAACTGCGGCCACCCCATCTGCTGGCGATGTGCGCCTACACGATCCCATTGGAGTTGACCGCCGTCGACTGGCCTGGCGCCTTCCGCCCGGGGCGTCGCATCAAATGGTGGTTGACGACGATGGCCCCCGATCTGCGTCGCCGCGCCGGCTGGCCGGCGCCACACACCACCGACGAGGCGCGCGCCCTGTGGGATGAAATCGAAGGGGAAGGGCACTGGATCGGTTACCTGCCCTGGCAGGACTTTCCCCGACACCTGCCCCCGGGCTTGCGACAGTATTGCGAGAACTGGCTGGCTGAACCCAATCGTCGACCATGGCGTTTCGACGAGGTCCATCAGCACGTCGAGGTGCCCAACCTCGACTTCAGCGGTTGGTACGATCACTGCAACGATTCCATGCGTCACCTGCAGCTGATGCAGACAAATGGCGGCAGCGAGGTGGCGCGACGGGCGACGAAACTCGTCTGTGGCCCGTGGAATCATCCCGGGCTCGGGCAGCGCCAGATCGATGCCTTCGATTTCGGTCCGCAGGCGCAGCTCGATCTGCCGGATATCATCATCCGCTGGTTTGACCATTGGTTGAAAGGGATCGATAACGGCATCGCCGCCGAGCCCGCTGTGCGCTATTTCGCCATGGGGGATGAGGGCGGCTGGCGCACGGCCGAAACCTGGCCACCGCCGTCGACCCCCCAACAGCTGTATCTGGCCAGCGCCGGGGATGCGCGCCATGTCGCCGGCGGCGGTCAACT
>DPVW01000312.1:10944-20845 GCA_003529325.1 Candidatus Latescibacterota bacterium | reverse complement strand
TTCACACTGCAGTTGCCGACAGAGGGCTTCCCTGCCGAACAACCCCATGAGCGCGCCCTCGTGCCCGCAAACATAGCAGGCAACGGACGCGGTGATGTCGTCCTCACATCACCCCATGCGGCCCATGTCTTTCGTAATGAAAATGGCTCCGCCGATGCGGCATTCACCGAGCTTGGCAGCGAGCGCAACTTCACCCTCTACTGAGCAGACACCGATGACCGCAGACAGGGCACTGCCCGACGAGACTGGTTCGCTCGAACCCTTCCTCGGCGACGCGCACATGGAGTTGCAAAAGATCTTTGCCGACGAGCGTTTCCCGAATGTTGTCGTCGCCCTCGATGGCACGGTGGTGGCCACGTGGGGTACGCAGAATCTCGTCGTTCGTCGAAGCGAGGATGGCGGTGCCACCTGGGGCCCCACGATCGAGGTGGGTGCCGGTATCCACGCCGGGGGCACGTTGGTCGACGAGGTGACGGGAGACATCCTGTTTTTCGGTCACCCCGAACACCCACCGAAGGACAACTCCACGGCGCCACGGACGGTCTATCGCAGTGCCGACACGGGTTGCACTTGGACTCCAGACGAGACGGTGTTTGACGAGGACGCACGCGGTCACGTGCCGTCGCTGCATTTCTCCGAGCACGGTATCACGCTACGACACGATGCCCACCGTGGCCGTCTACTGCGTCCGGCGCGGGTCTACGTCGAGGGTGCCGGCTACAACATGGCCACCTTCAGCGAAGACCGTGGCCGAACCTGGCACGCAAGTGGCCCTTTTCCCATCGATGGCACGGGTGAGGGTTGCGTGGCCGAGTTGGCGGATGGTCGCATCTACTACAGCTCGAGGCAGCATCGCTTCGCCGAGGGCGCGCCCCTGCACCACGAGCGGTTGCACGCCTTCAGCCACGACGGTGGCGCCACCTGGCAGGATGCGGTGCACAGCAGCTTGCCCGACGGTCCTCGCTACCGCGGTGACGAGAAGCGCGGCGCCAATTACAACGGGCATTTTGGCATGGCCGCCGGTTTGACCCGCCTGCCCATAACCGGTCGCGACATCCTGCTCTACAGCAACGCCGACGAGGAGAGTCACGAACGCATGCGAATGACCGTGTGGGCGAGTCTGGACGGCGGCGTCACCTGGCCGGTGAAGCGGCTGGTCGACGCTGGTCCCAGCGCCTACTCGTCGTTGGCGGCCGGTCGTCCCGGCACGCCGAGCGAGGGATGGATCTACCTGCAATACGAGGAGCGCGGCGGTGGGGGGCACGTGGCGCGGTTCAACCTTACGTGGGTTCTCGAGGGACAAGCGACGGGGGATGGCGAGCTACCCGACTGGATTCGTCAGCCGTAGATCGTTCTACCGTCAACCCCGTGGCCGTACATAGGTGCGGTATCGAGGAAAGTGACCCCTCGTTCCTGTGCCCGGTGAATGGTTCGAATGGACTCTTCATCATCGGTTATCCCGTAAGCCCCTCCACCCATGGCCCAGGTGCCGAGACCATACTCACTCACCTCTATTCCGGTTTTCCCTAACTGTTTATATCTCATACTTCAGCAGCGAAGAGTTGGAGGAATTTTCGTTCGCCCTCGGCGGTCCCGATAAGAATGATATCCCCTCCCTTCGGCAACGGCGCGAGGGGATCCGGGTTGATCTCGATGCCGTCACTGGTGCAACTGGCTACAACAGTACATCCGGTGAGGGCACGCAGGGAGGACTCGGCGATCGACCGCCCCGTGAGGGCCTCGGGTACAGGCAGGCGAAAGAGCTCCAGTCCTTCGGCGATTATCAGCGTTGTGCTATGCTTGAGCATATTCGCCATGGCGCTGGCTCCCATGGAGGCATAGGACATCACGAAGTCGGTACCAGCCCGGTGGAGGGTGCTGATATTCCGTTCGTCGTTCGCCCGTGCGATGATCTGCAGGTCGGGGCGAAGTTTCCGGCAGTAGATGGCCAGATACACGTTGGTATCGTCATCACGCGTGGTGATCACCACGGCTGGAGCCGATTCGATGCCGGCGCGCTGCAGGACCTCGAGTTCGGCGGCGGACCCGCCGATGAATTTTCCGTTGTCTCCCAGCCTTGAGAGATCCTCCTCGACGATGCGGTAGTCGATATCACGTTGTTCGAGGGACCGAGCTGTTGCCAGGCCGACCCTGCCAGCGCCGATGATGATGACCGGCTCGAAGGACTTATTGTAGATGCGCAGTAGCTGGTTGTACGAATCGAGTTGCTGTTGAGTGGCGGCGAGGACAAGAACGGTACCCGCTTCTATGACAGTCTCCGGTCGCGCGGCCTGGAAGTGGCCCCGTTCCCACACACCGATCACGGTGACCCCCGTGTTGCGTCTCAGGCCAGCTTCGGCAAGGCTTTTGCCCACCAACGGCGTTCGGCTGGCCGTGGCTTCGGCGATCAGGAGTTCGTCGAATTCCCCGAGCACGTGGGCAAGGGCGTCACCGGCGCTGACACGGCGGGCCAGGGATTCTCCGAGCATGTCGGCCAACTGAAGGACCTGTGTGCATCCGGCGAGTTCAAGGATATCCACCGACGCCGGCGTGTCCGCGATGGCTGCGATCGCCACTTTTTCGTCGACTGAACGCACGGTGACCGCGATGTTGGTGCTCACCTGGTCGCTGCAGGTGGACACCACCAACGCCGCCTTGTCGACGTGGGCACGAGAATAGGTATCGGGATCGTCGAGATCGCCGGCGATGACGCTCAAGCCTTCGTCGTGTAGCCGGACAGCATCGTCCGGGTCAGCGATGACGAGCACGTAGCGGTATTGGAATTGCTCCAAGCGTTCGATCAGCGAGCGTGTCAGAGAATCGTAGCGTGTAATGATGATGTGGTTGGCGAAGTGGCCCGGCAGTTGACGTGGGGTACGAGCTGCATTCTGCGCTTCGATCCAGGGCGTCCAGAAAAACTGCAGAAATATGAAGGGCAGCAGGATGAGCATGAAGATCGAGCCGGACAACAACACGACAGTCGAGAAGAGACGACCCAGGTCGCTAACGAAGGTGATGTCACCGAAGCCGAGGGTCGACATCACCGTCAGGGTCCAATAGACACCGGTGAACCAGCTGAAATGCTGCCCTTCATAGGACATGATGGAGTGGAAGATGATGCTGTAGGCCGAAACGAGAAGGCCGAAGACGACGAGAAATCGGACGACGAGGACGAGATTCCTTCGCCTGGTCCGGTTGTCGAGAAAGAAGGAGAGGAGCCTCATGACGTCGCTTCATATACGTGAGTCGAGGAGGGTCGATATTCGGGTGGGTATTTAATTAAGAGAAATTTCCGAGGATCTGCCCAATGACTGAGAGGAGAACAGGATGAAGGTTGAACGATTCGTGCCGGGGCTCGTGCTGGTCCTGGGGCTCGGCGCCTGTGGCGATGACGATACATCGCCGACTGCAAGCAAGGCCGACATGCTCGTTGGCACATGGTATCTGCAATCAACGGAGGGAGACAGCGACGTAGCAAACCTCGTCAGTGTTTCCTATCTCTTCGAGTCGGAAGGGAGGGTGAGGCAGCGGGTCGGCGGCAAATTCCTGCAGGCCCTGCGCGAAACGGAGGCGATTCAAGCCGCCCTGGCGGGGGAGGATCTGTCCAATACGGACCGAATCGATGGGACCAATCTAAACTGGATAGGCGACTGGACGCTTGCAGGCGATTCGCTTCACGTAACCTTCGATTTGCTCATCATCGAGGTCTTTGGCGATGTGCCGATCCTGGGGAAGGTCACCTTGCCTGTTTTCGACCAAACCCTCTCCCCATCGGAGCAGATGGAACTCGATTATGTGTGTGAACTGACCGATGACGTGTTGAGTCTGCGTGGATCGTCGGTGGCGGTCGGTGTCGGCGCCGACTCTCAGCAAGTGGAGGCAAAAATAGAAGGTGCCCCTGGCCAACTCGCGCAGCAGGCGGCGGACCTGCTGTGGGCCCAGATCGAGGGGCTCGACACGCAGCGCCATGTGAGGCGCTAAAGGCATGGTGCCCAACATACTGCTCATCGTCCCGGAGGATACCGGTCTCGAACTCTCCTGCTACGGTGACACCAACGTTCGGACACCGCATCTGGACCGGCTGGCGGCGGAGGGATGCCGCTTCACACGGGCCTACGCCACCCAGTCGGTTTGTTCACCCGGGCGTGCCAGCATCCTGACCGGCCTTTACCCGCACGAGTGCGGACAGATCGGCCTGGCGACTCACAAGTTTTCCATGTACCGACAATGGCCCAGCATTCCCACGCTCCTCAAGCAGGCCGGCTACCGTACCGGTCGCCTCGGCAAGTTGCACGTGCTGCCCGAGTCGGCCTTCGCCTTCGATCACGTCTGGACCAGTTCAGCCGCCAACAGCTTCGGCAGCCGTGACGTGGTGGAGGTCGCCCGTGAGGCGGGTGCCTTCATCAACAACGACGATGAGCCCTTCTTCCTGATGGTCTGTTACGCGGACGCCCATCTTCCCTGGTCGCGACAGGAAGCAGGACTGCCGCGTGCCCCGATCACTGCTGGCGATGTGCGCGTGCCGGCGGCCGTTGGCTGCGATTCGCCGCGGCTGCGCGCGCACACCGCCGACTACTACAACTGCGTCTCGCGGCTGGACAGCGGCGTCGGGCATCTGCTCGCGGAACTCGACGCCTCCGGAAAAGCCGATGACACGCTGGTCATCTATGTGAGTGACCACGGCCCGCAGTTCTCGCGCGGCAAATGCTGCGTTACCGAACTGGCTCTCCGAGTCCCAATGATCATTCGCTGGCCCGGTGTATCCACGCCAGGCACGGTCGCCCATCCTCTGTCATCACAGGTCGATGTACTGCCGACGATTCTCGACGCTGCAGGCCTCGAGCCGCCCACACACCGATCCGGCGACTCGCTGCGTCCATTCCTCGATGGTGGCTCGGCGGCAGAATGGAGGACACACCTCTTCGCGGAATGGAATGCGAGCCACGCTTTGAAGCTCGATGGGGGTCTGTTCTACCCATCCCGTACCGTTCGCGACGACCGCTACAAACTCGTGCTTAACCTGTTGCGTGGTGAACCCAACCCCACCGAGCGCTACTACACGCAGTGGCAGCGTATCGAAATGGGCTGCACACAAGCGGAGATCGACGCGGCGCCGCGCCATGTTCGAGAAACCTATTGCCGCTGGCGAAACCCGCCGGAGTTCGAGCTGTACGACCTTCACACCGACCCGTGCGAATGGCACGACCTTGCCGAAGACCCGGCCATGACGGGTATCCGTGACGGGCTGGTGGATCATCTTCTGGCATGGCGGCAGGATACGCAGGACCCCTTTCTCGACCCTGGAAAGCTGGCAGATTTCCGCACGCATCACGACGCTGTCTGCTTTGAGGATCGCAATGTGGGGAAGGACCCCGATTTTGAGTGGCCCTATGTCAGGGCCTTCGCACCGGAATAATGAGCGTGCCCCCACTCGCCCACGGGGTGCCGATTCTCCCGTCTACACGTGCGGCTATTGCTCTTCGCAGCCCGCGATGAAGTCACCCGGGGTTTGCCCGGTGTATTTCTTGAAGACGCGGTAGAAGTAGCCGATGTCCTGGAAACCGGACTCGTAGCACGCAACGCCGCACAGCCGCGCCAGGTCCTTCAACTGCACAGGTCTGGCAAAGTTGTACAATGTGTACACGACCAATGTGCGCGCCTGGTTTTCGCTGCCATGATCTACGAACTCGAGAAGTGGGTGAAGGAGAAACTCTTCGAGCGGACGGGGTGAAAGTGGTGTTGAGTTGGCGAGTGGTGTCTATCTGGCTCGTCTGCATGCGGCACCCGGGAGCCTCTCGCGACGCCTGCTGATGCTGCATTGATCTTTTTTCGAGCCTTTCTGCAAAGGATGGGAACGTATGCCTGAAGACGCGCAGTCCCTGGCTCTGATCGGAGGGCAGGTATCGATCGAGGGTGCCGTCTCCATCGAGGCGACGGCCGATGGTGTTCACCCCTGGCGTTTGCCCGTAGCCGAAAGGGAGCTGTTTGAGCCATCGGTGGTGAACAAGGCGTCCATGCCGGCAGGGGTGCGGCTCACCTTTGTCAGTGACACGTCATCGGTGACCCTGCAGATCGTCAACTCCGGCGTCGAGCCGGATCCGCCGTGGATTTTTGATCTGCTCGTCGATGGCGAGTTGCACCAGCGCGTGGCGCCGCCAGCGGATGTCGACAGGATCGACTTCACCGACCTGGCACCGGGAGAACATCGACTCGAGCTGTACCTGCCAAGTCAGTATGCGCCCGTGGTGGTACGGGCGTTGCTGATCGACGCCGGCGCGACGGTACAAGGGTGGCAGGACGAGCGTCGACGGATCGTGTTCTATGGCAGCTCCATCACGCATTGCCGACATGCGGCCGGGCCAAGCGAAACATGGCCCGCGCTGGTGGCACGGCAATTCGATCTGCACCTGACCAGTCTCGGATATGGTGGGGATTGTCACATGGATCCGATGGTGGGACGGATGATCCGTGACTTGCCAGCCGATTTTATCGGGCTGAAGATCGGGATCAACATGATGGGGGCGCTGTCGGCGTCGGATCGGAGTTTCCGTGCCCTCGCCATCGGTCTGATCCGCACCATTCGTGACGGCCACCCGGATACGCCTCTGGCCGTCGTGTCCCCCATCTGCCATCCGCCGAATGAAACCACCGAGAATGCCGCGGGCATGACCCTTGAAAAGATGCGGCAGCGCCTGGCGGAGGCGTGTGATGTGCTGCATGCATATGGTGACAACAATCTGCACTATGTCGACGGACTGTCTGTGATGGGCACCGACGATGTTGGACTCTATGTCGATGGCATTCACCCCAGTGCCGAGGGGTATCGTTTCCTGGCCAAGGGTTGGGCTCGTGAAGTGGCGCCGAAGCTGGGGCTCTCGTGAACCGGGAAGATCCCATTCCTGAGTGGATCTGGCGGATCGATGGCAGTCGCATGCGCGACCACCTGGTGTACCTGGCAACGGACCCACTGCCCTATCGCAAGCTCAACTACACCCGCCCCGGTCAAGACCGCTGCACGCTGTACGAGGCGGACGATTACATCGTCAGTAGGCTTCAAGCGAGTGGTTACGACGTCGAGCGCGAAGGGGTGCCCGGCGTGCAGGCCTTCCGCACGGATCGCTCGAAACCCATGCCGCACCAGTTCAGTCGCCCAGAAGCGGAAGATCCGAGTTACACCGCGTACAATCTGTACGCCCGCACGACGGGGACACGTCTGCCGGAGGAGTATCTCGTCGTTATCGCCCACAAAGACTCCCAGAGTTGGACGGATTCGCCCGGCGCCTACGACAACGCCTCGGGTACGTCGGCGGTTTTGGAGATGGCGCGGGTCCTGGGTGAGTACGAATCGCAGCGGTCGATCTGGTTCGTGTTCTGCAACGAAGAGCACACGCCGTGGACGAGTCAGGTCGTGGCGCAGGGCATGGCCGACAAGGGGCTTGCCGTGCGTGGTGTGATCAATGTGGACAGCATCGGCGGTCGGGCACAAGCCGATGTCGATGCCGCCAGGCCCACACATGTGACACGATACACGACGCCGGAAGGAGAGGCGCTGGCCCAGCGCACGGCAGAATTGAACGAACGGTATGAGATCGGCCTGATCACGGACAGCTTTCGCAGCGACAAACCGAATGATGACGATGGCTCCTTCATCAAGGCCGGTATACCCGCCGCCGTGTTACACATCGGTTCCTATCCATACGCCAACCCCGATTACCACGCGGCAACGGATACGACGGACAAGGTCGACATCGATCTGATCAAACGCTCCGCGCGGCTGAGTCTGGCGTTGTTACTGGATCTCGACCGGGAGTAAATCGTGATGAACCAGGATACCAACCCAACGCTGTCATTCAATTGGACAGCATCGCGGGGGCGGTCGACTACAATGTCCACAAGGCGATGAATTGGACGCGGAGGGCTTTTATAGATGGCGCCGACTACGTATTTCTGCAGGAAGGGCTGACAGCGGACTATACACCTGAGCCGCTACAAACCGGGCGCTCCGTTGATGGTAGCGAGGTTCACGGCTTCTGTCATCTCGCCAAGCAGCATAACGGTTACGTCGCTCTGGGTCTCAACGAAGTCTTTCAAGGCCGGCCGTATATCTCGATGGTGTGGTTAGTGTCCTGTCGCAGAGATCCGTCAACATTATGGCGCCGAGCCATCCGTGCTCACAGCGTTGCGCTCACTCTGGGGGTCCACTAACCCGCATCGGTCGCGCGCCTTGTGAGCCCGGCGTCTCGACGCCATAACCGGTTATCGACAGGAGCGCGGTATCCTCTCTGCCGGTGATGGTACGAGGATCATGCAGGTCGGCGAGCTGCGCATCGGCTGTCTGATCTGCGCCGATGGTTCACGAGAAGAGGCGTGGGACACCTTCAAGACGGATCGGCCGGATCTCATCTTCTGGCAGAACAATCGCGGCAACTTGGCCAAAGATGAGCAGGTGCCGATCCGGGCGCGGCAGATCGGCTCCCCCATGGTCGCCAGCAATCGTGTCGGCTTTTCCTACCACCACTTTCAGGCGGGTGGTTCCATCGTCGTTGCCGACGACGGGTCTACCGTGGTCAAGGCGAACGAGGACGGCGAGGAAGAGTTGATCTTTGCCAGTTATGCGGATCTACAGCTTGATTCAACCGGCGGAGCGCACATCCACCCAGTGCCCGCTGCGGTTCGACTCGTAGCAGGCTTCCATCACGGCTACCGCATCGACGGCGCACTGCAAGTCGGCATCCAATTCCTGGCGTGTCATCTCGCCGTTGATGGTGGCCACGAGGCGGTCTACCTGCGTCGGTCTGGCGGTGCCGACGGCGATGGACACCGGATTCTCCCCCGGTGTGGCAACCAGATAGCCTTTGTCGGGGTGTTCGAACAGGGTGCCTTCGGAGCCGGTGATCTCGAAGCCGCCGCCGTGTCCGCCGGTTTGCACCCACGAAGCCTCGACGGTACCCAGGACACCATTGGCGTAGCGCAACCAGGCGATGCCGTGATCATCCACATCGGGGTAGATGGCGGCGGCGTTGCCGATGGTGGCCATGACGCTGTCCACCTTGCCGAGGACACTACCGAGGCGATGCACGGCATGGGTGCCCATGTCCATGAAGGCGCCGCCGCCAGCCAGGTCCGATTTGGTGAACCAGTTGACGTCGTCGGAGTCGAACCAGCGGCCGTAGGCGGCGTGATGGGCGTTGCGGTAGTGGGCGTGGGTGATGGTGCCGAGGGCGCCGGTGGCGACGTAGGAGATGGCGCCCTGCATAGGAGCGGAGAAGGGCTGAAAATAACCCATGTGCACGATGGTACCGTGGGTATCGATCAACTCCAGGGCGGCAAAGGTTTCGTCTGCCGAGGTAGTGAACGGTTTCTCGCAGAAGATCGGCTTGCCCACCGGGATCGTCGCCTGCAGCAGTTCGAGATGGCGGGTGTTTTCGGAGCAGATGATGAACCCGTCGACGTCATCGCGGGCAAGCACGGCAGCCAGGTCTGCCGTGAATTCGGCGCCGTTTTCGTCGGCAAAACGCTGTCCGCGATCGGTGACATCGTCGTAGATGGAGACCAGATTTCGGTCATCGTGTTCGGCGATGTTTCTGAGAAAACCCTTGGTGTGCACGTGAGCGGCGGACAGCAATGCGAGGTTGGCCAAGCGTTTTCTCCGGTGGGTTTAGCGTTTTCGCTTTGGCTTTTTCTTTTTTCGTGGCAAGCGGGCCGCCGAGGGGGGTTCGCTGAGGTAGATCCAGGTACGCCCCGTACCGGCGCGGAATATCGTCACCGGATCAACTTGCGGATAATCCTCGGCGAGGTCCACGTGGCTGGCGCCGCGATTCATGGCCCGACGTATCTTGATAACATCTTTCTCGGTGAGCTTGGAGCGTCCATGTTGCTCGCCCGTTTGTTGTCCTGCCAT
>DPVW01000312.1:0-10567 GCA_003529325.1 Candidatus Latescibacterota bacterium | reverse complement strand
TTGGATTGGATGTTACGCAATCATTCGATTTACGCAAGAGAATATGCATCAAACGCATAGAAGAGAGCCTGGCACGGTATGACGGGAGAGTCTGAAGCGCTGGCACCAGCAGATTGGCTGGTTGGCGATGTGGGGGTATGGGCGGGTACGCTAGGTGGCGGTTGGCGACGACATGGACCCTATCCTTTTGCGGTGCAAGGCTTATCCAGGACGGCAACGGACCTGCTGGTAGGCACGGGCCATGGTCTGTGGCAAGCGCCGATCGACCCGAGGCATCGCTGGGTACAGCTGCATGATGAAATCCTGACGGAAGTCATGACCGTCGTTCGCGACGCATCAGGAGCGCCCGTCGCGGCGGGGTCCTACGGGGTGTCGGTGGCGACTGATGACGAACTGGGCTTCAAGCGGTGGCGGAGTCTGACCGAGGAGTTGTCGCCGGATGAGCGCTACACAAATGTCTTGCACCTGGAGGCGGGTCTGTGGCTTGCAGGCACGGAGGCGGGGGTGCTGATCTCCGTCGACGACGGGGCAAACTGGCAGCACACGGATCTGAGCGGATCGCCGGTGCGCTGTCTGACCAGGATCGATGACAGCTGCTGGGCGGGAACCGATGATCGCGGTCTGTGGTGTAGCCAGGATGGGCGCATATGGCGGCAGGTCGACTGCCCGACGACCGCCGTGTTCAGCGTTGCTGAGGCGGGGTCGTGTCTTCTAGTGGGCGGTTACGACGGGATCTATTGCCGCGATGCGCAGGGCCTCTGGCAGCGCTCCGGGCCCCGCGCACTGATTCGCTGTCTCACCGTCGCTGGTGATGTGTGGGCTGCCGGTGCCGATCCCGGTGGCTTGTGGTATTCGCAGGACGAGGGGGGGACGTGGCGGCGGAGTGGGCCGTTCAAACATGTGCATGTGATCTGCGGACCGATGGGAGGGGACGGCACGTGTTAGATCAACAGCAATACGAGAGCCAGGTGCAGGGCCGGGCAGAGGAGATGCTCGACGCAGTGGCGGCACAACCGCGGCCGTCGGCGTGGACGGCGCATGCGCTATTGGCACGGGGTGGCAGTTCTGAGCAGGTGACGGAAGCGGTGGCGCGAAACTTGAGTGAGGTCGTACCCGGCGCCGGCGATGGTGACATGGGTGGGCCATTTCACGTCTTGCCGGCCATGCTGCTACACAGTCGTTGGGAGGAGCAGTTGCCACCCGAGGCAGAGCAGATGATCCGCGATTTTCTGCTGCGTGGGATCATCGTGCGGGGCAATACCGAAAATCACTGGCTCATGTACTATGCCGGCAATCTGCTGGCCGCCGAACGTTGGCGTGATGAGGACCTGTTCTGGGACGGTCGCCCGCCGGTGGCGATGCAACGGGAGGCGACCCGCTGGATTCTGGGAACGATCGAGCGCACGGCGCGCATCGGCCATCATGAGTACGACTCACCCGGATACCACATCGAACACATGATGCCCCTGATCGGTCTGTACGAACATACTACCGATGAATTTCTACGGACGCAGGTAGAGCGTGTGCTGACACTGAAGGTGGCGGATATGGCCCTTGAATTCTTCAAGGGGTCCTGGGCGGGCAGTCACAGCCGCGAGGGGTATCGGGAGAATACGTGGACGCGAGTCGGTCCGATCCGCACACTGCAATACCTGTATTTTGGCGGCGAACCATTCGACGCCGACCAACACCTGCACGGTTATGCAATTCCCGCATTGGTCGCGCAATACCGTCCGCCGGCGCTGCTGGCGCGTATGGCATGGGACCGGCCGACACCACAGGTGGTGAAAAAGACCAAGGCGCCGCGTAACATCATCCGTCACGCCGATGAACCTGCGGGGCCGGTTTACAAAACGACGTATATGAGCCGCTCCTTTGCTCTCGGCTCGGCCCAGATCAATCTGCCAGGAACAGCGGCGGGTCCCATCGATCTGGTATCATGGGATCTGACCTGGTCGGGTCCCAAACATCAGGCGAAGATCACCTGCAACCATCCGTTCCAGGGGCCGGAGCGTTTCAGCGCCTTCCTTGCGCCGTATCCGCAGAATGCGCGTCGCTCCATCGGGGGTGGCAAACCGTATCTGCAGTCCGTGGACAGGCTTTTTGGTGCTTCTCCCTTCGAGCGCATTGCACAGCATGAAGGAGCGGTGTTGGTGACCTATCGGATCCCAGCTGAAGACGAGGCGCCATTCGCCAACCTGTTTCTGCCGATGGAGACCGATTGGGTGGAACAGGAGGGATGGTTGCTTGCAGACATGGATGATTTTTACGTCGGTGTGCGGCCACTGGCGGACTGCCATTGGGAACGGATTCAGGAGTCGCGCAATGACGCCATCATGGTTAGCAATGGCGATCTGATCGACGGTTGGTTGCTGCGTATTGAGGGACCGACACCGGGAATCGCTCTGGAGGCGGTTGAATCGATGGCGGTCGCTTCTTTCGATGACTTCTGTGCTCGTCGTGTCGCGGCGGGAGTGGATCTGTCGGACTGGCCGACACAGGGCCGGGTGGCGCTGACGACGATCGCCGACGATCGGCTCGAGCTGGAGTTCGACGGTGTACATCGCCTCAATGGCGAGATCATCGACTATGATGCATGGCCCCTATATGGCGCGCCTGAGGCAGAGGCGGAGTTGCACACGGGGCGTATGCGTTTTGGTCGTGGTGAGGATGTGGTCGACGTCGATTTCGATATCGATCCGGACCAGCCAATGATGCCGATGCGGGTTATCGGCTAAGGGGAGAAAAACGCTGCCCTTGCCGAGGCCCTCCGACTCCACCCAGATGCGACCGCCCATGGACTTCGACGATTCGCTTTGACAGGGCGAGGCCGATTCCCGTGCCCTCGACGATCCGCTGGAGGAGCCCCTATGGCTGCGGGCGGCCTCCGTAGCGGGCATTGGGCGGTTCGAGGATCTCGCGCTGACGTTGGTTCAAGTCCTGATAGGAACCAGCATCGAAATATCCCGCAGCCCAGGATACGGGATGGGGGCTGTATTTGAAGAATACCGTGCGGCGTTCGCCAGTACCCGTCCATGGCAGGGCGCCGTGGGTGAGCGCCTCGGTGAAGATCACCGCAGTACCCGCCGGGCCCGTGACACGACGAACACACGGCTGCAATCCCTCATCCAAATTTCGCCACTCGCCCGGAAAGCTGACATTGCTCTTGTGTGATCCCGGTACGCAGCCGGTACCGCCGTCCTGAGGCCCGACATCAGTCAGGCTGTAGGCGACGACGGTGAGACCATTGTGCATATGGTCATTCCTATAATGGTAGTATTGCGACGGGTTGAAGGGATGGGCGCCGCCGTGCAGATTGGCGCCGATGGGGCTGGTGCCGGAGCGGATCACGTCAAGGTAGACGTGGTCGAGGCGGAACTTGGCGCCTACGATCAGGGCCAGATAGGGAGAAATCCTGTCGTTGTCGATGAGGTCACGTAGGGGTTCGCCCCAGTCGAGGAGCCCACCGAAGCGATGGGTTCGCATGTCGGCGGCGCAATCGCTGGCGATGTGCTCGTCGACCAGGCTGTTGAGGGTGGTCAGTTCGGCGCTGCTGAGGGCTTCCTCCACGGCGAGGTAGCCCTGCAGATCGAATAGGTATTTCTCATTTTCGGTCATGGTCTTGGTACGGCTCCTGGCAAGCGGTAAAGTGCATGAAAAAAAGGGGGATGAGGAGTGACGGCAATCGAAGAGCGTTATCAGGCATATGCGGATCTGGCTCTGGACGTGGGTCTCAGCCTGCAGGCGGGGCAGCGGCTTTGGTTGAATATGCCGATCGTGGCGGCGCCCCTGGCGCGGGTCATCGCCGGCGCCGCCTACAAGCGTGGGGCCCGCTACGTGGAGATGACCTGGGTTGATGACGAAATGATGCTGGCTCGTTTCGAGCACGCGCCGCGCGATTCCTTCACCGAGTTTCCCGTGTGGCGCAGCGAGGCGATGGCGGCGGGTGCAAAAGGGGGGGACGCCTTCCTCAGTGTCCGGGCCACCGACCCGCAACTGCTAAAAGGCCAGGACCCGGAGCTGGTGACGACCATGCAGCGTACCGGTGCCGAGCATAGCCGGGAATATCTGGGCTACGTGACGGCACACAAGGTGAACTGGTGTGTGCTTTCGGTGCCGATCCCGTCGTGGGCGTCTCAGGTGTTTCCTGGGGTAGGCGCCGATGAGGCGGTGGCGCGGCTGTGGGATGCCATCGCCACCGCCTGTCGTCTGGATCAACCCGATCCGGTCGACGCCTGGAACACTCACTTGCAGGCATTGGCGCGCCGCGCCGCGCAACTTACCGATGCGGCCTATGAGGCTTTGCGATTTGCGGGTCCGGACACAGATCTGACCGTGGGGTTGGTGCAGGGTCACCGCTGGATCGGTGGGCAATCGACGACGGAATCGGGTATCACCTTTACCCCGAATGTGCCCACGGAGGAGGTCTTCTCTCTGCCGCACCGGGATCGTGTGCAGGGCACGGTGACGGCCTCGAAGCCGCTCAACTACGGTGGCAATCTCATCGAGGGGTTGCGGGTACGCTTTGAAGCGGGTCGAGCGGTAGAGGTTACGGCGGACGCCGGTCGAGACGTCATGCAGGGACTCATCGACACGGACGACGGTTCGGCCCGTCTGGGGGAAGTCGCGCTGGTGCCGGCGTCATCGCCGATCTCGACATCGGGCGTGTTATTCTACAACACGTTGTTCGATGAGAATGCCGCCAGTCACGTCGCCGTGGGTAGGGCGTATTCGGAGTGTCTGGACGGCGGCGCTGACATGACCGACGACGAACTGGCCGCCCACGGCGTCAACGACAGTCTGACACACGTGGACTTCATGATCGGCGGTCCGAAGATGGATGTGTTCGGTCAGCGCGCTGATGGCTCACAAGAACTGGTGATGGAGCAGGGGGAATGGGTGGCATGAGCGACGCAGTGCAGCTGGAGGGTGTGGTCAAACGTTTCGGCGACCACGTTGCCGTGGACGGTCTCTCCTTTAGCGTGCCCACGGGTCTGATCTATGGCTTTCTGGGTCCCAACGGCGCTGGCAAGACGACAACCCTGAGGATGTTGATCGGCATCTTCTACCCGGATGCGGGGCGCATCACCGTACTGGGGCAGGCCAATCCGGCGGCCATCAAGGCGCGCATCGGTTATCTGCCGGAGGACCGTGGTCTCTATGACAAGATGAAACTGGGTGAGTTGGTCTCTTACTACGGCGAACTGAAAGGCATGCCTGCAGGCAAGGCCCGGATGCGGGCGAAACAGCTGCTGGAGCAGTTCGGTCTGGGGGAGTGGTGGGATGCCAAGTGCCAGGCCTTGTCCAAGGGCATGGCGCAGAAGGCGCAGATCCTGGCAACCATTCTCCACGAGCCGGAGCTCGTCATCCTCGACGAACCTTTCGCCGGTCTGGATCCGGTAAACCGCGACGTGATGCGGGACGTGATTCTGGACCTGAAACGCCAGGGCAAAACGGTGGTCTTTTCGACTCACGTCATGGAACAGGCCGAGCAAGTGTGCGACAATGTGCTGCTCATCAATAGGGGACAGAAGGTGCTTGATGGCAGCCTCTCCGAGATCCGGTCCAGTGGGGGGCGAGCGATCCGGCTGGACTATGACGGCGATGGCGCCTGTCTGCCGCACCTGCCAGGCGTGAGTCGGGTCAACGACGCAGGGAAACAGGCCGAACTGTTCCTGCAACCAGAGGCCGACTCACAAGTGGTGCTGGCGGGCATCGTCGAGGCCGGCGTGCATGTGCGGCGCTTCGACCTGAGGGAGTTGAGTCTGCACGAGATCTTTATTCGGGCCGTCGGTGGTGGTGATGAATAAGGGACTGCTCGTGGCGCGCCACGAATACATCGAGACGGTACGCACCAAAGCTTTCTGGCTCGGGTTGCTGGCCTTTCCCATCATCATCGCCCTGGGCATCGCCGTTCCGGTATTGCTGGAGAAGACCAAGGAGCCGCGCATCTACGCGGTGATCGACCATTCCGGATTCCTTGCTGGCCAGATCGAAGAGCGTATCTATCGGCGCGACCTGCATACGATTCTCGCCGTCACCAGCGAGCAGAAACACGAAAGTGGCAGCACCTTCGAGCGGCTGCCGCAGATCCTGCGGCAGTTCACCAATACGTATCTGTCTCTTGACGAGGCGGACAGATCTGGCTTCGTCGACGCCACGGCTGAGATCGCCAATGGCGGCGAGGGGAGGAATCTCGAAGGGGAGGTTGCCGAATTTGTGGCGCAGGGCGACCGCAAGCGGTTGTGGGCATGGTGGCAGGCAGCGTCGGTCAAAGAACTGGATCAACTCGATCTCGAACTGGCGCGGCACTCCTTTCGTCGAGTCGAAGCCAATGGTGAGACGGAAACGCCTGTGGCGGATCTCAACCGCCGAGTTTCGGCAGGGGAGTTGTTCGCCTACTTCGTGATCGGTCCCGATCCGGTGGCTGGATCGGCGGCATGCAAATATGTCTCGAACAACTTGACGGACCGGGACCTGCTGGACTGGTACGGTCGTTTGGCCACCGACGTCATCAGAGCGCAGCGCATCGAGCAGGAGGGAGTCGACCCCGAAGTCGCCCGGTGGGTGCACGAGTCACTGATCTTCGAGGATCGGAAGGTGGGAGCGCGTGGCGCCGATCAGGAGGTGGCCACCCAGGACAAGGCGCGTCAGTGGGCGCCCATGGTTTTCACCTACCTACTATGGATCGCCATATTCACCAGCGCGCAGATGCTGCTCACCAGCACGATCGAGGAGAAGTCGGCGCGCATCATCGAGGTGTTGCTCTCGTCGGTCTCCTCCTTCGAGTTGATGGCCGGGAAGATCGCCGGCATGGCGGCGGCGGGACTCACCGTCGTGGCTTCGTGGGTATGCTTCATCGTCCTCGCTGTTATCATCGTACCACTGGCCACAGGAAATCCAGGGGCGTTGGGCATGCTGCGCGACATCGCCGCGGAGCCTCTGTATCTGTTCTCCTTCATCCTCTACTTCCTCATGGGTTATCTGTTTTACGCCGCCATCCTGGTAGGGATCGGTTCGGTCTGCAACAGCATCAAGGACGCGCAGAGTCTGATGATGCCCGTGATTATTCCAATGATGGTCGCGCTCTTCGCCCTAGTACCCATCAGTCGCGATCCGAATGGCACGCTGGCGAAGATCATGTCTTTCATCCCGCCATTCACCCCCTTCGTGATGATGAACCGAGCGGCGGGGCCGCCGGCGATCTGGGAGTACATGACGACTACGTTACTGATGGCGATCGCCATCTATGGGGCGGTGTGGGCGGCGGCCCAGATCTTTCGCATCGGCGTGCTCATGACGGGCAAACCACCCACCGTCAGACAGATGGCTAGGTGGCTGTCCATGGATCGTGCCGGGACCACACCGAGGAGCCAAGAGAAATGAAAATTACCGATGTCCAGGCCTGCGTTATCGGTCGCCCCGAACCGCATAGTGGTGGCAGCGTGTGGACCTTCGTGCGCGTCTACACCGACGATGGCATCATCGGCACGGGAGAGTGCAGTTCCGCCGGGCACATGGCGGGGCCGATGACGGTGAAGAGCATGGTGTTGCACAACCGGGAGATGTTGATCGGCGAAGATCCCATGAATGTGGGTCCACTGTACGAGAAACTGCGCCGGCGGGGTCGTTATGCCGGGGGTTCAAGTGCACCGTGGACTTTCGCCCTGACGGGGATCGAGAACGCATTGTATGACATTGTCGGCAAGGCGCTGGGCGTGCCGATCTATCAGTTACTTGGGGGGCGTTATCGTGATCGGATTCGTCTGTATGCTGACTGTGCGGCAGGAGAAACGCACACGGGACCGGCGTACGCCGAGAAGGCACGGGCCGTGCTGGAAGAGGGTTACAGTGCCGTGAAGTTTGATGTCGACAACAAGAGTGGTGGCAGCAAGCTGGATCCGGTGAACTACACGGTGGGCGCGAGAGAGATGACGCACGTCATCGATCTGATCACTGCCACCCGTGAGGCGATTGGTTGGGACATCGACCTGGCCATCGACTGTCATGGGCAATTCGACTTGCCCTCGGCGATCACCCTGGCCAAGGCGGTGGAACCATTGCGCTTGATGTGGCTGGAGGAGCCATTGCCGGCGGAGAATCTCGACGCCCTGGCGCAGGTGCGCGCCTCGACGAGCACGGTGATCTGCACAGGGGAGAACCACTACACGCGGTATCACTTCATGGAAATGCTGGAGCGCAAGGCGGTGGATGTGATCATGCCCGATCTGGCCAAGGCTGGGGGTATCGCCGAAGGCAAGCGGATCGCCGAAATCGCCGAGGCCAGTTACATCCCCATGGCGCCACACAATGTCTCGTCACCCCTTGGCATGATGGCCGCCTGTCACGTGTTGGCAGCGGTGCCCAACTTTCTCGTGCTGGAATTTCATGGGCGTGACATCTCCTGGTGGGAAGAGTTGTGCGTTGGTGATCAGCCCTTCATTCGCGATGGCTGGATGCACGTGTCCGAGCGGCCGGGTGTAGGTGTGGAACTCAATGATGAGGTGGCGCAGGGCTTGGTCTGGGAGGGAGATTCGTACTTCAGCTGAAATCGGTGTTATCGACACGCAGGAGGAAGTATGGCAGATGCATTCAACGCACCCGGAGTGGTCGAACCCTTCGGCGTGTTCTCCAGCGCCGCCTGGCAGCCGCCGGGCAGGGTGCTGCATATATCGGGGCACGTATCCCAATCGGCCACCGGTGAAACCGTCGGCAAGGGCAGTATGGAGGCGCAGACGCGCCAGGTGCTGGCAAACATCCGTGATGTGCTCGCCCACGTGGGCGGCACCATGGCGGATGTCGTCAAGGTCACCGTGTTCGTCACGGATGTTGCTGAGATCTCGACGATCCATGATGTGCGGCGTGAGTTTTTCGACAAGCCTTACCCGGCCAGCACTTTGGTACAAGTGGCACAACTGATCGACCCGGATTGGCTGATCGAGATCGAGGCGGTAGCCGTGGTCGCCTAGTAGGCTAAGTAGGCTAGTCGACCAGCCCTGCCAGAATCGCCTCGCACAATTCCATCGTCTTCACCGCCTCGTCCAGATTTGCGGCGGGGGGACCAATCGGTCGCCCGAGTCGTATGCAATCGATGAAATAACGCGCCTGCGCAGTGGCGGAGTCGTCGCCAGCAGGAGCGATTGGTTGTGGAGCTTGATCGACAATGTGGATTTCCCCTCCTTGTACGCCTTCCAGATATGCGGAGATTCCATCCCCGTGGAGTTCGTAGCGCTCGACACGAGCCCCGGCGGTGTAACTGTGCGTCAGCTGGGCGACACAACCATTGTCGAAGCAGACGAGTGCGGCGTGCACATCCTTGTGGGGGCCCGTGGCACGACGCACGACGCTGTGCACCTGGGAGACGTCGCCACCCGCCAGCGCACGCACCACGTCGATGGCGTGGATCGGCGTCTCCAGCAGCATGTTGTCCTTCAGCGCCTCGGGGAAACGCGGATCAGCGATGGTCCGCGTCGGTTTGTGGAATTCACCCACCAGCTGCAACACCTGGCCACGTGCTTCGACGGCAGAGCGTGCGGCGAGAATCCAGGGATTGAAGCGACGATCCCAGGCGACCATGCAGCGTGCACCCGAAGCCTTTGCCAGATCGCGCAGCCGCCGGGTTTCGTCGACATGCAGGCCCGGGGGTTTCTCCATCAGGGTATCGACGCCGCGCTCCAGACCAATGGCAGCGATGTCGGCGTTGAGGTGGGCGGGAGTGGCCACAACGACAGCGTCCACCTGCAGGCTCAACCCATCGAGGAGTGTGGTGAGATCGAGGAAGTGGCGATCGACACCATACTGACCGCACACCGCCTCACACGCGGTCGACGAGGCATCGGCGACGGCGACGAGTTCCACATCCGGAAACTTGGACAGGCGCTGCAGGTGGTGTCGCCCACGGCCGCCACAGCCAACGACGGCGATTCTGACACGTTCTGCCGTACTCATGATCTCTCCTGTATCTGTATGAGCGGCGCTGGCAGCGCCAACTGGAAACACAACTTCAACGTCGCCGCCAAACCAATCAGGAATCGATGGCGATCCGCACCCAGCGGATATTGTAGAGGCCGTCCTCGCAACACCAGAAGGCGGCGAATACGTCGCCCCCGGGCAGGTTGACGAGGCTCGGATAACCGAGCTTCAGGTTGCCGAGTTCGTCACTCGTATTGGCCTGGCCCAGCATCCCCGTAACGGCTCCTTGCCAAATCGGCGCCTCCCCGAGATTCACCCAGGTATCGCCATCCAGATGGCTCAGGTTGGCCCACAAACCAGGTCGATCACGTCGTCGATACAGAGAGAGGATTCTGCCATCCGGCAGAGACAGGACCTTGGCAGTTTCACCCTGGAGATCTGTCGACTGCGGTGCAGAAAAGGCTGCCTCGCCATCGGTGGAAATCACATACGCATTGGGCCGGCTCTGGCCGGTCTGTTCTTCGTATGCCCAGGCGACGGCGAGCAGGCGTAGATCCGCAAGCTGCGTGACGGATTGCTCAAAGTAGATGATGCCGGCGTCGGTGCCGTCGAGGATGTCGATATACTGCGACCACGTTGCGCCCCGATCCCGGGA
>DPVW01000014.1 GCA_003529325.1 Candidatus Latescibacterota bacterium | reverse complement strand
ATACGTATGTCCTGTATATCGACCAGGAGTCCGGGCTGGTGAAGGCGATCCGCTACACCGTGACCTACTTCTCCGGGCGCCTACCCTCGACGGAGCCGCCAAAGCGGGAGACCCTGTTCTACTATGAGGACTATGTGACAGTCGACGGACTGACGGTGCCACGCGGTATCGGGGTTTCTGTTTCAGGATGGGCAGAAGGGCGAATTCAAGAACGAAGCCTGGGCCTCAGAGATCTCCTTCAGCGAGCCATTCGACGCCGCCAGGCTGACAGCCCCCGCAGGGGCGCGGGTGCAGCCACCACCGGCACCACGATCTCCTTGACTCTGTTGCTGTAGGCGAACTACTGTCGCCACATGACTGTGGCAGAACAAGACGGTTGGCGGCCATTGGGTGCGGTAGAACGCATCCATGCCATAGCGGCTGCCTTCCCCACATGAAGCGGTCGAGCAAGAGACGGCTCTCGACCGGATGCGTCTCAAGCTGAAGCGGGCGCACCGCGTTTGTCCTGGACGGCGGTTTTCAGGGCTTCATCACTCGAACGGCCTGTTTCCCGGAGCAAGAACTCTCCCTTTCGGTGTTAACAAACGCGGCGGACGGCATGGCCGGGGCATGGCTCGATGGCATTATCATCCTCCTCCAGGCTTTCGCCAAGAATGGTCCGCCTGCGCGCAAGGTCGCCGGGTGGGGAGGACGTTGGTCCGGCCTCTGGGGTACCACCGATCTCGTCCCGATCGGGAATCGTGTTTTCGCCACGAGCCCCGCCCAAACGAGCCCGATGCAAGACGCCACTGAAATCGAAGTTGTCCGTCCCGACCACGGGCGCATTGTCGGGGATAGCGGCTTCGGCAGCTACGGAGAAGAGGTCCGTCAAGTCAGGAGCGCGAACGGAACGGTCACCGACGTCTGGTTCGCCGGGATGAAAATGACTTCGGAGCGAAAACTCGAGCGTGAGTTGAAGAAACGCTACGGAAAGCGTTAGCCTCGTCACCGCCGGACAAACGCGGTTAGTCGCAACTTGCGTTCGAGGTCGTGCTCGGGGAAGTCCTCGCCGCTGGTTCCACGCCAGATCGGCTCAAGAGAGACGCCGGCGTGTTCGAGCACCTCTTGCTCAAAGGCCTTACGACTTCGATCGAAGCGGTGGAAGAAGCAGAGCAGCCACCCCTCCGGGGCCATCAGCGGCGCCACGAGCTTGACGAACTGCCCATAGTCCTGCCCCTGGGGGCGTCGCCGAGCCATGCGATTGGGAACCCGTGGAGGGGGATCCAGCACGATGCCGTCAAAACGCAGCTTCGCTCGTTGGGCGTGTGGTAAATGCTGATAGACGTTGCCCACGAGGAAGTCACGGGGGTCCACCCGCAGATCGTTGAGCAGGTGATTCTCACGTGCGATATCGAGAGGGTTGGCTTTGCTATCGACATGAACCACGCTCTTGGCGCCACCGGCCAGAGCTGCCACGCCGAGGCTTCCGGTGAAGGCGAACAGATTGAGGATTCGACGATCGTATGAGTTTTTGCGGAGCCAACCCCGAGCCGGGCGCGCGTCGAGGAAGAGTCCACTATGCTTGCGGGTGTGCAACGATATCCAGAAGCGTAGCCCTTGATCGACGACTTCGAAGGAATCGCTCGGCAACTCCCCATGAAGAGCCCTGACGGAAAGCGCGGTCGAATTCCAGGAGACGTATCGATCTGCCTTCGCCACCACCGAAGCGAAGGGATGCAGCTCCAGTAACGTCTTGGAGATTGCCGCAAGATCCTCTTCCACGTCGACTTTGTGAGTGATGAGAGCTACTTCTCCCAAGCGATCGATCGTCAAACCGGGGCGCCCTTCGGCGTAGCCGTGAAAGAGGCGGTAGGCGGTTTGGTCGTCGCGCCCGTGGAACTCGGACCGACGCTCGTAAGCGGCAACAACGCTGGCAATGAGTTCAGGGCCCGGAGGCAGGTCCATCGGCTGGTGGTTCAACTTCTCTCCACAGCCACCGCGACTGCCTCGCCGCCGCCGATGCACAGAACATCGATCCCCACTTTTGCCTCGCGGCGCTCCAGGCCGTTGAGCAGGGAGACGAGCGTGCGTGTTCCGCTAGCGCCAATCGGATGGCCAAGGGCCACGGCGCCACCATGAACATTCACCTTCTCGTGCGGAATCTTCAGCTGTTGCATCGCCGCCATCGTCACCGCCGAGAAGGCTTCGTTGATCTCAAACAGATCCACCTCATTCACCGTCAGCCCCAGTTGCGCCAGCAGCGTTGTGATCGCCTGAATTGGTGCCAGGGTAAACCACTCCGGTTCTCTCGAGGCCGTCGCATATCCCAGGATCCGCGCTTGTGGCGTCACGCCCAATTCAGCAACGCGCTGGCCCGACAGAACCAGGATCGCCGCCGCGCCGTCGTTGATGCTGGAAGCGTTGCCAGCCGTCACCGTCCCGTCCTCGTCGAATGCCGGACGGAGCTTTCTGAGTTTTGCCTCGTCGAACCGCTGTGGCTCCTCGTCGAGATCGACGGTCACCGTCCTTCGGCCTGATCGTGCCTCCACGGGCACAATCTCGTCGGCAAACACCGCCCTCGAAGCCAGCGCACGCTCATAGCTGGCCACGGCAAAATCGTCCTGCGCCTCGCGGGAAAAGCCGCACCGAGCCGCACAGCGGTCCGCATACGTTCCCATGTGCAGGTCATCATATGCATCCCACAATCCATCCCTGATCATCGAGTCCACCAACTTCCCATCGCCCAGTCGATACCCACTGCGGGCATTTTCCAGCAGATAGGGCGCCTGCGACATGTTCTCCGTGCCCCCAGCGACGACAACCGCCGCGTCGCCGCAGCGGATTGCCTGGGCGGCCAACATCACCGCCTTCAGACCGGAGCCACACATTTTGTTCACCGTCGTGGCACCGACCGATGGGGACAATCCGGCGCCGATGGACACCTGCCGTGCCACGTTCTGCCCCAACCCCGCACTGAGGACGTTGCCCAGGATTACCTCGTCCACGTGCGTAGGTGCCACACCACTTCGTGCCAGCGCTCCCCGCACCGCCTCGCGACCCAACGCCACCGCCGACGTTTCGGCAAAGACACCACTGAGACCGCCGATGGCCGTACGCGCACCACCAGCAAGGAACACGCCCTCGGATTCATCCATACTAGGCAGCCTTGCAGGTCAAGCCACCGTCCACCACCAGCTCGGTGCCGGTGATGTACTTGGCTTCGTCTGACGCCAGAAACAGGGCCGCATGGGCGACATCCCATGCATCACCCATCTTGCCCATGGGGCACGAACAGTCGCGTATTTCGACCATCTTCTCCACGTCTCCGGCGGCGTAGAAGTCGGCCAGAGATTTGGTGACCATCGGTGTGTGCATGAACCCGGGCAAAATGGCGTTGGCGCGGATATTCTTCGCCGCATACTGCAGGGCAACACTCTGCGTCAGCTGATTCACCGCCCCTTTGCTGGCACTATAGGAGACATAGGGGACGCCCAGCCAGCGGCTGGAAGCAACAGATGAGATGTTCACGATCACGCCCTTCCCCTGTCGCTCCATATGTGGCAGGACAAACTTACAGGTCAGAAACATGCTTTTTAGATTCACGTTCATTACCCGATCCCAGCTCTCTTCGCTGGCTTCCACACACCCACCCAAGTCGACAATGCCCACATTGTTGTGCAGAATGTCGACACGTCCGTAGATCTCAAGGCAACGTTCGACCATACGCTCGACCTCATCAGAGTGGGAAACATCCGCTTCGTGGGGCGTACAGTTTCCGCCTTCCTGGTCGATAATCGCCGCGGTCTCCTGTGCCGCGTCTGGATTGATATCCGCCGCCAACACACTGGCACCTTCCCGCGCGAACAGAACGGCAGTGGCCTTGCCATTGCCCCAACCGGGACCCACCGATCCGGCGCCAGTTACAATCGCGACTTTTTCCTTCAGTCGATCGCCCATAACATCCCTATATCTTCGTTGAAGAGGACTACGGTCAGTGAGGACAAAGGTGGCGGCGCAGGTTGTCTGGACAAGGCCCCGACGGCAGTTCTATCATACGAACTGCACTCAGTCACCGTTGCCGCCAACGACAAAAAATGAAGGTAAGCCAGTGAAGTGGATCATCGGAGAATTTTCTCACGAGACCAACACATTCTCTACCGTACCCACCGGTCTCGACGCCTTTAGAGCGAATACGTACGAGGTCGGGGAAGCGGCGGCGGAGGCAGTTCGAAATACGGAGACGGGAATGGGAGGTTTCCTCGATGTGATCGAGGAGCGGGGCGATGAGTATGTCCCCACGGTGCTGGCGAATGCTACACCGTCCGGTCTGGTGACTGCAGAGGCATACGATGAAATCACTGGACACATCACGGCGGCAGTACGCGAGACGACGAACGCTGATGGGGTGTTGCTGGCTCTGCACGGGGCGATGGTGTCCGAAGCTACAGACGATGGCGAAGGGGAATTGCTGCGGCGTATACGGGAGGTCGTTGGTGATGAGTTGCCCATCGTCGTTATCCTCGACCTGCATTCGCACATCACCGAGCAGATGGTGGAACAAGCTTCGGTACTCATTGGCTACCAGAAATACCCTCACACCGACATCTATGAACGAGGTGTGGAGGCCGCTGGATTGATCGCGCAGCTGGCATGCGGGGAGGTCGATCCCATTGCGGTCATGGAGAAACCGTCGCTGATCCCGCCCTGCGGTACCTGTCACACTGATGGCGGGTTATATAAGGAGTTGTGGGAAGAAGCGCTGAGACCGGAGCGGCCGGCTCGCATCCTGACGACGTCGCTCTTTGCGGGCTTCCCCTATGCAGACATTCCGCCCATGGGTTATGTGACGCTCGTCTACGCCGACGGCGACAGGGAGACGGCGCAAGAGGAGGCTACGCATCTGACCAACATGGCATGGGAGCGTCGCCGCGAGTTCGTATACACGCCGACGCCGGTGGCCGAAGCCGTGCGTCGCGCGCTGGCGAGTCAGGCGAAACCGGTGGTTATCCCCGACATCGCCGACAATCCCGGAGGGGGAGGTGCCAACGACAGCGTCGAAATACTGCGCGAGCTCATACGCCAGGGCGCGAGCCGTGCGGCGATCGCCTCTGTGTATGACCCCGAGGTGGTGCGCAAGGCGGAGGAAACAGGGCTCGGGAACAGCCTGACAACGTCTCTGGGCGCCACGACGGATACCATGCACGGAGACCCCGTGCACATCCAGGGGACCGTCAGCTTTCTGGGAGACGGACGATTCCAATACAAGGGCAGTATGACGCGTGGTGCCTGGGCCAACATGGGCAGGTGCGCGGTTCTGGATATAGGCGGGATTCGCGTCATCGTCAGTAGCGAGCGGCTGCAGCACCGGGATCCGGAGAGTTTCCGCGCCTGCGGTATCGAGCCGACCGAGATGGATATCCTGGTGGTCAAGTCGGCGGTGCACTTTCGCGCCGCTTTCGGCCCTCTGGTGGCAGCGATCATTCCCGCCGACGGTCCTGGGTTGACGGCGCTGGACCTGACGCCCTTCCCATTCAAGCGGATCAGGAGACCGATCTTTCCGCTCGACGAAATGTGAGCAGGATCAGTGAATGACCACGAATCGACCATCCGGCAAGGCGACGGCCTCTGGCAGACTGGATCTGGGCATACGCGTTACCGGGCATGCATTCAAGTTCCATCTATCGACCGTTCGCTCCGTAAAACTCCGGGCGGAATCGGTCGATTCAAGCAATGTCATATCTGATGGATGTTTTTCCCGGCAGCTCGATACGAAATGTAAAGCCTGCCTTCTCGGTCTGTGATCGCACCCAACGCACAACAGGCGCAAGAACCACTGTCTCCGGGGTTCGCTCTCATCGGGGTACCAAAAGTCTTCCCGTTGTCCGCGTGCCAGGCCATGTATACGTTGCCCTCCCCGTCAGCGGCGAGAGCGGCACTCGCTCGACACCCTCATTGTAACGGGTGACGAGGTTTCGCTGCGGCTCGAAGCCGGTTCCGTCGTCATGCATACGTGTATACCAGTACTTCTGGCCACGCATGTCGAACCAGGTGACATGAACACGTCCCTGCCTGCCGAGAGCGATCTGGGCGACGCCAATGGCACCATTGGCTACAACGCTCCCTTCTGCCATGTTCACACGCATGGGCTCGGACCACTCCGTCGATCCGGGTTGCCTGGTGACATACGAGAGATTGCCGCCTGCACCTGCGCTTTTGAAAACGATAAGATGTATTATGCCTTGACCATCCACCGAGGCACGTGGCTGGATGCCACCGTTCGGCGTGCGTAGTACTCCGACAGCGTCCTCACTTGCCGCCGTCACGATGACCGAATCGCTGAGGATGTGCTGCGATGACAAGCAGAAGGGCAGACCTTGTGAGACTCCTTGGATTCATTTCGTCTCCATTCAAAAAATGCGGTGCTCTTGAGGTGCGAATAGATTAACATGCTGACCCATATCGTGCACTATGTCCTGCGTCTGGCCTTGTGGGTGTTCTTCCGCAACATCGACGTCAGAGGACGCGATAAGGTCCCGGTGGGAGGGCCGCTGATCTATGTGGCCAATCATCCCAATGTGATGATGGATCCCCTCATCATTGGCCTCAACACGCCTGGCCAGGTACCCCACTTTCTCGGCAAGGGCACACTCTTCAACTATCGCCTGTTCGCCTGGTTTCTGCGCAAGAGTGGGGTGATCGCCGTCGCTCGTGTTCAGGACAAGGGCACCCGCATGTCGTCAAACCGAGACATGCTGCGCGCTGCCTACCAGGTCCTTGGTCGCGGCGAGGCACTGGCGATCTTTCCCGAGGGCATCAGCCATGCCCATATGCGAGTCCACGAGTTGGAGCCAGGTGTTGCCCGCATCGCTCTCAAGGCAGAATCGGAACAGGAGGATGGCGCCGGTGTACACATCGTACCCATCGGCCTGACCTACTCCGATCCCGGCACTTTCCGCAGTGACGTCGATGTTCATTTTGGTCAGTCGATCGCCGTGCGTCCCTTCGTGAAGTCGGATCGCGAGAGCCGTCGTGCCTCGGAGCAGGAGTTGACCGGGCGGATTCACGAAGGCCTGACGGCGCTGACCCCACATGTGAAGGACACCGATCTCGAGACGACCATCCGCGACCTGTCGGAGATATACGCCGACGAAGTGATGGTTCAACTGCCCGAGTCTGAGCAGTTCGGCAAGAGGTTGCGGGCGCACCAGGAGATTATCCGCGGGGTGAACCATTTCTCGGAAGCCGAACCTGAACTGCTACGCTCCTTCGCCACCGTACTGCGCGCTCACCACCAGGAGCTCAGACGCCTGGGACTGGGCGGCGAGTCCGTGCTGAGGCCGAGAGCACCGCTACGCCCGCAGAAGCTGTTGCTCGCCGTGCTGCTGTCACCATTGGCTCTTTACGGTTTTATCCACAACGCCGTGCCGTACTACATTCCGCGCCTTCTGGCTCGTCCCTATCGGCAAGTGCCCGAAATGATTGCGACCATCAAGATGTTGACCGGTGCAGGTTTGTTCATGGTCTGGTACGCCATTCTCATGGGAGCGGCTTGGATACTCGCCGGATCTTTGACTGCGGTGTTGTACGGTATCTCACTCCCCTTGAGCGGTCTCTTCGTCCTCGCCTACGATGAGCGGATCGTGCAGAGATCGCCCTTCTGGCAGGGACGCTTTCTGGGTCGAGGCAGTCGCCGGAAACAGCTGCGACGAATGTCCGAGGAGCGAGCTGCAATCATACGGCAACTCGACGTGCTGAGGGATCGTTATCTGGCGCAGACCTCTCCACCCCATCCATCATCTGACCCAGACTGACAGCACTGGGCCTCGCCTTCTCTGCTTCTGCCGGTTACTCCGTCGGCGTGAAGCGGCTGACACCATCGAAGGAGACGCGCAGTCTCGGATTGTCTTCGTAGGGCCAGGGGTTGTAGGAACGGGGGATGTAGTGGCCCGCCCAACTGTGGCGAAATGCGCCTGGCTCGAGGATGGGACCGCCACGGTGGATCAACCTGCCGTCGAAGAACACGACGTCGCCTTTGGTGGCTTCGATGGCGATCTCCGGCAAGTTGTTGCGGGTGAACTGTTCGTCGAAGGCGTCGTCCTGATTCCAACCGTACCAGGCGCCCGGTCCACCTTTGTCATTCTTGTGAAAGTCGCATTTCTGCAGCAGTGGACCCTTGTGGGAGCCAACCTGGATCTGGATGCTGCCATTGAGGGCGCTGACCTGCTGCAGAGCGACCCAGGCCGACATACACCCGGGCAGATAGAAGGCGTCCTGGTGCCGACGCTGCTCGGAGCCGGTGTAGAAGAACATGCTCTGCACACCATCCGCTTCTTCGCCGAGCAGGACGGACAAAGGTTGGCGCAGACGCGGGTCCAGCATCCACGACAGGCCCATGGGATGATGGCAATTGCGACTGATCAGACGGCTCCAGTCGTCGGCTGCCCGCGGGGCGAAACCTTCGACGCTGGTGCGGCCCGCTTGCAGGTCGATCATGTAGTCGACGAATCGATCACACTCCGAGTCAGTGAATCCACCCCGAACGATGGTGTATCCCCGCTGCTCGAATTCATCGAATTGAAACGCCGTCAGTTCGAGACTCACTGCGCCAGCCACTCGATGCAGCCGAGGAAGGCCTGCCGTTCGACCGCCACGCGGAGTTTCTGTTCAGCCGCTGGACTGGCGTTCTGCTGGCCCAGCGCCGGCAAGGCCAGCAACGACAACCACAAGCATGTGGTAAAACCTCGGAACCAACCCCTGGTGTTACCAGGGCGCTGTTTGATGATGTCAGTGTTCATTCGTGATTCTCCACTACAGCCGCGTATTGACGACATTGTTGTAAATGGATCCGAAAGTGTAGCTCAGACCGATGCGGCCCTCCACCTGGTAGTCGAGAAAGACGAGGGCCTGATCAGTCGCCTTCGAGGATGGGGTGCTTTGCGCCCCGATTTGGCCGTACAGCAGTGTGACGATGCACATCGTCAGCAGAACGACCAGGGGCTGTGTCAGCCTCAGGTCATGGATCGTTGCTCTCACTCCATACTCCCAGGAATCTCAATGCTCGGATGTTGGGGGACTATCTTTAAAGTAGTACCTGGCGTCATTCCCGTGACCCCGAGCTGCACTATGGCCAGATTCTGCTGAATCGTTGTGTCATAATCGCCACCTGTTCCGGGGACTCCTGCTGGCGGCCGTAGATCGCCTCAAAGGTCCACAAGCCATCATAATCGACGTCCCTCAAGGCGTTGGCGATGGCCGGCCAGTCGAGGCCTCCCTCGCCGGGCACCCAGTGGTTGTCCTGCGGGTCTTCGGCATCGACATCCTGCAGGTGCGTGCCGTGCAGTCGCGTCCCTGCGGTGCGGATCTCGACGGCTGGATCGTGACCCGTCGTCCAGGCGTGACCGGTATCGACGATAAGACTCACGGCATCCTCGGGATAATCGTCGACGAGGGCGCGCAACTCTGTCATACTCAAGAATGGGTAGGCGCAGTGATAGGGCAGATTTTCCAGCAACATGCGCACACCTGTCGCCTGCGCGACTGGGACGAGATCATCGAGGGAGCGGCGTGTTGCGGCGGTGATCATACCAGTGAGTTCGGGGCGCTCCGGATCGGGGACGAAGATCGGGTTGGGCACGGGGTGGATGATGAGGCCACCGGCGTCGAGACCAGCGGCGCTGTGCAAGTAGGCGGACAGTACTGCGACCTTGTCGCGACGCCATTCTTCCTCTGGTGCACCAAGCACGTTCTCCCGCATCGGCGCGTGCACCGTGCCGACACGAAGACCGAGGCTGTCGAGGTGGCGCCGCAACGACGCCAGATCGTCGGCTGCGGGTGGTCTCGACAGGTGCGCTTCCTGGCTCGAGATTTCCACTCGAATAAAACCAGCCTCAGCGATGGCGGTCAGCGCCAGTTCGAGGCTGCGATCGATGAAACCGGCGGTGCTGTAGCTGAACTCTGTCATGAGTGATAGACAAGGGTGCTACGGGTTGCCAGTCAAACTCCAGGAGAAAAGGGAAACCTGACACTGTGACACCTGGAGAACGAATCTCCTTCTGGTATGGCCCTGTGCAACAGTTCGGACAGCTGGGTCGATGCCAACGGTGGCTCAATGTGGGTACGGTCAACGCTGCTGATGGCGTAAGGGCTTCGTATTGCTTGAATGGCGGTGCCGAAGAGCCACTGTCTGCCACACCGACGGTCTGCAGCCACGCCGCAAGTGGTATCCTCTCGGGGCCCAGGGCGAATTCCTGCCGGCAAAAACCTGTCGATGGCGGATTCTGTTCGACAATCTGACGGAAAAACCACCGGCGTACGCAGAGGGCACGAAGAGCCTGCATGTTGGCGAACCCATGAGGATCAAGACGCAGGTCGTCACGTTGCCGGATGGGCGCAGTCGATACCGCTTCAAACATTGGCAAGAGGGACAGTCAGAACCGGCGGCGTGGGACGTAGAGGGACTGGAGGAAGGTGATTATGAATCGGAGGCGCTGTGCCTAGTCCCGCACAACGCCAATTCGAGTCCCAACGAATCACTCCTGGTGTGGGCACGACCATCTGTCCAGAGCGACTCGGATCGCCCTGCACTGCGAAGATTCCCCACAGCGCACCGGCGGTGACAGGGACGCCGGCCATCAGCACATACTGGCCGACGCCCGTGCCATTTTCATATCCCCAAGTTCCCATGACGCCCAGGGCGGCCAGTTCCAGTAGTGCACGACAACCGAGATTCCAGCGATTCATCGGTCTTGAATCTCCGCCTGACGCCAGACTCTGACGCCATGATGGGGGACAATGCAACCGCACTGAATCGCAGAGAACGCACGCCGAGTTCGTAGCTCAGGCGCAACCATTTCGGAATTGCCACCTTCGGCTGTGTGAATTCCGGTACCATATCCACCTCTGCCTCTGTGGGCATTCCGGAATGAGCCGCTGTGGTCAAGCCGCACACCAGGATGACGATTCCTGTTCTGATGCCAGCCTCCCATCTTCTGCATGGAGAATGGCCTCAAACTAGCTGTCTGACATACGGAGGGGCAACACGGCAACACGCTCCGGATTTGACCAGCCATCGATGATGTGACTTATCCTTACCCATAATGACGACCGTGCAAAAAGCCTTCGCACTCATCGGCGATCGATATCACAATGCCGACTATATCCGCACCGCCCTCGGCAAGACCCTTGTTCGTGACCACGGCCTGGCGATCGACTTCAGCGACGAAGTCACGCAGCTCAACGCGGACACACTCGAGCAGTATCCGATGCTGATCATCTTTCGCGATGGCATGCTTTGGCCCGACGGCTACGGGCCCAGCGCGCACTATCCCGGTGTTGATCCCCAGGCCGAAGCCGTCAGCGACCCTGCCGTACCACTTCTCACGCCCAACAGCATGCCCTGGATCACGCCGGCGCAGGGCCAGGCGGTACGTGCCTATGTCGAAGCGGGTGGTGCCGCTCTGTTCTACCACAACTCGACCTACATCAGTCCCTACAACGAGGACTTTCGGCACGTGCAGGGCTCGGTGACGGAGGGCCACCCGGCAGTCCGACCCTACCGCGTAGAGATGACGAACAAGAAGCACCCAATCACCCGGGACGTGGACGACTTCGTCGTCACCGATGAGCAGCACTTTATGGCATACGACAAGGATCCGGATCATGTCCTGGCGGAGAGTGTCAACGACGACGGCCACACATTCAAGGAGCTGGGTAGTCGTTGCCAGGCGGCGTGGGCCTACGACTATGGCAAGGGTCGGGTAACCTATCTCGCGCCGGGTCACACCGTGCCGGCGTTGTGGAATCCGGAGTACGAGAAGATGCAGCACAATGCCGTGCGCTGGCTGTTGCGTCAGGTTTGAGGCTGGCAGATCGTGTATCGCCCCGAACCGCTATTGCCATCCCCGTCTGTCAGCGCCATCGATCGCAGCCACGACTGGAACAGCTCCGCTCGTGCCCTCGCCAGCGGTGATCAGCTGCTCGTCACCGATCTCTACAGCACGGGTCTGAACACGTTGGCCGCCTTGCGGCGTCTGCTCGAGAGTCGTCACCCAGATCTGCGAGACTTTGCCAGCGAGAGGGAATTTCGCGGCGACTATCAACGGGCCTCGCAAAATCTGCTGGCACCGATCAAGTCGCAGCAACTCGCGTTGGACAAGGCGCCGGAGATCGGCTGGTTTGGTGAACTCTATCGCGACTGTGTGGACTTCCTGCTGCCCTACCCACAGATCCAGGGGCTGAACAGTTCGTGGCAGTGGTATGTGAAGGGTATCGAGATTCCAGTCCTGCACCGTCGACTGTTTCCATTCTACGGGACCTACTTCCCAACACGATTCGATCATCTCGAACTGTTCGACAACTGGCTGCAGAACTATACGGGTCCACGCGAGTTGGCCTGTGATGTCGGCACCGGTTGTGGCGTGCTCTCGCTGCAGTTGGCGCAGGCAGGGTTCGCCCGCATCATCGCCACAGACTCAAATACCAATGCCGTCGAGAGTGTGAGACGGGAGCTCGTTCGTCACCCTCCGGGCTGCGAAGTAGAGCTACTGGAAGCGGATCTGTTCGCCCCCCGGGGTGAGCAACTGGAGTTGATCGTCTTCAATCCGCCCTGGCTCAGGGGTGTGGCTCGTAGTCCCATCGACGAGGCAATCTACTACGACGACACCTTGTTCGAGCGATTCTTTGATCTGGCTCGCAGCAGGATCGCTGCAGAGGGTCGACTGGTATTGTTGTTCTCCAATCTTCAGCTGAGCGCTGACTCAGCCACGCCGCACCCCATCCAACAGGAACTCGAGAGTGGCGGCCGTTTCCTTCTCGTTGACCACAAGAAGCGGCAGGTGCAAAAAGCCTCAGCAAAAACGCGGCGCCGCAAGCGTGATCCGACCAACGAATTCGTGGAATTATGGGAACTAGCGCCGGCCAATTCCTGTTGACTTTGGGCGCTAAAAAAACTGCCTAGCCCTGAAGTAAGCGTATTGTGTGGGACATGGCATTTTGGTGAGGTCTGAGTCGGATCATTGGTCTTTGTAGAGGCATAGAACAACGACAGCGGCAGACGGCCCATGATGAGCACGTGCTGGGTGTGCCAGAAGGTGAGTACGAACCCAAGACCGCCGAGAAATGCCGCCGGCCGCGAGCCCAAGCGACGCGCAGAAAAGCGAACATCGTGACGCCGGACGGGACATGCCCGACGGCGAGCACAATCTTGACGCTTACGCATCTTCTGTCGGTGACGAATACTCGCCCAAGCAGTGTGGTAAGAGGTCCGGATCCAGTCATGGAGT
>DPVW01000374.1 GCA_003529325.1 Candidatus Latescibacterota bacterium | reverse complement strand
GGCACCGGTCGAAAGGGCCGGCCGTAGCCCAGATGGGCTTTATTAACGGGCTGCTATGGTCTGAAAGTGGTCAGATGGCGTCCTGGCGCACATCGTCGAGCAACTGCTCCCCTTCGCGACGTAGGTCATCCAGGGGCTCCAGCCACTCCCCTGGAGAGCCCCCGTGCAGTTCGAAAAATTCGTAGAAGTGGTCGGGCAGCAGAGGCAGGACGAAATCGAGAACCCCCGATAGCAGCGGCGCCGTCTGCGTGTTTTCCAGCCAGGCCAAGCCATCGGGCAGATAACGACCGACGAGCAAGACGATCAGCAACAGCAGTTGCACGCCCACCAGGAGTCCGAGTACGGCACCCAGCAGACGGTCGACGATACCGAGAAGCAACGCATCGACCGCTGTCTTGAGTGCCCGAGCGAGGAAATTGACGCTCAAGGTGACGACGACGAAGACCACGGTGAAACCGGCAACCAGCTTCAGCACGGGATGCCCGATATCCGGCAATATCGCCGCCGCGGCACTGTGCAGATACAGCCCTCCGAGCAAGCCCAGGCCGACCGCGACAACCGCCGAGAGCTGCAGAATGAGGCCACGTGAGTAACCACGCACAGCAAGGACGACAAGAATCAGCGCCGCCAGCCCGTCAAACCAGTTCATGATGCGAAGTATACCATTGATTGCCGGCTCACGCTCACCGGTTGCCCGCGCCGCCGAGGCCGTCGTAGATTAGTCGGTCGATGCCGTGAATCGGTAGGGTTCGGAACTATATCCACTGTGAGGTAGCTTCTTGTATTCAGTCAAGCCATACAACGCCTTCGCCCGCCCTCGTGCTGCTGCCTTCCTGTTGACTGTCGGCGCCAGTTTTTTCATCGGCGCAAGTGCCACTGGCTGCTCGACAACAGAAGAGCAGGTGAGTGCCCAGATCGACGTGTTAGCTGGCAACGATGTCGGTTCCGAACGCTGGAATGGCGCCGTCGATGCGCTGACCACCATCGGACGCCCGGGGGCACGACAACTTGTGGCCCTGTTGAACCCGGCGCTCTATCGCGGCGTAGCCTACCGTGGTTTTCGCGACGAGATCGAGCGCACCGCCGCCGGCGCCGCCACCGTGCTGGGCAATATCCGGCACAAGGCTGCCTCGGCAAGCATGGGCGGCCTTATGACCGTCGCCTATCGGTCATCGGAGCGCCTCGCCGCCCTCCGTGCCCTGGGTGAACTCGGCTTCACCGATGCTGCCATAACCGCGCTCAAGGTGCAACTGAAGGACAAGGCACCCCTGATCCGCCTGCTCGCCTCGGTTTCTCTCGTCAAACTTGGGGAGAATTCCGCGCAGGATACCATCATCAACGCCGTCCTCCATGGTGGCCAGGAATTGGCCGAGACAGCGATTGGAGAGTTGGAACGGGCCAATTTCCACGGCGTGCCAACCCTCGTCGATCTCCACCGTAGCGGGGAGCACGGCGCACGCTTGAGCAAAGCTCTCGAACGAGTGCGTGATCAACTCATAGATCAGCTCGATGACGACGACCCGGAGATCCGACGTGCTTCTGCCGCCGGCCTGGGTGACGTTGCCGACGCCCTCGCGATCGAGCCCCTCTTTTCTTTGCTCGAAGACCCAAGCAATCTCGTCCGCTTCTATGCGGCGTCGGCCCTGGTGCGGCTCGGTGACACACGTGGTGGAGAATTCCTGTTCTCCGCCCTGGCTGATGCCGACCCCATCCTGCGGCTGAATGCGATCAAATCTCTCGTGCGTGTGCAGCAATCGTCTGGGGGCGTCGAGTCGCGCTTGCTCGCGTGCCTGCAGCATGACAACGCCGCCCTGCGCTCCGGCGCCGCCCAGATCCTCGGGCAGGCGAAGGTGCACACGGCGCTGGACCCATTGCTGTCGCTGATCGACGACAGTGATGCCCAGGTACGCTGGAATACGGCAATCGCCCTGGGACATCTTGGAGCTGCCGGGAGCCGCGATGCCTTGGAGAAGCTGTCCGATGACGGCGACGAAACCGTCGCCTACTACGCCCAGTGGGCCCTGCAACAGTTGGGCTCTGGATGATCCCCACCCCACCTCACCCACACCACCGACGGAATCGTTTCGTGAGCCTCATCTATCGCACGCTGCCCATTCTCTTCGCCTCGCTGTTGCTGATCCCTGCCGAGCCTGTCGGTGCCGCCGAAACAGCGGAGACGATACTCATCCGCCAGGCTCTCGAGAAGGATCGCTCGGGTCGTCGACGCGGCGACGCAGAACTTGTGGTCTCCTCCTATGACGAGGATCGATTCATCGTCTATGACGCGGCAGGCTCCATCGATGGCCGCGGCTGGTCTGTGCTGCACGAGTCACTGGAGGCGGCCGAAGCCGCCCTCGAAACAGACCTTGAGCAACGGCGTTACGATATCAAGCGCTCCGTTGTGTTCATGAATGTGTGGAAGGACAAGGCCTTCGTCACCACCGTGGATTCAGGTGCAGTGATCGATGCTGCCTCGGGGGTGCGCACGCCCTACAAGCAGAATCTGCTGTGGACCTTCCGCAAGCTGGATGACGAGTGGTTGGCCACGGGAATCATTGTCGCCCTCGGGGATTCGACAGCCGGGCACGCCATGGGCCGCGTCGAAGCAACAGACGTATCGGAGGCGCTGCAGGAACATGCCACCGAGTGGAGCAACGGCAGTCGCTCCGGCATCACCGGGGACCTCACGGAAGAGGTCGTCATCGTCGACGCCTACTTCAGCTCCAATCCTGCCAAGTGGCTCATCATCTTCTCTAACCGCGAAGAAATCGACGAATGGCTGGACAGTCGCCTTGAGACCGTCCATTACTCTCTTGAGCGATCGGTGCTGCATGCCGTCGCCCGGGGCGAAGAGGCCGTTGCCGTCACTCGTGACGAGGTGACGGCGACCTATTCCTCTGGTGAGGCGCGTATCGTCGAACAACGAGTCAGCACCTGGCTGCTGACACGCTCAGGCGGGTCCTGGCAAGTGGACTGGGCGTGGTGGAAGTCCAAACCCTTCGACTCCGGCGCCACCGTTCTACGCTGAAACCAACTGCATCAGGCAGAACACCCCCCACCCACCCTATCCGTCGAGTTCTCTACCTTGGCTGAACGAATCAACAACTACGAGAACACGAACCGCCTATTCGACAAGGCGGCGGACACCATCAACCTGCCTGAGGATGAGCGTCTGCTGTTGAAGACACCTTTCCGCGAGGTCCAGGTCGAGGTGCCGGTACGGATGTCGGACGGCAAGATCGAGGTGTTCCTGGGTTACCGGGTACAGCACAATACGGCTCGGGGGCCGATGAAGGGTGGCCTCCGCTTCCATCCACATGTCGATATTGACGAGGCCCGATCTCTGGCCTCGCTGATGACGTGGAAAACGGCCCTCGTCGACGTGCCCTTCGGTGGCGCCAAAGGGGGTATCACCTGCGATCCACAACGGCTGACGGAAAAAGAACTCGAGCACCTGACGCGACGCTTCACGACACGCATCGGCCTCGCCTGGGGTTTGCATACGGACATTCCCGCCCCTGACGTCAACACAAATGCCCAGGTCATGGCCTGGATCATGGACGAATACAGTCAACGCTTCGGATACACGCCGGGAATCGTCACCGGCAAGCCGTTGGCACTTGGTGGTTCACCGGGACGCGAGGCGGCAACAGGGCGTGGCGTCAGCATCATCACCCGTGAAGCGACACGAGACTTCGGCATCGAATTAAAGGGCGCGCGGGTCGCGATTCAGGGCTTCGGCAATGTCGGCTCATGGACGGCGAGACTGCTCGCCGAGATGGGCGCAATCATCGTCGCTGTCAGCGACGCTTCAGGTGGTCTTTATGCCAGCGATGGACTTCCCGTGGAGGACCTCTTCACCCACGCCTTCGAACGACGCACGATTGAGGGCTTCGGCACGGGGGAGTCGATCTCGAACAAGGACCTGCTGACGATGGACTGCGACATCCTGATCCCCGCCGCACTCGGTGGCGCCATCACCCAACAGAACGCCAAGGAAGTTCGGGCAAAGATGGTCGTGGAAGCAGCCAACTCTCCGGTGACGACCATTGCCGACATCATTCTCGAAGAACGCGGCATCCATCTCGTCCCCGACATCCTGGCCAATGCCGGCGGCGTTACGGTCTCCTATTTCGAGTGGGTGCAGAACATCCAGGCTTTCACCTGGGATGAACGCAATGTCAACGAGCAGTTGGAGAAGATCATGTCCCGCGCCTATCAGAACGTGGTCCATGTGATGAGAGAGCAAGGGGTGCCGATGCGCACGGCGGCGTTCATCATTTCTATCCAGCGAGTGGCTGAAGCTGAGAGACTACGCGGAGGATTCTGAGTTTGGAGAAACTCGTCTGGCTGGTCCTGTTCACCGTTGGCTATTGGTCCTACTGCATCTTCTGGGGCATCAAGGGCGCGCGGCAGGCACGCACCGCCAGCGATTATTTCCTCGCCGGCCGTTCGATCGGTCTGTGGGTCTTCGTCCTCGCCGCCACGGCGACCTCCTTTTCGGGTTGGACCTTCGTCGGCCACCCCGGCACGATCTTCAATGTCGGGCTGCCATACGCCTTCGCCTCATTCTATGCGATCACGATTCCCTTCACGGGCGTCATGTTCCTCAAGCGCCAGTGGCTTCTGGGCCGACGCTACGGGTACATCACACCGGGCGAGATGTTCGCCGACTATTACAAGACCGACAGCATGCGCCTGCTCACGGCGCTGGTGGCGATGATCTTCTCCATCCCCTACCTCGGCATCCAGTTGCGTGCCTCCGGAATGCTCTTCAGCCGGCTCGTGGTAGGGACCCCACTTGAGCAGACCTTTCTCGGCTCCATCGAAGGGGGCGCCATTCTGCTCTCCGTCGTTGTCTTCATTTACGTCGCCTCTGGTGGCCTGCGTTCGGTGGCCTACGTCGATTGTGCGCAATGTATCCTGCTCGCCGTCGGCATCATCATCCTCGGCTTCGTCGCCCTCGATCTGGTCGGTGGCTGGGCGGCCTTCAAGGAAGGGCTCGCCGGTCTCGCCGTAGTCAAACCAGACATGGTCGCCATTCCGACCCGGCCGGAGTCGTCTTCCTTCCTTGAGCGGGCGGGTACCATGTTCCTTGACAGTTCAGGTGGCGCCTGGACCGCTGTCATGATCCTCACCTACATGTTCGCCCTTATGGGCATCCAGTCCGCACCGGCTTTCAGCATGTGGGCTTTTGCCAACAAGGATCCCAAGCCCTTCCCGTGGCAACAGGTTTTCGCGTCGGCCCTGGCCATCGGTGGTATCATGTTCGTTTTCACCGCCATCCAGGGACTCAGCGGTTCCATCCTGTTCCACGAGATTCTCGACGGCACCGAAAAGCTTGGCCTGCCGACAAACGAGGCGGGAAAGCCGATCACCGACTACCTGGTCCCGTATCTGATCGGCTCGCTGGAACAGAACTACCCGTGGCTATTGGGCTTGTTGTGTGTCTGTGCGTTGGCAGCCATGCAATCCACCGGTGCGGCATATATGTCCACCGCCAGTGGCATCATTACCCGCGACATCTACCGCCATTTTTTCTATAAGAGTGTCACCCACAGCACGCAGCTTCTCGTCGGCCGATTGACGGTATTCATCATCGTCGTCATGGCCCTCATGGTGGGCCTTGCTTCAGGCGATCTGCTCGTGCTGCTCGGTGGTGCCGCCGTGTCCTACGGCTTTCAGATGTGGCCGGCACTGCTCGGTATCTGCTTTTTCCGATGGTTTACACCCAAAGGGGTCGTCGCCGGACTCATCGCCGGTATCATCGCCGTCACCTTTACCTATGTCACCCAGTTGGGGGGGCTCATCGGCATCGGTCGCTATCCGTTGACCATCCATAGCGCCGGTTGGGGTATCCTGTTCAACCTCGGCACCTGTCTGCTGGTCAGCTCCCTCACCCAGGCGCGCGGCAGCGATGGTGCCCGACATCGCGGCGAATCACATGATTTCCTGCGGGAACACACCCGTCTGGCGCCAGCGACACAGCGCTGGAAGAAGCCGGTCTGGGCTCTGGTGGTGATCTGGTTCCTATGTGCCATCGGCCCATTTGCCGTACTCGGCAACGAATCCAACCCGGCAGCCTGGAGCTTTGGCATACCGACCCTGTGGGTCTGGCAGGTCGTCTGGTGGATTATCGGCGTCATCATGATGTATCTGCTGGCCTTCAAACTCGAGATGTCTACCGTTCCCAAGACTGAGGTCAAAGCCCTCGTCGATCCCGACTGACGCCGCGACGCCGTGAACACATCAGCGCGGTATGGCGTCGCGGTCGCTCTCAGTTGTCTGCTCAGCGCCGTGGTCCTTCCGTCCTTTGGTGAGCACGGCGGGTGGAGTCTGTTTCCCCCTTTGTGCGCCATCTCGGTTGCCATGTTCACTGGCCGTCTCATCCTCGGCCTGTGCTCCGCCCTGATGGGAGCTGCCATCATCTCCCTGCCCACGGGAACAGGTATCCTGGAAAGCATCGGCTTCGTCGTGCACGCGACGACGATCGGTTTCGTCTGGACACCCCTGAGCGACTCTTTTCAACTCTACATCCTCGCCTTTACCACATCCCTCATCGGCATGGTCCGCATTATTTCGGTTGCCGGTGGTACCCGTGGGATCGCCGAGCGCCTCGCACACAGCGCCGAAGGCAGACGGGCGGCGCGCTTGTCTACCTGGTTGCTGGGCATGGCCATTTTTTTTGATGACTACGCCAACACCCTCGTTGTTGGCACGACGATGCGCCCCGTCTTCGACCGCTTCCGCATCTGCCGAGAAAAGCTGGCCTATCTGGTCGATTCCACTGCTGCGCCCGTCGCCGGCATCGCCTTGATCAGCACCTGGATCGGTTATGAGGTCGGGCTCTTCGAGGATGCCATGGAGAGCGTCGGCACGGGGATCTCGGGATATGAACTGTTCTTTCGCGCCTTGCCAAGCCGCTTCTATTGTCTGCTCGCCCTCGTTTCAGTCGGCGCCAGTATCCTGCTGCGCCGCGACTTCGGCCCCATGCTCAGCGCCGAACGACGCGCCAACTCGACAGGCGCCGTGTTACGCGATGGTGCCACGCCCATGGCGGGCAACGAAGATCGCGGTCTCGAGGTGCCTGCAGGCATCATCGCTGACTGGCGAGTCGCTGCGACACCCGTGGTCTTCGTTATCCTGGGGGTCCTGGCAGGCATGCAGTTGGACGCCTGGAGTGTGGCTGACGTCATCGAAGCGAGGGGGCGGGATGGTTTCTTCAGTCAGGGATACTGGACGACGGTGTTCTCCAACGCCGACGGTGCCCGCGTCATGTTCCAGGCCGCTATCGCCGGCTCCGTGCTGGCCTTCGGGCTCGCCATCAGCCGCCGGGATGGAGCCGGCAACTTTCCCATCACACCCCGACATGCGGGACGCGCCTGGATCGGTGGGGTGACCGGCTTCAGCAGGGCGCTGGTCATCCTCATATTGGCCTGGGCCATCAAGGAAGCCTGCGGTGCCGTCGGCACGAGCAGCTATCTCGTCATCGCCCTCGGCGACAGCCTCCCCGCCGCTGCCCTGCCCGTGCTCGTCTTCCTACTGGCCTCCGTCGTCGCCTTCTCCATCGGCACCTCGTGGACGACGATGGCCATTCTCCTGCCGACGACAATCCCTCTTGCCCACACCCTTGGGGGCATGCCCATCGCCGTTCTCGTCGCCGCCGCAGTGCTCGACGGCGCCATCTTCGGCGACCACTGCTCCCCGATCAGCGACACCACCGTACTCTCCAGTATCGCCTCCGGTTGTGACCACCTCGACCACGTGAAGACGCAGTTTCCCTACGCTCTGGGAACCATGGTCGTCGCCGCGTTGTTCGGTTATGTCGGCACCGCTCTGCTATGGCCCGCCTGGGTCGGATTGCTGCTCGGGGCGGCCATCATCAGCGCGATGTTCTGGGTTTTCGGGAAAGATCCGGACCAACTGGGATAGAAGAACTACCAGGACGCCGTTGTGCGATCCACAATCTCTTCGATGATCATGTCCATCGCCGCCTCGACCGCCGGATCCCGTCCTTCTTCATCCGGGAGGGCCGCATCGTAGGTCCCCCACCCAACAAGACGCTCCACCTCCAGCAACGCACTACCGTCGCCGGATCGTTCGAGTCTGGCACTGGCGAACAGGCGGAAACGATACTGCTCCGTCACCTCAGCAGCGGTAAAGGTGAAAGGCTCGTCCTCAAGGCGTTCAATACTCAGCAGCAGGAAGGCGTCGGCCGACTCCTCGTCAACAACGCGCAGGCGCCCATCGGCCAGGAAAGCGTCGGTCGAGAGATCGGCCAGGCGTTGGCCGACATCGACCTCGGAGGTCTCGTTTTCCGCCGTGGGGATCGCCACGCTCTTGATACCGCCCACGAGACCGGCACTCGTCGAGTAGTGTGCACAGCCCGACAACAACAGGACGACGAGCAGCTGCACTCGTATTCTCCTGCCGCCGAACACCGTCAGCATTCGTCTGCCGAACCATCCCCCTCCGGCTCAGCGACCACTTCCGGAGACGGCGGCTTGGCGACATACATCTGCGAGGGGGGGTCGGCTCGAATGCTGGCCTCATTGTCGAGGTCAGTCCCGGCGGCCCGTCCGTCAAGGCGAATGGAGCGCACCCGGTCTCCCACTTCGATCGGTTGTGACCGTGGCCGCCCCGAGACTGTACTCGCACGCACGTCGAGGCGTTCGCGATCCTGCTCACGCTCGCCGAACAGACCGAAGGAGTGGCGCACCATCATCGCACTCAGCGTGCCACTGCTGTGGGTGGAATCCTCGCGCAGGGGTGATCGGGCGGTGGCCATTGCCTCCTGCACATGGGTGACGACAACACGCCCCTTTACCGACTCCCACCGACCGAGGCTGGCGCCGGTGTCCGGGTCCTGCACCTCATCGTGAGAGGTGACGATGGCGAACAGTTGCCCTTCGCGCACACCATTCTCGCTGCCGACGCTGAGCACGAGGGTCGTGTCATCGATGATGGCCGCTACCTTGCCGGTTATCGTATCTGGATTGTCCATACGCTTAATGTAACGAGCCGCCCCGGTCAAAGCAGGCCGGCTCGGATCACACACACTTTTGGCACGTAGTGGGAGGGAAGTCTACTCGTCGCCGGAGGCGACAAATGCTGAGGCGTGGTCGTCGTTCGTGCTCTTGAGCAGATACCCCTCCGGGTCGATGTATCCGCGCACCCCGCCGCGACGCCGGTCCTGGTAGCGCACCGCGTAATGCAGATGGGGACCCGTGGAGCGCCCCGACGTGCCCATCTGACCGATGATCTGGTTCCGCTTCACATGGTCCCCCTTCTTCACGAGTATCTCGTTTAGGTGACCATACTCGGTGCGCAGGATCCCCGGTCGGTGCGTAACATTTCCCTCTTCGTCGATGACGACAGGATTGTGGTTGATGACCACAACCTTGCCGAGATCCTTGGCTTCGTAGGCGAATGCGACGACGCCATCCGCTGTGGCCCACACCTCCACCCCGATACGCCCGGCAATGTCGACGCCACTGTGCATGGCTACGAGTCCGGTGAAAGGGTCGGTGCGCTTGCCAAACTTGGAGGACTCCCAGGTGACATTGAGATCGACCGGCCAGATAGCGGGCATATAGCGTAGTGTCGCTTCGTTGTTGCGAAACGTGTCCACCAGGGCCGTGAAGCTCGAACGCTGGTATTGTGTCTGGCGCTTCAGCGCATTGATGCGCGTGGCTAAATTGGCGAGCAGCGCGCGCTTGCGTCCGGGCAGGCTCGTGTAGTCCTCGGGTAGATCGCCGAGATCGGCGAAGCCGCCGACGCCGAGGTCCCCATGTTCGTCCCGGACCGGCTCCATAAAGTGGTAGTCACGCAGGCGTTGATCCTGCATCGCGAGCTGGCCCATCTGCTCTTCGAGCTCGTTTAGATCCCGTTGCGCGCTGCTCAGGCTACGCAAGAGCTGGTCGTTCTCATCTGACAGCGCGATAATTTGGCTGGTCTGGTCGATGCGGGTGTGGAAATGGAGAGAGTAGTATCCCAGGGCGCTGAATAACGCCATGGCCACAAATCCACCGATCCATAACATACGAGAGGCGAACTTGTATTCCTGCACCTGCCCATCGTTGGGCGGGATGACTATGAAAGTGATGTTCTTTCTGGGCATGAATCCAGCGATCGTTGGTCGAGGCTCGGAAGCAGGAACCACTACGTCCCCCGGGGCGTCATGCTGCTGTCCACAAGAGCCCCGGTAGTATATGCCGGCTTGAGTTAAATGTCAATAATCACAGACACTTCGCGCAAACTCCCGAAGTCAGCTCGGACGGCCTGGTGCAGACGTCTACCGGCGCCAGAGACGGTTGCCACTGTGAGACGGCCTCAGTATCTTGACAAACGCTGTTTTTCGAGCGTTTTCCCGGACCAAACGTAAATACACTCCGACTCCGGAGATTGTCCATGTTCCGCAGGTTGAGCCCCGCCATTCTCTTCCTCGCGTTGTTTCTGGCGATGGGACCCCTGGGCGCGACGT
>DPVW01000266.1 GCA_003529325.1 Candidatus Latescibacterota bacterium | reverse complement strand
GGTATGCCGCGGCAGGATCCGGGCTGTGTGCATTTCGGTCACTGTGGCGGCTGCCGCTGGCAGGACCTGGCATATGAAGACCAACTGCGGCTCAAGGAAAAGATGGTGCACGAGGCATTTTCCCGTCGAGATCTCGTGCCACATACCTGGCATCCCATCGCGCCAAGCCCCGACATCTTCTACTATCGGAACAAGATGGAATTTTCCTTCGGCACGGAGCGTGACGGGTCGCTGCAACTGGGCCTGCATGTTCGTGAGCGATATAACCGGGTCTTCGACCTCGAGGCGTGCCTGCTGCAGTCCGAACGCTCCAATCAAATCGTCGATTGCTTTCGCCGACACGCGATCCGCCTTGAGTTGCCAGTCTACGATCTGAAATCCCACGAGGGTTTGTTGCGATTTCTTGTCGTGCGAGAGGCCAAGGGGACCGGTCAAATCATGGTCAGTCTCGTCGTCTCCGAGTATCCTCGAGAGAATGTGGATGCTCTTGTAGCAGCGGCGCTGCGGGAGGTCGGTGACGACGTGACGACCTGTATCGTGACCCTTCACACCGGCAAAGCTCAGATCGCGATAGGCGAAGCAGAATTTATTATGAAGGGAGAGGGGCAGATCACTGAGATCTGTGGCGGACTCGAGTTCGAAATTTCACCGCATTCATTCTTTCAAACAAATACTCGAGCTGCCGAGTTCCTCTACAAACGAGTCACGGACCTTCTCACAGAGTCGCGGGAGGCGGACGTACTCGACCTTTATGCTGGCACAGGCGGTGTGAGTCTGCACCTGGCTCGTGCGGTCAGGTCGGTGGTCGGCATCGAACAGGTACACGAGGCCGTCGAGGATGCTCGACGAAATGCTGCGCGCAACCATATCGATAATTGCACATTTCTGGTCGATCGAACCGAGGTCGTGCTGGAGGAACTCTGCGCCCAGCAGGAGCGATTCGACGTGATCGTGGCGGACCCACCCCGGGCAGGGATCCACAAGAAGGCGCTGGCAGGCATGGTCGCACTGGGACCTGCGACCATGATCTACATTTCCTGCAACGCCGAAACCCTTGCAGAAGATCTGCTCACGCTCTCAGCCTCGGGCTACGACATCCGTTCCGCGCAGCCGGTTGAGATGTTTCCACATACACCACACTGCGAAATACTGACATGGCTTTCCCGCTCTGGGCGCTGGTCTGGGGAGCTTAGCTGATTGACGAACTCGTTTCTCTCCGTATCTCGGAAATCCTACTCGTTTTAGTACCTATCCCTCAGTACCTATCCCGTGACCATCTGCTAGATCTGATCCTATGGGGAAAGTTGTAAAGAAGAAGAAGGCCGCCACCGAAGCCGGTGAGCCCTCCGGTGTGAAGCAGAAGAAAATAGAAGGCAATGGCGCCAAAGCCGTGCCGGAGCGGAAGCCGTTTACCAGGCCGGAACTATTCAGCAAACCAAAAGAACTGCAGAACCTGTTCAATCCTATTCGTGAGGCTGAGGTCAACGCCGAGATCGTGCGCCCACGAATGCAGACGGAGTCTGTTGAGCATGGCCGCGGTCAGGGGCTGCTGCGACACTACACCTTCCGCAAATTCAAGGAAGTACCCAAAGCGGTCCTGTTCATGAACCAACCCCGGTCCCAGAGCGGTGCGTTCGAGCCAACGGACAGGTTGTTGACGCCAGGAGAGCAGATGCGCCTGACGTATACGACCACCGTTGAGGGCGCGGACCGCCGAGCAGAAACTCTTCGTCGGGCGTCTTCACCATGCTGGACGAAGCGTCGCGCACGACTTTCGTAACCCCCACGAATCGGTCGTGAGCAGCTTTCTTGAGCATAATGTCACGGAATTCGTTGATACTGTCCCGAGTGGTGAAGGGGCGGTGTTTGCGCGCCTCTCCGTAGGGGACTGGCTGCAGGTCGTTCAACAGGGTCGGTGGCGCACCCTCAAGGTTTGAACTCATGGTTCGTCGACTTCAAGTACATGTCGAAAGTGATATGCGTCGTCAGCGGAATCCGATTGTCGCCGTAGTTCTGGGTCGTATAGCGATAGTACTGACGCTTCTCCTTCTTCCAAATCCTGCTTGTCGCGTCGAAGGAAGAACGCTTTACCAAGATCGTCCAGCTCCTCGTCGGCATCGCCACCCGGGCCGGGCATGTACAGGAGCGTGGACGGAGGGCTCATCTGGGCAAGCTGAGCGATCTCCACCCGTGGGTCGAAGGCGGGACCCTTCTTCTTCCTGCCGAAGAGAGCGTCAAAGATGGCCATAGAATGCCCGTAGGACCGGTGCGGGTAGCGAGGACGGACGCCGAAATCCGGCGTAAATGGCCGGATGACACTACACTTAAGTTAGCTCCTTTAGGATATTCTCTCGGTTGGAGGTGTCAAGCAGAAGCACGTGCGACAACAAGTGCATGAGACCTTTTGTGGCAGAGCCTATGTCTGCCGTCCGCTGTCAGAATGACAGATATGAGAGGCGGCGATGTCGAATTCTCTCCCTGAGGTCCCATTGGGCACGTCTTTTGCGATCCCTGGGCACACCAAAAAAGAAATCGAGACGCCATGAACCTGACATCCGATATACCACCGGTTGTTTTCGACAAACTGCCCGTCGTTCCCCTGGTCGGCTCCGTGCCATTGCCAGGTCCGGCACATCAGGTCGATCTGAGCCCGGAGGTGTTTCGCTGGTTTCAGGTCACCGAGGCGTCGCAAACGCTGCCACATGTGGCC
>DPVW01000067.1 GCA_003529325.1 Candidatus Latescibacterota bacterium | reverse complement strand
CGCAGTATCGAAGAGATGCGTGTTGAGATGAATGGTACGGTCGAGCGGGCCGCCTCCGGTTATCTCGAACGTTATCTGGCCGTCATTCAGTTCGTCTCCAGTTCCGTCGTCCTTCTGGGCCTGCTCGGGACGGTGAATGGTATGATCGGCGCCTTCGAGGGAATCGCCGAGAAAGGTCTCGGCGAGCCGACGATCGTAGCCGCCGGAATTTCGGAAGCTCTGATTACAACGGTGACGGGTCTGGTGATTGCCGTGCCGGCTCTGGCAATCTACACGTATTTCATCGGGCGAGCTGATGCCAGGAGCACACAGTTCGAGCCTTATGGCCACGGTTTTGTCGATGCTCTCTTGCGTCGCTGGTCGAGCACCAAGGCTGCCTGATCGGATTCCCATCATCCAAAGGAGACTCTGACAGATGGCTGGCAAAACGCACAGAAGAGAACAAGAGAAGCCGGATCTGACGCCGATGATCGACGTCGTCTTCCAGTTGCTCATCTTCTTCATGGTTACGGCCGTGTTTGCCGTTACACCTGGTCTCGACATCAAGTTGCCCGAGGCCGAAGAAGCACAAGCCCCAGAGAAGGAAAACCTGTTCATCGTCGTCGACCAGGACGGTAACATGAAGTTGAATCACCAGACCGTCACCTTTGCCAACCTGAAGGACAAGCTGCAAGAGAAACGGCAGCTACTGGACAACACGACGATGATCATCATTCAGGGCGACGAGCGTGCAACGCACGGACAGATCGTGCAGATCATGGACATCGCCCGGCAGGTTGGAGTGGTCGATCAGATCATCGCCACCGAGCCGAACAGGTAAGTGATACGTCACCGACCGCTCTGACCGGGACATAACAGACCGTGGAAGAACGAAAAAAAGTCCTTTACGGCTCCATTGGAGCCGCGACATTTCTCCACGTCGTCATCGTCGGGTTTTTCTCGATCCAGGCGGCGCTGCTGCTCAATGTTGTCCTTGCGGTGGCACTATTCGGCGTACTGTGGAAGTCCACAAAGGGGCGGCGCGTGCAGCTTTTCGCCGCTCTGGGCATCGCTGTGATGCTGGAAGCCGCTGCCTGGGGCGTCGCCGTCTACCTTCAGCTTGGTGCGACGCAAGAGGAACATAAGCTGATCCGCTTCCAGGCGCCTCCACCGATTCTTGAGAAGAACTTCGATCTTGCGAAAAAACCGGAGATCTCCGAAGTACAGATGGAGATGCTGGCTTCGTTGGCGCCGCCGGATCTACCTTCTGACATCAACGCCATCGTCGATGTCAGCGCTGTGGGTTCTGATCTACTCGGGGCAGTCCTACCGGGTAGTCAAGTCCTTGGTGCGTTCTCTGGCGCCAAAGCCGAGGAACTCTCCTTCGACGAGGTCGAGATGATCGAGTTGACGGAGACGGCTGCTCCCGTCCAGGAGGCGCTGAGCCTCAGGCAGGAGCTGCTCAACGTCCAGGATCTGGACTTCGGTCGTTATCAGGCGATCCTGATCCAGGACCCGGATAACAAGCGTGCCATCCGGGGCTTCTTCAACATGAGCGTTATCGACTACGACCTGGCGGACAAGAACGCGGATCGTTTCCCCACGGCCGTGGAAGAGTTGATGCGTTACATGCGTGACAATACTCAGATCAACGCTCGGATCGAGGGCACCACCCTTCGTCTCAGCGACGCGAGTATCTTCAAGCAGCCCTTCCTGTACATGACCGGTAACACTGCGATCTTCCAGTTCTCCGATACGGAGAAGCAGAACATGGGAGAGTATATGAAAGAGGGTGGTTTCCTCTATGCGGAGGAAATCCGTAAGGCCGACTCAGAGGGTAGTCTCGTAGGTAAAAACGCCGGGGTCGAGGGCACGATCTTTGACCGGCAGTTCAAGGACCTCATGCGTGACCCTCAGGTGTTGGGAACGGATGGATCACGCTGGCAGCGAGTTACGAAGGACCACCCGCTGTTCTATAGCTTTTACGAGTTCGCCGATGGCCCGCCAAAAGGTGGCGCCCCGGGAGGCAACGTTTTCGATCTCGAGATGCTGGAGATTCGAGGTCGTGTCGCCGTCGTATTCTCCGATCTCAACATCAGCTGGTACTGGGGTGATCCACAGGCCGATGCCCGCGAGCGTGGCCTGCAGTTTGGCGTAAACCTCATCGTATTTGCGTTGACGCAGCCAGGTGGTATCGCAAACGTGGGGCAATACAGCCAGTAATCGAAAACCAAGTAGTCCGTTATTGAGCCCGCCCCTGAAAGGGGGTGGGCTCGTTTTGGTTTGGTCAGAAATGGGCCGATCCCTGGATCAGCAGATGGGTGCCTGCCGACAAGGACCATTGATCGACACCGCCGTCTGGCCAGCGCACGGTGACCTGAGCCTGGACTGCTGTTCCCAATCCGATGTGGATACGTGCCGGCCGTCCCGCCAGGTAGCTGCCACCTCCATGCAGTTGCCGATGAAAGGTGCGGTTGCCAGTGTCGATGTCGATACGTGCCCCGAGTCCCCTTCGATTGCCGGCCTGACTCGACTGCAAGACAAGACTCAGCCAGTTGCCACCGACCACATCGTTGCGCAGGAGTCGAGGCACACCACCCGAGGATGTGATGAGGAGATCTTCGTCGCCGTCGTTGTCGTAGTCTCCCGGGACCAGGGCGCGAGATACCAATGGTTGTGACCATGCGAGGCCCAACAAGGGCGAGAAATCCACGAATCCTTCGTCATCATACAGAAACAGTTGATCGGGCTGCTCGTACGTGGCGCCGTCATCGACGTCGGCGGCACGGTCAAGGACGTGGCCATTAGCGATCGCCAGATCCAGATCCCCATCGCCGTCCGCGTCGAAAAAGGCGGCGCCAAACCCGAGAGACATGAAACTCGGTTGGGCCAGACCTAGATGAATGGTGTCATCCACCAAGCTCGAGTTGGAGCCGGTATGTCGATAGAGGGTATTGGTCTCACGGGAGAAGTTCGTCACCACCAGGTCGGGCCAGCCATCGCCATCGATATCGCCGAAATCGGTGCCCATGCCGGCCTCTGCGCGTCCCTCGCTGCTGAAATGGACGCCTGCCTGCAAGCCGACCTCCTCGACACGGATTTCACCGCCTGTCGTTGAGTGGTTGCGGTACAGGAAGTTGGCCGTGCCGTCGTTGGCGATGTAGAGATCGGTGTCACCGTCGAGGTCGACATCGCTCAGTGCCAGGCCCAGCCCCCGGCCTAAACCGATGAACCCCGTGTGCGACGTGACATCTGTGAAGCGAGGTCCGCCTGCATCGCTGTCGTTCCGATACAGAATGTCCTCTGTCGGTTCGTACCGCTCCGGATCGCAATAGGTCCGCACCGAGCCGTGGCGACAGTCGCCGTTGTTGTCGATGTCGAAGGGGACGTAGTTGACGACGGCCAGATCGAGGTCACCATCGAGATCGGCGTCGAAGAAGGCTGCAGCCGTGGCCCAACGACGATCCGCGACGCCTACCTGAGCAGCGCTTTCGACGAAGCTACCTTCGGACTGTAGCAGCAGAGAGTTGGCTGTGACATTGGTGACGAAGATGTCGAGATCGCCGTCCGCTTCGACGTCGGCGGTGGCTACACCCATCCCGTACCCCATGTCCCCCGACCCGGTGGCAGCGGTTACGTCGACGAAATGGAACTCACCATCCGCCCCGGTGTTGCGCCACAACTGATTGCTGCCAGCCGGGGAGGGGCCCGCTAGCAGATCACCCCCATTCACCAAGTATAGATCCAGCCATCCGTCGGCATCGTAGTCGAGCCATGCGGCACCGGCGCCGAAGGTCTCGGCGTAGTAGTAGTCGCCCCGAGCACCGCGATTGTGGACGAAGTCCAGGCCGACCTCGGCTGCCACATCGTGAAACGAGGGAAGTGGGGGTGTGGACCCGGAGCAGCCGAGGAGAAGGACAGCGATCAACAGGCAGATCGTAGGCAGAACGTCGCTCCAGCGGGGTGGTGGTGTTGTGTGTGTGTGTGTGGAGGGTGAGATGCGCAACTCGGGCAGCCCGGCGCAAGTCTGTCACCCATCTAGTGCTCTGTCAAGGAACGAACCTTGTATTCGGCCACCGAGGAACCCGGCCTATTCCTTAACAGAGCACTAGCCGAGACTGGGAGGGCTGCCCCAGGGGGTTAATCCTCCCAGTCTCGGCGAGGGGCTTGTCGTCGAGTTTGGGGTTGTGTGGCCGCCATCAAAGATTGTCGAAATCTGGCAGCAGCGTCGTGGTGGTGGTGGAGTGGGCAGGCAGACCGTTGACGGTATTGTCGAGGAGAGGGTTGGTAGAGATTCGTGTGCTGGCATGGAGGGCGGCGGGACGG
>DPVW01000203.1:5826-13675 GCA_003529325.1 Candidatus Latescibacterota bacterium | reverse complement strand
GAGTAGCTCCTGTTGCACGCCTTCTCCGGAGACATCACGCGTGATCGAGGGATTGCCAGACTTGCGGGCAATCTTGTCGATTTCATCGATGAACAGAATCCCACGCTCTGCTTGAGCAACGTCATAGTCCGCGGCCTGCAGGATACGAACTAGGATATTCTCGACGTCCTCGCCGACGTATCCCGCCTCCGTCAATACCGTGGCATCGACGATGGCGAAGGGCACCTTCAGGATGCGTGCAAGGCTCTCGGCGAGCAGGGTTTTGCCCGTGCCCGTTGGGCCCAACAGCAGGATATTGCTCTTCGACAACTCGACGTCAGAAGTTCCGGAATGCACCCGTTTGTAATGATTGTAGACGGCCACAGAGAGGGCCTTCTTCGCACGGTCCTGGCCGATGATATGTTCGTCGAGGTGCGTCTTGATCTCTGCCGGCTTGGGTAGCGGATTGCCATCGAGGTTGGGTTCCTGCTTGTTCTCCTCCTCGAGGACTTCGTTACACAGTCCAACGCACTCGTTGCAGATGTGGACGGAAGGGCCAGTGATGATCTTCTCCACCTGGCCCACGCCCTTGCCGCAAAATGAGCAGCTGACAGTATTTCGGGGCTTCTTCAGCATGTTCCCATATCAGGCAGTAGAACTCTCTGAGGGGCCGGAACTGTTCTCCTCGTCGCCAAGGGGAGGGGTTCGGTCCCCGGTCGGTGTGTCGCTAGGGATCTGGACAATCTCGTCAGGCTCAATCCCTGCCGACTCCTGGCTGACGGTCTCCGGTGGGACCCCCGGTGCTGGATTCTGAGCCATGGTGTGGTTGTCACCAGGCGTGGGTTGGATGGCCTCTGTCTCCGCTTCCCCTGCCGTCGCCGCCGTCTGTGTCTCCCCGGCACCAGGTTTCATGACGTTTATGGCCTGGAATCCCTTTGCGGTTTTGGTGACCATGAACTCGACTTCGTCCCCCTGTGTCAGACTCCGGTCCCAGGAGGAGATATCCCGCCAGTGAACGAACACATCGGCATCGGCTGACGTGGAGATGAAGCCATACCCTTTGTCATTATTGAACCACTTCACGGCGCCCCGCACCCAGGAGTTCTCCTCAAGTGCAGTGTCACTCTCCGTGTCGCCAGTGTCCTGCCCGGGTGTTCTCTGCTTGTCCTGAGTGGGTGGCTTTGCGGAACCTGATGTCGGACCGGAGGCGGCAGACGTGGTACCCTCAAGCTTGACGACCTGCTCCTTGATCTGCTGTCTCGCAGCAGCCAATTCGGTACCCTCGAGAAGCATGTCGAGGCCCTGAAACAAACCGATTACGTAAGAACTGTCCGTCCCGTACAGTCGCCGAGCCTGCACGATACGTTCGGCGATTACAGAAATGGTGGACTGGTTGATCTGGAGCGATGCCAACGATCCCCTCCTCCTGTTACGTCAAACCCTCGGGGCCTGCTGGAGTCCAGGCAGGCTCACGAGGGTCGTTACCGAGTCTAATGACCATAAAAGATAAGAAACCAGCCGCTCTAAGTAGCATACACCTGCGACATTGTCAACTTCGGCTCCCGTGGGTCCGGCTGTAACCCTCCTCAAGAGGCCCGGTAGCCTTTGAGGCCCTCGTAGACTGTCTGCGCACTGACTTTGAGGATCCCTGTCACAGGAACCGCGACGAGCATACCCACCATGCCCCAGAGGTCACTGCCGATCATGACGACAACCATGACGACCAGCGGGTGCAGATTTACGCTTTTGGCGACGACGATGGGTTGTATAAGCACGTTATCAATGATCTGAATGAAGAGAAACAGGATGACGACCTGCGTCACCATCGTCGTCCCTCCAAGGGTCGCCAAAGCCACGGCAGAAGCCATGATGATCCCGATGAGGGGCCCCAAGTAGGGAATCATATTCGCCAGGCCCGCCACGACGCCGACTGGCAGAGCGTAGTTCATGCCGATCAGGGACAGACCGGAAAACGACATGAGTGCGACGACGGTCACCGCCAACAATTGACCACGGATGTAACCACCGATGGAGTTGTTGATCGAGTGTATCACATTGAGAGTCATCTCGAAGTACCTATTCGGCACCAATTCGATCAGGCCGTGAGTCATCCGGTGGCCCTCTTTCAGAAAGAAGAAGGCTACGAACGGCACGATCACGACGAGCATGATACCCGAAACCACCCCACTCAGCAGCTGCGTTGTGCGTCCGAGAAGAATATCGATCAGTTTGGATCCGTAGGTCTTGATCAGTGCTGCAAGATCGATCTCCTGACCTATCAGGGATTCCAGTTGTGGCTCGAATTCGGCCACTTGGGCACTGATCTGGCTGACGATGTTCGGACCGGCATCTCCAAAGTCGATCGCCGACGTCGACAGTCTGATCTTGCCCCACAGGACACCATCGCTCAGTCGTGTCGCGTTGCCACCATTCGCGTTGCCCAGCAACGGACAGGGAAAGGCGACACCCTGGGGGCCGCCGAAGCGGATCTCAAGTGCGCCTGAGACTCGTTCGATCGTCCGCGGCGCAAAGCGCAGCAGGATGACTGCCTCCCCTCCCGGTTGGAGATTCGCCTGGCCGTCCTCAGGTTCGATGAGGACAAAGGGATTTTCGGCACCATGGGAGGTGGTCGAAAATTCGAGGGGCCACACCTTCTTGTCCACATTGCTGAGCGTGATTTCGACGTCGCGCGATTCCTGTCGCAGGAATTCCCCCGACAGATCTACCATCTCCTCCGTCATAGTGCGGCCGGCGGTGACGATGAGAACGGAAAGGCTGGCGAAAACGAGCAGAAAGATCAGCAGAATGCTGGGCGTGCGCTTAAGCCCCCGCGCCTCCATGCGATCGACAAAGGGTGTTAGAACGTAGGCGAGGATGAAAGCGAGAATGAAGGGCGCAAGAATCCCGCGGACGGTATAGATGAACCAGAGTCCCGCCAGAGTGACGGCGATGCCAAGCAGCAGGCGGATGCGTTGTCCGGCGAGAGATCCCATGCAACCGATCGACTAACTCGTCGCCTCGGTCTCTGCAGTCGCTTCCTCGGCTCTGCGTACCTGATCACGCGCATCCTTTAGCAGACGATTCGTCTGCCGTAGGCGTACCGAGATCATATGCGACAGGCGCATGACAATTTTCAGACCGAGACGTGGGTTGCGTTCGATCAACTCGAGCAGGTCCGGTCGGAAGAACCCTACGGCGCGTGTCTGCGCGCGGGCGATAGCTGAGGCGGTCCGCGCGGACTCATCAAGAAGCACCTGATCGCCGAAGAAATCCCCTTCACCGAAGGTGGCGAGTTCGATCATTTTGCCATCTACGCCCTCTTGGAGAATCGCGACTTCACCGGACAGGATGACGTACATACCGACCCCCATGTCCCCTTCATTGACGATCGCCTCGTCCGTATTGAAGCTGCGCCGATGGAGGATACCTCGAATCCGCTCGAATTCACGGCGGCTCAGATCCTGGAAGATGGGGACCTTGCTCAGGACCTCATAGAGGTCATCGCCAGAACGGTCACGGCGGGAAAAGATGTTGCTCCAGAAAGGATCGAGGGCCATACGTGTCGCCGGTCAGAAAGCGGAATGGGGTCGCTGCTCGGGCATGACCTAATACATAAAGCAAAGACGACCCTGCCGGCCACAGGCCGACAAGGTCGTTACGCTAATACTCAGAAAATGGCCATGCAAATCATCGGCCACCCGGTCAGGCGATCACGCCATCTAGCTTTTCCGTGATCTGCCCTTTCGGCACGGCGCCGATAACTTGCTCCGTCACCTTGCCACCGTTGAAGATCAGTAGCGTCGGTATGCTGCGAATGCCGTATTGCTGGGCCGTCTTTTGTGCACTGTCGACATCCAGCTTGCAGATCTTTGCACGGCCGTCATATTCCCCGACCAGTTCCTCGACGATCGGTGCCACCATGCGGCAAGGTCCGCACCAAGCGGCCCAGAAGTCGACGAGGACGGGTGTTTCTGCCTGCAGGACCTCGGACTCGAAATTGTCATCTGTCAAACTGATGGGTTCGGCCATCGGGATCTCCCCTCATGCGCGGTGAAACCGCGCCATCCGCATGAACTAAACGAGCCTCGGCCCACTGTCAACGAGCTGGAAGTCGAACTATGGACAGGGTCGTAAGTCCCTGAATTCACTACAACTTACCAAGATACAACAATATACTTGGCAGGATGACGCATGTCAACCCCTGGTGTTGGGGGTAGCAGCTGTGTTCGGCGTCAGTGCCGACAGGCACAGATCCATGATGGCCCGATATCGCACTCTCCCACCGCCGGTTTTCAGCAGGTCATCAGCTCTTCTGAGTGCCAGCAGGCCGCGCCACAGTGTTCCCGCTGGTGCCGCCCGCGCCTGCTGTCGATAGCCATCAAGGAAAAATGGCGCGACACCAAGTCCGCGTGCCATTTCGTCGCGCGCCAGTCTCTGCTTCTCCATCTGTTGTGTTCGCAGCAACAACTGCAGGTGGCGAGTCAACAGTGGCAAGATGCGGTGCGGTTCCTCCCCCTGCTCCAGCAGGGAGGCGAGCAACTCGACGGCATGACGTCGATCCCCCTTGCCGACAGCGTCGGTGAATTCGAAGACGCTGGCGTCGCGTGACACACCGACCAACTCCTCAACGTCGGCGGCGGTTATCCTCCGTGTCTCCCGGTCGCCGATGTAGACCTCGAGCTTTTCCAATTCGTTGGCCATCTCTGCCAGTTGCGTGCCCACGTACAGACATAGCCTGTCGACCGCCTCAGGCGTCACCTGCAATTGTCGTTCCGCCGCCATCTCGCGGATGGCATCGGGTAGCTTGTTGTCAAAAGGCACCTTGAACTCAATCGCCATGCCTTGACGTGACATCTGCCCGAACAACCGCCGCCGCATATCAAGCTTACCGCCCACGGCGAGGAAGATCGTCGTCTCAGATGGTGTGTCGACCAATGGCTCCAGGGCCTTGCTCTGTGGGGTCGGTAAGCGATCGGCGTCCCGCAGAATGACGACACGATGAGCGGCCATCATGGGATACGAGTAGTACAGATCCAGAAGCCGTTGCGGATCTACATTGTCACCGTGGAAGATATCGACATTGAAGTCGGCGGCCACAGGCGGTCGCAAGTTCTCCACCGACCACCGATAGAGGCGCTCCCGACCATATGACTCCTCGCCATGGAGTAGGTAAAAGGGAGCGGGCCGCTCACCTTCGATGCTGCTCCGGATTTCTTGCGGCGTTACGCGTCGTTTCGTGTTCCGCTTGGCGCTCAAGCCACAATTCCGATTATGGGGTGCTGCTCTCGTCGACCTCTTCGTACTGGGCGTCAACAATTCGAGACGGGTCCACAGCTGGGGAGGCATCGGTGGGCGGTACGCCGTTGGTGGCATCGGTGCCCTTTCGGGGTGGTGCCTGGCGCAGGGATTGCAGCAACTGATACCCGAGGCCGATGAGCAATACAAACAGCAGGAGTTTGATCATGAACCGAAGGTAGAGAATCCACGGTGGAGGTCAACGCGTTGCTATGTCAACGCGCGAGCTACCGTTGGCCCGCAAGTCACCGTTGGCCCGCCAGTCACCGTGATCGTCTGTTACCCCGTCGCTCTTTTCCGCCCTTGCCTTGCGGACGAGTCTGACGCTGTTGTTGTCGTTTGTCTCGCGCCGAGGCTCGCCGCGCCCCGCGGCCACCCGTACTATGTGTTTCTCGGCTCCGTTCACTACCCCCCTCGATGATCAGCAGGTCCATGCGTCGGCGCAATGGCTCCACCGTGAGCACCCGAATTCGAACCGGCGTGCCCATGGAAAAGACCAGTCCCGTCCGCTGACCTCTAAGCCGATGACGGTTCTCCTCGAACTCGAAGTAGTCGTCGAGCAGGCGCAAAGGACAGAAGCCCTCCACGAGCCAGTCCACGAGCTCGACAAAGAGACCGGCGCCGACAACCCCTGAGACGACGGCATCGAATTCCTCCCCCACGTGGCTGCTCATGAAGCGCAGTTGTTTGAGGCGGACATAATCCCGCTCCGCCGCTTCGGCACGTCGTTCGCAATGGCTTGTCCATTGGGCCAACCAACCCAGGTCATCTTCGGCAGGCGCCGTGGCTTCCCCTGTGATATGTGCGCGCAGCGCCCGGTGGACGATGAGATCGGGGTATCGTCGGATCGGCGAGGTGAAGTGCAGATAGCGCTCGGAAGCGAGTCCGAAATGACCCTGTGCCTCGTCAGTGGCGTAGCTGGCGCGCATCATGGCTCGCAACAACAGTTGGCTGAGCAAGGCCGCGTCCGGACGGTCGTTCAACGCCTCCAGCGCCTGCTGCAGACTACTACTGGTGATGCCGTGGACGCCTGGCAGGCGATATCCAAGGGAGCCGGCAAGGTTGCGGAAGGCTTCGAGCTTGCCAGGATCCGGCGGATCGTGAATACGGAACAGAACAGGCAGTTCAGCCGTCGCCGCTTCTTCGGCGACGGCTTCGTTGGCGGCGAGCATGAATTCCTCGACAAGTCGGTGGCTTGGCAGATGCGTCGCCTGCCCCAAAGAGGTAGGGATGCCCTCCTCCCCCATGGTCACCGCTTTCTCCGCAAGTTCGAAGTCGATGGCCCCTCGATCGAGTCGCCGTGCTCGCAGGCGCTGACTCAGATCTATCATACTCTCGAGCAGAGGCGTATGTGCAGCCGCGGGTCCGGCACCGCGAAAATCCCCCTCGAGTGCTGCCTGCACCTGGCTATAGGTAAGGCGGTCGGCGGAGCGAAGGACGGACAGACAGAAACTGCGACGGAGGACCGATCCGCCACCATCGATGTCGAGCAAGACGGTCACGGCGAGTCGATCCTCATGCGGCGCCAGGGTGCACAGGTCGGCGGCGAGTGTCCTCGGCAGCATATGCACGACTCGGTCGAGAAGGTAGACGGAGGTTGCTCGCTCCCGGGCCTGCATATCGATGGCGCCGCCTGAGGGGACATAATGGGCGACATCGGCAATATGAACACCGAGTTGCAGCTCCCCTGTCGGTAGGGCTTCCACGGAGACGGCGTCATCAAAGTCACGCGCTTCGTCCGGGTCGATGGTCAGTACCGTAAGAGTACGCAGGTCCCGCCGGTGTTCGAGTTCCTGCTCGCGCTCCGTCGCCGCGCCTTGCACCCGTGCTGCCGCCTCTGCTTCAGCCTTCGGGTTGTCCCTGACAGAGATCGCATGTGCGAGGGTTACCACGTCGAAGTCGTGTCGCGGATCTTCCACGTCGCCGAGGATGTGCAGGATCCGTCCGGGACGCTGACGAGCCGAGCCGGACTTCTCCGCGTCCGCTTCGACGATGACGAGATCCCCCTCCTTGATCTCCCCTGGAGGCGCCGTATCCAGGGAGATGACGGTCTCCTCAGTCATGACCAGACCATGACGGCCGCGCCGCCGGAAGGTCCCGGTATATTCTCGCAGTGGCTGTCGACGCACCTCGATCACGCGTCCTCTGGGCAGGCGTTGTTGACCATCACCGGATTCGGTGATCTCCACCTCTACCCATTCGCCATCTTTGGCGTCAAGCAGGAAGCCGGCGGCGACGAAGACATCCGCCTCGGCACCGGCACGGACGACGAAACCGAAACCTCTCTCGTGCAGGCGCAAACGACCCCAAGTCTGCGTCAGGCTCTCTGGTAGTAGGTAGCGTCCCTTGTTTGCCCGCGTGACCTTACCTTCCCCCTCGAGCGTGTGCATGAGCTGCCGTAGCGGTCGGTAATCGTCACCGCTCACACCGAGTTCACGCGCCAGTTCCTTCATTTTGGCTGGGCGATAGGAGGGCTCGCCAAGGTGGGCGAGAACTTGCTCTGAATCGGGCAGCATGGATCTCCAGGGTGGCTGGCCTGGGCAGCCTGGTGAGTTGGGACAACGAAAACGGGGCA
>DPVW01000203.1:473-5439 GCA_003529325.1 Candidatus Latescibacterota bacterium | reverse complement strand
TGCGGCGTTACTCCTGGCCTGGCCAGGCCAGGTCGAAGGTGCCGTTCCGAGGTTCTTCATCCCAACGTTTCTGCAGTGCGCGGATGTGGAACTTATATCCTTCCTCAATGATCTCGATCTGCTTCAAGGCGCTGATCGTGAATGTCGGGAAATCGGGTTCGACGATCTTCTTCAGGGAGGTACCGAGCTTGCGCTTCAGGGCATTGTGCCCCGCCATGATCACCTTGTCCCTGGTGTGCCCGAAGGTTTCCAGCTGAGCGAGGTATTCTTCGATGGTCTGTGCCAGAGTGGCCGCCTTGTCTGCTTGATCTGACTTAATCAGGTAGCGGTATTTGACGAGTTCGGCGTTGAACTTATCGACCTCCTTCAACTGCTTCACGTACGGGCCAAGCTCATCAGGACGCTCGCAACCCTGTCCTAGTACGGCCAGGGCGAGGAGGGCGTAAATGATGGATGTACCAGCGCGAATTTTCATGTGTGGCCTCTCCGGATCGGGGTGCCGGGGGATATGACTGTCAGTCCCGGATACGCATACTGTGGCCGTCCTGCAGCCAGGGAAAGAGTCTCTGCTGTCGTTGGCGATAGAGGGCGCCGTTGAGCTCTCCCCCCAACAGGAGGGTAAATGATACGAGGTAGGCAGACAGGAGCATGATAATGACACCGCCAAGGACGCCGTAGATGACGTTGTAGTAGCTGAAATTCCGAACGTAGTAGCCGAAGCCTCCGGCAATCAGCGTCCATTGTGCCAAAAACAGGAGAGATCCCGGCAGGACGTCAAGCCAACGAAGACGAACATCGGGGGCTACCCGGTAGATGAGGGCAGCCGCGACCAGGGTTCCGGTAACCCCCGCTGTATGGCGTATGAACCCCGCAAGGGAGGGGGCCTCCATGGAAAGTGCCCAGTTACGCTCCAGCCAAGTATCGACCTGCTCACCAAAAACGATAAGATTGAACAGGACTACCAAGGCGAGTCCGAGCAGAACAATCAGCACGATGGACAGCAGCCGGCGGCGCCACAGCGTGCGATTCTCGCGAGTACCATAGGCCCGGTTCAGCGCCGACATCGTCGTCGACATGCTTGCGGATGCCGGCCAGATGATGCCGACGATGCCGAGAACAAAAAAGGACTGAGGCGCATCCGCAGCGTGTATGAGGTTGTCTTCGATGACCTCGATAAGAGGGCCAGGAACGACCACCCCAAATTCATGTAACAAAGCACCGAAGGCTTCTACCGGAATATCCATGACCACCAGCAACGCCGTGAGCACGATGACGCCCGGAAAGACGGCAAAGACGAAATCAAAGGCCATGGCTGCCGCAGCGTCGGCACAGTCGTGGTTATAGGCGCCGCGCACGGTGTGCAGGATGGCACTTCTGATCCGGTGCGTATCGCTGACAGGCGGCTCGCGCAGCGACATAGCCTCCTCAGAACCGCGTGATGTTGTGGACTTCGGCCGTGTTGCCACCCTTCTGTTTGGCCTGGTAGAGCGACTGTAACAGAGCAGCGTACACCGCATTCGCACTGTCAGAGTCGGAATTGTCCCCCGCTTGCTCAACGCTGACGACGCCCAGACTCGAGGCTATCGGCATGGTCGTTTCTTCGACTCGCACGTTGCTGCCACCGAGGGCGCGGCGCATTTCCATGGCACGCTGCTTTGCCACATTTCTGTTCATGCGTCCGGCGATCACAAAATTGGCGCCCTCCATGCGGTAGAGTTCATCCCCTTCCTGCAGGAACTTGCGCAGACCCCGAGCCGAAGCCCGCAACATCTTGTCCCCCATCAACCAGCCGAAATCGTCATTGACGCGGCCGATCTGATCCAGACCGATAGCGATGCAGGCCCGGTTTCTGCCACTTATAAACGAGGGCATATCCGTCTCCCGCGGTCTTGGTGGCGCGGGCCATGTCTCTCTTGAGCAGAAAAAAAATCAGTATCGGATAAACAGACCGGGCAGGTGATCTTGTACACCCGGCAAATCTGGTGGAGTTCCTGGTCACTCAGCATGGTTTGTAGGTCACCGAAAATCCGTTCACGTGAGACCCGTGCACTGCACGCAGAGAAGGTAAACGTAGCAGATCTGGGCCCTATTCACAAACCCACGGGGGCAGCAGAAACGGGGTGGCGCCGATCCGACACCACCCCGTTTTCAGGCAATCTGGTTCTTCAGACTTTCGGTTCGTGTAGTTCGTCACCTCCATCTGGCTGAGCTGACGCCAGTACTGCCCGTACTTTTTTGCGAAAGACCTTGATCCGATCCTCCACCTCTTCGATCGACCGCAACAGTTCGTCTTCACCCATACCGATGTCAGAAGACACAGCACACTCCTCCTCTTGTGGACGTCGGGGCACACACGCGGTGGTAGATACTAGGGGGAGAGAGAGGGTTACAGAGCCGGCGATCACCCCGCGGGGAACGGGAACCAAAGATCGCAGACTAGACTGCACCGGGATAGACAGCAGCCCGGAGTGTTTCGCTAACTCGAATTCTTAAGTCCGGCTATAGGTACGTAGCTGATCACAGCGGCTGGGGTGCCGCAAGCGATGCAGCGCCTTTTCTTTAATCTGCCTTACGCGTTCCCGCGTGAGGCCAAAGCGCATACCAATCTGGTCCAGGGTCATGGGTTCTTCGCCATCGAGGCCAAAGTAGAGACTGACGATCTTGGCCTCGCGCCCCACTAGACTATCCAAGGCACTTTCAATCTGATGGCGTAAACATCCCTTCATGACCCCGATCTCGGGCGACTCCTGCCGATCGTCGGGAAGAATGTCGAGCAGACTCTGATTCTCCTCCTCGCGGAAGGTCGCATCGAGGGAGCGCACGGAACGACCATGGAGGATCGTTTCCTTCACCTCTTCTACGGTGACGTCCAATTGCGCGGCGATATCCTCTGGGTCCGGCGCGTCGACCCGTTCTTGCATCAACTGCCGAGAGGCCCTCGATATCCTGTACAATAGACCGATCTTGTTCAGCGGTAGGCGCACAGTACGAGACTGCTCGGCCAGCGTCTGCAGGATTGCCTGACGAATCCACCAAACGGCGTAGGAGATAAATTTGAAGCCCTTCTCCTCGTCGAAGCGCTCGGCGGCGGTAATCAGACCCATGTTGCCGGAACTGATCAGATCAGAGAGGGGAACGCCACGATTCTGGTATTCTTTGGCGACGCTGACGACGAAGCGAAGATTCGCTTCGACCAACTGATTTCGAGCGGCTTCATCGCCCACCTTGATGCGGCGGGCAAGGGCGACCTCTTCCGAGCCGGACAGCGGATGAGACGAAGCTATCTCTCCCAAGTAGCTACCGAGAGAGTCCTCAGTGTCCCAGAACGGCGCCTTCGCTTTTTCAGCCATGCGCTCCACCTCGCCTCTTGCTGCCCCGGTCGTGGCCGACCAACCTCTCAGGTCGATCCTGATGTTGCCCGAATCGGATGAACTCTTCGGACAACCACTACCGTAATTTAAACGGCGGCGACAGCGAATGTCAAGCGCCTGGCACTGGCTGGAACCATACGCAAGCTGCTGTTTTTTCCGCCCTTGGGTGTGATTATCGCCCGATCGCCTGGCGTTGTGCGGCGATCAGTTGCTCGATTCCTGCCGACGTCAGATCAAGCAAGGCTTGCGTCTGCTCACGGCTGAAGGGTGCCCGTTCGGCCGTCGCCTGTATTTCGATGATGCCATCATCAGCGGTCATGACCGCATTCATGTCCGTATCCGCCTGCGAGTCTTCGGCGTAGCACAGATCGAGCATCGCCTCGCCGCCAACAATTCCAGCACTGACAGCCGCGATCTGCGCGCAAATCACATCGTCGTGTTGAAGCAAGCCGCGATCTTGCAGAGTGCGCACGGCGAGAACGAGAGCGACCCAGGCGCCGGTGATCGAGGCTGTGCGCGTGCCACCGTCCGCCTGCAACACGTCGCAATCAACATACAAGGTCCTCTCTCCCACACGCTGCAGATCGATGGCGCTACGCAAGGAGCGACCGATGAGACGTTGAATCTCGCGTGTACGGCCATTCGGTCGGCCCGTGGATGACTCGCGGGATACACGCTGCGGTGAAGATCCCGGCAGCATCGCGTACTCCGCCGTCAGCCAACCCTTGCCCTTCCCCAGTAGAAAGGGCGGCACACGCTCTTCAAGAGAAACGGTGCACAACACCCGTGTTTGCCCCATCTCCATAAGCACGGCGCCGGGGGCTGTGTTGACATATTCTGTCGTGATCTTCACAGGACGTAGCTGCGAGGCGGTCCGTGAGTCTGCGCGTGGCGCCATCAACGGCCCTCCTCAAGTAGAAATTTCCGATAATCCTGGCCTTGCATATCGACCAGGAAGCACATCTCCACGAGTCTCGAAAACACACGCCCTCCCGAATCCTCAAGTTCACTGCGTGACTGGTTTGTGGTGACAATGGTGAAGTTGCCTTCGCCATAGCGGGCGTCGATCAGGTCGTAGAGCATTTCCGTCTCCCATTCCGTCCCGCGTTGAACGCCAAAGTCGTCAAGCACGAGGTAAGGGATATTACAGAGATGCTCAAGGATCTGCCACGTCTGTCCGTAGTGCTCGCTGTCCTGTGAGTACGTGTCGCGCAACTGTTGGAAGAACTTGCGCGACAGATTGACGAAGCGGCCCGGACGAGCGCGGCGTAACATCAACTCATTCAGCAAGATACAAGAAAGCAACGTCTTTCCGGTTCCGGATGGGCCGTACATCACATAACCTCGCTCCGGCTCGCGATCATCCCCGATCAGACCGCCGAAAAAACCGAGCAAGCCCTCTACTCGATGTCTGACCTGTAGAGGCAATCCATCGGGTGCGGCAAATTCGAAATCGGGGCGAAATTTGAAGCGAAACCGCGACGGCATGTCCGCCTGTCGGAACAGTTCCTTGACGTGTGCCAATCGATGGCGTGCGCTCTGACAGGGACACCAGCGCCGCTGTGAGTCGTCATCCCAATACTGGAATGGCGGGT
>DPVW01000203.1:0-150 GCA_003529325.1 Candidatus Latescibacterota bacterium | reverse complement strand
CCCGCCGCAACGACAGATTCGAGAGATGCACTCGCAGATATCAAGTTGACCAAAGCGACCTGCTACGACGCGAGAATCATAACGAATGCCGTGACCACCACACTCGGGGCAGGAGGCGGGAATCTGAATCGCAGTCGACTCAGTAGAGGG
>DPVW01000358.1:6041-14964 GCA_003529325.1 Candidatus Latescibacterota bacterium | reverse complement strand
TGAAAGAGTACCGAGCCCTGCCGCCCTGGGCAAGAACTGCCCCGCCAGAGCTTCCGCCCAACTGCGGTTGGCGTCGGCGGTACGCCCGGCGATATGTGGCGTGTGTACGACATTGTGACGGCCTACCAGTGGATCGTCGAGTGGCAAGGGCTCCACGTCGAAGACATCCGCCGCCAACGCCAGTTCATCGGCCAGCACCCGGCGCCGCAGTGCCTGGGTGTCGCAGATGGCGGCGCGCGTCACCGTAACCACCAGGCAGCCCGTGGGCAAGGCGTCGATGTATCGAGCCGCCACCAGGCCACGGGTCGAGTCGGTCAGTGGGAGCATGGGCGCAAAGATCTCGGCTTCGACCACCAGGGATTCCAGGTGTTGCTCGCGTCTGGCACCTGCCCGGTGGAAGGCGGGTTCGGCGGCAAAGGGGTCCCACACGGCGACATCGGCGCCAAGAGCGTGGGCGAAGCTCGCATAGCGGCTGCCGATATTGCCGGCACCCACGACACGTACCCGCTTGCCCGCCAAGGTGCCACTGGTAAACCGATCATCATCACAATACTGCTGCCCCCGTGCCCGGGGCCGGCCATGCCCCTCAGGGGGCGAATAATCCCACGGATCCTGGGAGTCGATGATCTGCCGATGCAGTTGCGGAATCCTGCGCAGCGCGTCCAAGGTCAATGCCAATCCCACCTCGGAGACCGACTGGCCCCAGAAACCCTCGCTCCGCTGCCGGTAGACGATGACGTTACGCGTTGCCAGCAGCTGTTGTGCCTCTTCGTCGCAGTCACCCTCTCCGAAGACGGCCTCACGTAGGGCTTCGAGGGGCTGCAGGTCCGCACGGGATGCGGTGACACCCAGACAGATAAGGCGTTCGACATCCGTTGGTGCACCCGCCTGCTGCCATCCGGCGGCCAGCGTCGCCGGGTCTTCATCGGCGAGCCTGACAAAGGCTGGCGTGCCTTGGCGACACCAGAGCTGTTGAAAGTGATCGGCCGCCCAGGGCCAGATCGCGTCAAATCGGGGATGGACGATGATCAGGTCTGACATCACTCCCCATCCCAGTAGCCGACGGCATCCCGCCGCCGAAAGATGTGATCCCCAGGCAAGGCGAAGACATTCGTCTTGTCCGAATCCGGATACTCACAGACGTCGTCGTCGAGTTGTTCACCAACCGCCAGCAGCACACAGTCGGCCTGACTCTCGTTGGTGAACTTGTGCACACCCGTCGGACCGGGTGGAAAGCTGATGTAATCCCCCGCTTCAACCGGCCACGTACCGCGATCGGTACGCATCGTGCACACGCCCTCCGTGACGACGAATAGTTCCTCACCTTTGTGGTGTAGATGGAAAGGACAGGTCGACTGTCCAGGAGGCAGACGGATCAGCCGATAGCCGAGACGGCGGGCACCGATGAGGGCATCGAGTTCCTTGCTGTCCCAAAGATATCCATCTCGATCCCGCAGGCTGGACCAGGGCACATCATCCGCATGGATCGAGTTGATGTAGATGTCGGTGCGCTGCTCCAGGCAACGCAGCAGCTGCTCCCGGGCGCCGCCCACCAGGGAGTGGCCATCACCGACCAGCATCGTATCAAAGTCGAGGGCCAGCAACTTGCGGCATGCCAGGGCCGCCGCCACCGGATCCTCGAGTTTGTCGTCCATCAGCAGCGACAACCGTCCGATGGGTGCGCCGACGACGAGATCGCCGGCCAGCACCACACCACGCCCTGGCCAATACAGTGCGATCTCGCCCGGACTCTTGCCACCTGCCCCCAGATGCACGGCACACAACCCGGGCAATACCTCATCACCATCACCGACGACATCATCGACGGAGCATGCCAGCAACGGCGCATCCGCTTCGTGGGCGACGATACGGGCCCCCGTGCGTTGCCGAAACAGATCGGCCTCACGTTCATGGTCGCGGTTGGTGATGATGATCAGGGCCACATCACCTAAGGCCTCCAGTTGCGCCAGGTCGGACTCGATCATCGGTACGGGATCGACGAGGACATTGCCCTCCGGTCGGATCCACAGGTGACCGCTGAAGTCGAGTTGCCGAATCTCGTGAAACACGGACCAGCAGTAGAGATCGTCGAAGATTTGTTTCATGTCATGGTCCTGTTATCACGTGGTGGATGGTGACGGACCGCTGCTGTTGCGGGGCCAGATCGCCGAGGGTGACGTAGAGATGGCTTGTCAGATATCGGGGTTTGTTCGTATGTGCCGAATACGCCCGATCGATGGCCAAGTCGGTCAGATAATAGGAAGAGAGTTGATACTCGTCGTCGCCGTCCTGCAGGCGCACGCTGCCTTTGAGCCCCTCGTTGTGTCCAGCCCGTGCATCGTGTCGTAGCAACAGGTAGTCGGACTGATTCCGCGCCTTCGCTTCGGCAAGAAACTCCTTGTGCGGCCATCTCGGCAGCCGCACCTGGCGGGCGCTGGCGACCGCCGTAACGTGGCCATGATTGGTGAACCCCGGCAGACCGAGCATGAAGTAGAGTTCTGACAGAGCGCGCTGCGACCCATTGTAGACGCTGTAGATGACGTGGAAGGTCGAGCCCTGGGTGAGAAAGCGAAAGTGGACTTTGGCGACGACGCCATCCCGAGAGATTGGAAAGCGATAGACCACCTCGAGTCGATCGGGGAACCTCAGCAACTCGGGAGCGCCCCAATTCATCTCCATCAGCTTGTGGCGCCGCCTGCCGGTCACGGGGGAGCGATACCACAACCACTCCCAGTCAGCGAGTGGCAGATCTTTGTTGGCAAAATCCGTGCGCTGACCACGCAGGCGCAGGGAGAAAATGCCAAAAGGTGTGCCATGCTGGATGCGCGCCGAATACTCCGGCATCGACAGAATGACCTGCTGGCGCGTGTTGCGCACGGTATAATGAAGCGGCTCAGGAGGCGATTCGAAAGGCAAAGGTTCGTCGATGAAGTCGGCGAAACGGAACAGATCGCCCACGTCGACACGACCGCTTTGATCCAGGTCAAAACGCATGTCGGTGCCACCCACCGCCTGCCGCAACAATGCCAGATCATCGAGATCGACGCGACCATTGGCGTCAAAATCCGCCGACGTCACTTCCTGGGACCAAATCGCCGTCATCATCAGCATCACCAGTATGGCGGCGACCCGTGCTGGCACTGTTGAGTGGTAGCGCATACCGGCAAACATCCCGCCCGCACCAGCCAACGTCAACGCCACAGCGCTGGAAACCAGCGCGCAGCCGATCTATCTTGTGCGCCCATCAGGGACCTGTCCGACACCGGGAGAGAGGTTTACGCGTTGAGTGCGAAGAAGCGAAGACTGAAGATCGCCGCCGTCGTCACGGAGTACCGAAAGTTCTCCCATGGCCAGCACATCGTCGACCGTTTCCTCGAGGGGTACGGTTGGAATGGACGTCATCATCGTCCGGAAATGGATGTCGTCTCTCTGTACGTCGATCAGCGTCCGGAGGGCGACCTGACAGCGGATCGTCTGGAACGGTTCCCCAAGATGGAGCTGATGCCGACGATCGCCGAAACACTGACCCTTGGAGGCTCGGACCTGGCCGTCGATGGCATCCTGCTCGTTGGCGAGCATGGCAAATACCACCGCAACGACAAGGGCCAACACCAGTACCCACGGTATGAATTCTTCCAGCAGATGGTCTCCGTGTTCCGCACCACCGGCAAGGTAGCCCCTATCTTCAACGACAAACACCTGTCGTGGAACTGGGACTGGGCGCAGCAGATGTACGACCAGTCCGTCGAACTCGGCATCCCTTTCATGGCGGGTTCCTCGTTGCCCGTCACCTGGCGCACACCGCAGATCGAGATGCCCCTCGGGGCGCAGGTGAAGGAAGCGGTCTGCGTCTGCTACGGTGGCGTCGACAGCTATGATTTTCATGGCCTGGAGACATTGCAGTGTATGGTCGAACGGCGCGCCGGGGGCGAACACGGCGTCGTCTGGCTCGAAGCCTTTCGGGATGAGCAGTTCTGGGAGGCTCACCACAAGGGCGTCTGGTCACGGGAGCTGTTCGAGGCAGCACTTAGCCGAAGCCACACGATCACCCCACCCCGAGCCGGTTTCAACAACAGCTTTCCCAACATCGATGAGCTGAAGAAGCTGTGCGAAAAACCTGTAGCCTACGTCTACAAACACGCTGACGGCCTGCAATCAACGATGTTGCTGCTCAGCGGTTTGGTACAGGATTTCAATTTCGCCGCCCGTATCGAGGGCCAGGATAAGCCATTGTCGACCCAGATGTATCTGCCCATGCCACCGGCACGCTCGACACTGGCCAATTTCTTCAGCCCTCAGTGTAACAACGTGGAGCAGATGTTTCTCACCGGAAAACCTTCCTATCCGGTGGAGCGTACCCTGATGACGACGGGCCTTACAGCTGCCGCCGTCGACAGCCTGCACCAGGATGGCAAACGACTCAAGACGCCGCACCTGGCACAGGTCACCTATCAGCCCAATCCTGAATCCACTTTCTGGCGGACCTGAACGACAATGTCTGAAAAGAAAAAAAAGACCACTTCCGAAGGGGCCGTCAGCGCCCCGGTAAAACGCTCCCGCAGTGCCAAGGCTGCGCCCAGAGCCCGGACCAAAGCCGGGACCCGGCGTCTCTCGGCGCCGCGTCCCCCTTCTCCGGCGTCCCGCAGCAAAGCCAGTGCAGCCCAGACGACGGGCGCAGGTACTGCGCCGTTGCGCCTCGCCGTGATTGCCACGGTGTACCGGTATCTGTCCCATGCCCAGCACTTCGTCGATCGATTCCTGGTGGGATATCCCTACGAGGGAGAGTGGCGCCGCTCGAACACGAGGGTCGTCTCCCTCTACGTCGATCAGACACCGGAGGGTGACCAAAGCGTCGATCGCGGACGCGAGTTTGGTTTCGGCGTCTACCCCAGCATCTCACAAGCGTTGCGCTGCGGTGGTCGCAAATTGGCGGTGGACGGCGTACTCATCATCGGCGAACACGGCGACTACCCGAGCAACGAGCTCGGTCAGATCCAGTACCCGCGCTATGAGATGTTCAAGGAATGTGTCGAAGTCTTCGAAGCCGATGGCCGCTCGGTGCCGATCTACAACGACAAACACCTGTCTTACAGTTTCGATAAGGCGCAGCAGATGGTCGCTGATGGCCATCGCCTCGGTTTCCCGATCCTGGCGGGATCCTCACTGCCCGTCACCTGGCGGCTACCGGATCTCGAACTGCCCTATGACTGCGACATCGAAGAAGCCTTGATGATCGGCGTCGGTGGGTCTGATGCGATGGACTATCATGCGCTGGAAGCGATGCAGTGCATGATCGAACGGCGTCGTGGGGGTGAAACCGGCGTCGCTTCGGTGCAATTGATCGAAGGGAAAAAGGTCTGGAAAGCGGGGGAGGATGGTCGTTGGTCGAAGCGCCTGCTGGAGGCGGCCCTGTCTCGTTCGGACTCGCCTCAGGGACTGACCCACGAAGACGGCCGTACTCAGGATCTTTTGGGTTCAGGGGAGTTGATGAAACTGGTGAAAGATCCCGCCGCGTATCTCATCGAATTTCGCGACGGCCTCAAAGCGACCCTGCTGATGATCAACGGCGCCGTGTCAGATTTCAACTTTGCCGCCAAGTTGCGAGGGCAGGCCAATCCGGTGTCCTGCCAGTTCTTTCTGACACCGACACCAAATGTCACCTATTCGGCCTGTCTCGTGGCCAAGATTGACGAGATGCTGACCACCGGTGTCGCCCCCTTCCCGGCGGAACGCACGATGATCGTCAATGGCATCCTGGAAAGTTGCCTGCGCTCAAAACATGGCGGCCACAAGAAGCTGAAGACACCACACCTCAACGTCTCCTACCGTGGCCCGAAGGAGTCCCACCACGGCCGGCGCTAGCTCCTATATGTGGCCCTTCTGTCGCATCCAGACCTCGACTTCATCGCCACCGACATCGGCCAGCATGTGGCCATCAATCTCAACGCACGGGGAGGAGTACTGGCCACTCTTGTTGACCATCTCGCGGTAGGCGTCCGGGTCACAGATCACATCGCGATACTCGAACTCAAATCTGTTCGATTGCAGAAACTGCACGACCCCGCGCGTCCATGGACACATGGGGCTGAGATAGGCGATGATCTTTGGTGTCGTCATGATCTCGAAGTTCGTCATTCGCCGTGACATTGTCGACGGCGGAATTCTTCGCCCTCGGCTGCGCCGCCATCTGGGCAGTCAACGCTCTGGTGCTGCGCAACCTGGCTCATCAGATCCCACCGGCAACGATCAACGCGGTTCGTTGTGGCGCTGCTGGGGTCATTTTTCTGCTCTGCTTACCCCTCACCGATTCGTTGTCCAGCCTGGTCTTGGTTCCCTGGACGGAGTGGGGTCTGTTGTTGCTCTCATTGACTGCGGGTCTCGTCATCGGTGACACGCTGTATCTCGTGTCCCTGCGCGAGATCGGTGTATCACGTGCCATGCCCCTGTCGGGTACATTTCCCCTGTCGACATTGCTGTTCGAGCGTCTCCTGCTCGGAACACCCCTGCAGCCAAGCCTGCTACTGGGTTGTCTGCTCGTCGGCCTCGGTGTGGTTCTGCTCGCCCTGGACCGGACCCCGACAACGACGCCCAGTGCAGCCCCGACTCGATTGCTGCGTGGCGTTCTCTGTGCGCTGGCGGCATCGTTGCTTTGGGGCCTCGCCGTGACCCTGCTGAAGCCGGCGCTGACACACTTGACGATGGTGCAGGCCAACGCGGCCCGAATGCCCATGGTCGCCGTGTTGCTCTATCTGTTCGTCATGCGGCCAACTGGTCAATCGGTCAGGCAGTTGTCCCGACGCGCCTGGATCTTACTCATCGGCTCTGGTGTGTCAGGTATGGGCCTGGGCGCCTTCATGTTCCTCACTGCCCTGTCGCAGATCGGCCCCGCCAAAGCCGTCACCCTCACCAGCGTCTCCCCCGTGTTCGGAGTCGTGCTGGCAGTACTGTTTCTACATGAAAAAGTCGGCCCACGAGCACTCGCCGGCGCCGCGTGCTGTCTCGCCGGGGTCTACGCCGTGTTATGAAATTGGGACTCGGTGGTGGCTGATATCCCTGCGCTCATGATCACCTAAATGAATCGGTGATGGCGCCCCGCCACCAGAGGATATATTTGGCCCGGTCCAGCGGCGAGATTCCCTTGTAGGCACGCTCCACGCCCTGTTCGGGGAGACAGTCCTGGTATCCATCGAAGCTCGTAAACAACGCACCGCGCCCTCCGGTGACAGAACTCAGGCGGATGGCGTACTCCATGGACGTCGCCAACGGCACGCGACCCGTCAAGGTGAATTGGCCTGAGTCGATGGTGGCCGGTTCGAAGCTGCCACGCATGCCGACGACATCTCCCGTCACTTTGCCGATGTACTGTTCCGGCGCCCTGATGCGGAAAGCGAGCATCGGTTCCAACAGTTTCGTCTCCGTCGCCACCAGCCCTTTCAGGATCGCCATGTCCGTCGCCAACTTGAAATCGCCAGGGCGGCTATGCAACAGATGGTGACAACCCTCGGCAAGAGTGATGGATAGGTCCGACACTTCCCAGCCTTTTGGGCCCTGCTCGAGGGCATGTGCAATGCGGTTGGCGATCTCGTTCTGGTATTTGGGGTCGATGTCGCTCTTGCCGACCTGTGAGCGGTAGCTGATGCCGGAACCACGCGGCGCCGGTTCAAGCTCGAAGCGGACGATCGCCCAGCATGGCTTCGGCATCGTGTAACTCTCCGCACCCTCCCCGGCGGTTGCCGGTGTCTCCTTGTAGATCACCGTCGCCGCGCTGAACTGTGCCCCGAGACCGAAACGGGTCTGCAGGATCTCGGTGAGGATTTCCGTCTGTACCGTACCCATGATGCGCACATGCAGTTCGCGTTCGTCCTGGAACCAGCGAAAGTCGAGATGGGGATCCTCGCTCGACAGCTGCTGCAAAGCTGCCGCCAGGGGAGCGAAGTCGGCGGCATCGTCCGGTGTAACCTGCACCGACAGCAGCGGCGCGCTCAGCGTATACCCGCCCGGCACGGCCGACGGATCGCCGAGGATATCACCGATGCGCACCTCCGGCAGGCCACACAGAAAGCCGATGTCACCAGCGCCCAACTCGGGGCTGTCCTCGTAGCGCCCCAGCCTCATCCGCTTGATCTGTGTCACCTGCTCCTGACGTGCGGCGGTAACATTGTCGAGGCGGTCGCGGGTGCGGATCTTGCCGGCAAACAGCCGCACGCCGGCGACGCGGCCGAGTTTGGCATCGTGATCCAAGCGGAACACGACTGCCGACAACGGGGCATCGACCGCGGCGGGCGCGTCTGGCAGGTAGCGCACAATCGCATCGAGAACGGCCTCCACTCCGAGGCCGCTCTTGGCGGCACCGCAGACGACGGGAAACAATCGCCGATCGGCAACTGCATCGGCCAACACCGGTTGCCACTGCTCGGCTTCGAGATCACCATCGTGCGCCAGCCACTGATCCAGCAGTGGCTCATCTGTGGCAGCGACAGCCTCGATCACCTCAGCCCATTCAGCATCATCGAGATCGATAAGGGCAACGCCTCCGTCTCCCTCACCGACGGCCCGGTTCAGCCACACGAGATCCGGCGAAAATTCAGCCTTCAGTTGCGCCACCACCGCCGCCGCATCGGCGCCAACGCTGTCGGTCTTGTTGAGGAAGATGCACACCGGCAGGCCGCGCGCTTCGAGGGCACGCCAGATCGTTTCCGTCTGGGTCTGGATGCCGTCTACTGCGGAGATCACGAGTACCGCACCGTCGAGCACACGCAGCGAACGTTCGACCTCGGCTGAAAAGTCGACGTGACCCGGTGTGTCGATCAGTTGGAAGTGGACCTCGCGCCAATCGAAGGACAGCGATGAGGCGCGCACCGAAATCCCCCGCCGGCGTTCGACATCGAGTCCGTCGGAGTGGCTTGTCCCTTTGTCGACCCGC
>DPVW01000358.1:3605-5746 GCA_003529325.1 Candidatus Latescibacterota bacterium | reverse complement strand
CGGAGTGGCTTGTACCTTTGTCGCCCCGCCCCGCCTCGGCGATGCTGCCACTGACATGCAACATCGCCTCTGTCAGCGTCGTCTTGCCCGCATCCACATGTGCCAGGATGCCCACGTTGCGTATCCGTGGCCTCGTCGACATCGTCACTTGTCAGCCTCTATATGAACAACGGCCCGACCAACAATTCCGTCTCCGCCGCAGGCGGCAGCCCGTAGTCAGCGGCGATCAACTCGCGGATTGCGAGCAACTCCCGTTTGCCTTCCGGCGCCAGGGTTGGCAGCAACAGCCGCGGCATGTGATTGCGCAGCCATTGGTCGAGAAAGTGTGCTGGCACCCCAAGACGGCGACAGGGCCAGATAATCTTGTCGGCAACCAGACGCCCACGATCCAATCGACCGAAGGTGGAGACCGGTTGTTCGTTCAGGGTCGTGCGATTGACGAGGGCCAACTCCGCCCCTGCCAGATGCGCTTCCACCGTCATCACCGCTTCACAGCCGTGACGGTAGTACGCCGTGTCGCCCACGTCACACAGGTCCGGCTCCAGCAGGAACACGGACTCCATGATGTTTCGTGAGAATAACTTGAATCCGGAATGAAAATCCGGATACTCCTCCATCGTCGTCGCCAACGCCAGACGCAGGGGGCGATCGCTTGTGGCGGCAGCGTAGGCCAACGCATCGAGCAACACACGATCTGCCAGTTCTTCCAACTCCCCACGTAACCATCCCATAGGCCGGTGCCTGGAGATGCGACGCCCAAGCACGTGGACGCCAGCGACACCCCGCTCGGTGCGGGCGTAGACTCCGGCGCGCACCAGATTCACCAGTTCGTTGGCGAAGTGGTCACCATCGGCATCGATGGTGGCAAACCAGTCCAGTTCCTGGCGCTGCGTCAGCCGCTCCATGCCCAGTCGCAGGGCATGGAGCTTGCCTCGATTTGTCGGTCCCACAACGAGGTCCACACCATGGCGTCGCGCCAGCTCATCCGCCTCGGGAGCGCCACTGTTCTCCCCATCGACGGCAAGACAGATGGACTTGGGGTCGTCTACGGCGGCGACACAGGCAGCCACATTGTCATCGAGTAGCAGCACACCCATGGAGTTGTCGATGCCTGGCGGCAGGTAGACGGGAATGACGATCCCCGTGGATCGCCTGCTGGCTTGTCTGGCGGCGGTTGCACTCGCCGCTGGAAAGGACTGGCTCATCGTATCCTGCTGAAAGAGGCACTCTTTCTGCTCATCTGCGCACGTACCGACGTGGGGATTTTCCTGTTGCGTCCTGGGGGACAAAAAACGGTTGTTGGCAGTTGCTGCCCGTCGCTATTACTTTTCGGCGATGCTTCGAGCGCCCGAAACGCCACAGCTATCCACAGCTGAGCTACTTGATGACGCGCCGATTCTTGTCGTCGATGATGACGAGTCCCTGCGCAACCTGTGCTTGCGCGTTCTGACGGCACAAGGTCACCAGGCGCACACCGCCTGTAACGGCGAGGAAGCCATCGACAAGGTTCGGGCTCAGGCCTACCGCATCGTCTTGCTCGATCTGAAGATGTCTGGTATGGACGGCATCGAGTGTATGAAGCGGTTGAAAGCAGAAGGCTGTCGGGCAGATGTCGTCATAATGACAGGTTTCGCCGTCGTGTCCACCGCAGTGGAGGCCATGAAAGTCGGCGCTCGCGACTTCATAGAAAAACCGTTCAGACCACAAGACCTGCAGGCACTCGTGGAGGGCATCCTCCAGCGGCGATCTCGAGACTCACGGTTATCGACAGACCCCGTCGTCGCCTTCATCCAACAGCACGCCACCGAAATCAGCTCACGCAAAGACGTCGCCAACCGACTCGGCGTCAGCCTCGAGCGAGTATCGACGCGGGTTCTGGGGGAGACCCAGATGTCCTTCCGCGAATTTCTCCATGCCTGCCGTCTCAGCCTGGCCAAACGACTGCTGGAAACAACCGAACTCGACGTCTCCGAGATCTCGACCCGCACCGGCTTCCAAACCGTACAACACTTCAGCCGCGTCTTCAGCAAAAGAGCCGGCGTATCACCCAAAAAATACCGCCTGCAAGTAAGATCCGAAGCCTGACCAGAACGCCCTTGGTCCCACCACGCCCCACCGCAATCAGCGACGGGGCGTTTTTT
>DPVW01000358.1:0-3271 GCA_003529325.1 Candidatus Latescibacterota bacterium | reverse complement strand
CGCGCAGCGAAACGAAGCCGGCCTGGCTCGCCAGCCTATAACCAACCCGTCAGACATTGCACCACCGAAAAAACCGACACCGGAACGCCGAAGCGCCCCGGCCGCCGCCACACAACCCAACCAACCAACCAAACTACACAGAAACATCTCCAGTAGACCAACCCCCATCCACCAATCGCGCCACCCCCCCAGGATTCACATCCCGCAACTCCACAGGCAATCGATCATCGCGCACATTGTCATAACAAGCCAGCATACCAAATCGCAGCATCGACGCAGGAATACCCACGGCGGTAAAACCGGGATGCCCCGTCGCCGGATACGGTCCCCCGTGATTCATCGAGGGCACAACGGCGACCCCCGTCGGCATCTTGTCATTTAGCAACCGACCCACTTTGCGCCGCAGCAATGGCGCAATGCGATCATAGGCGCCATCGTCACTCCCACCTGAATCGGTATAGACGCAGCCTGTCAGATTGCCCTCGAAGTGGCGCGCCACCTCGCAACCCTGATCCAGGTCGTCGACGACGATGAACAGACTCTCATTGCCGAAAGCTTCGGTCTGCAAGCTCTCCGGATCCTGCAGGAACTGCGCCCCACTGACCGTCAGCAGCGTGTTGCTGTAGCTGAAGCCGGTGCCGGCACCCGCGCTGCCACCCGTCAGTAGTTCAGCCCCCGCCTGCTGCAGCGTGGCGACACTCCTGCTCATGCCACTCTCCACACCTTCGGCCAGCAGCGTGCCCACCGGCGCCGCATCAAAACGTTCCTTTACCTGACCCATGAATTCGTCCGTCGACGGCCCTTTTTGCAGAACGACGATGCCCGGGTTGGTGCAGAACTGGCCGGTCCCCATCAGACAGGACGTACCAAATTCGTCGGCGATCGCCTCGCTGCGCTCAGCGAGGGCCCCCGGCAGGATGTACACCGGGTTGATCGAACTCAACTCCAGGTAGATCGGTTTGCCGGCGACATCCGCTGCGGCTTTCAGCGCCAGTCCCGCAGCACGCGAGCCCGTGTATCCCGTGGCGCCAATCTTGGGATCAGAGACGAGCTTTTCGCCTACATCGTGACTGGTACGATAGATGAGCTGTACCGTCGCCAATGGCAGACCCGTTGCCTTGAGAGCCTCGAGGGCTTCCTCAGCCAGTAGACGACTCGTGCCCGGGTGGGACGAGTTGGCCTTGCCGATGACGGGACAACCGGCACCCAGGGCAGCGGCGAAATCACCGCCGGCGACGCTGTTGAAGGCGAAGGGAAAATTGTTTGGCCCGAAGACGGCGACACCACCTTCGATGGCGCTGTACATCGAGCGGATGTTGCTCGCCGTATCGATCGTCGGCAACGACCATGTGCGGCCTCGCGCCGCCGCCGCCGCCTGCCGCAGTTGCCCCGTCGTCCGTGGCAGTTCGATGGCGGCCAGGCGCGTGGGGGCGGGCAGACCCGACTCCGTATTGGCCATCGCCACCAACTCGTCCGCCCGCGCCTCGATGCGATCGGCGAAGGTTTCGAGAAAATTGGCGACGCCATCGGGGTAGAACGCTTGCAGTTGTTCAGAAGCAACTGCCGCCGCTTCTACAGCTTCCGTCGCCTCATCGAGACTGCTGACGGGGTAGAGTTCACCCGTCGGTTCTCTGGTGCTGGGATTGTTTGGTTCGAAGGTGCCCGAGGCGTCGGAGTCTCTCCAGGCGCCAGCGATGAGGACCTTCTGTGCCTTCGACATGCTTTTACTGTCTCCTGGTTGCGTAACGGAAAAGTTCAGGTATTGCGCAGTACTTCCTGGCCATCCTGGCGGTCACGATAGCCGCGCACCATCAAACCGGGACGACCGTGACTCTGACCTGCGGTTTGCGTGTTTTGCGGGTTGCGATAACCGACACGAACCATGCGACGAGCCTTGTCGGTCTGGTTGATATGCGAGCCGTGAATGGTGTGGATGCTGAAAAACACGACATCCCCACGCTTGGCGGGCACAGCGACGGTCTCCTCAAGACTGTATTGGTCGGTCGGCAGATGTGGCGTGCAGCCCGAGCCATCCTCCAACTGGGTGATGTGTTTTAGAGCGCCCTGTTTATGCGAACCAGCAAGGAAACGGATCTCACCATTTTCGTGACAGGTGTCATCGAGATGCACGAGTACGTCGATGTACCGCCCGTCGTCATGCATATAAAACGGGTGATCCTGGTGCATTGGAAAAGGATGACCCGCCGAAGGCGGTTTGATATGCAACGTCGAGTGATGCAACTCGACATTGGAGCCGAGAATGTCACTCACCGCTTCCGTGAGTCGCGGCTCCGTCACTCCCTGCATCCACGCTTGCGAGTAAAAATAGAGATCGTGCATCGCCGTCAGCGTCGACGCCTTCTCCGTTTTCTCGTCCATATAGACGCGGCGCCAGGGGCCCGTCCATCCCGGACTCGTCATCGCCCATTCGGCGACCAGGCGCTCGAGGTCTTGGTCGAGCGCATCCATCTGCTCAGGCGTGAACATCTGAGGAATCCGCAGATACCCCTGTTCGTTAAAAGACGCGACTTGCTCAGAACTCAACATATGGTGGCCAATCTCCTGTGGTCGATGCGAGTCAGCTAAGGTAACGACTGCTCTTCAGGTAATAAAGAGAGTGGCCCTGTACCTGCGAGCGATCCCGTGTCCTCATCGTAGACTGGGGCTGACAACGGCGTGCCGAGCACTTGTTCTACCGCCGCAGCCGTGATGTGTCCCTCCGGCCACCTGAGCACGAGTACGGGTTCATGCACCCACACGAGGGCGAGCCGGTGCAACTGTCGCGTCCCCGAACCATTGCGTTGTGTCAGCAGAAAATTTCGATAGGTGTGCTGTATTCCCCAACCGTCGGTGACATATGGCGCGTCAGACATTGTCATCCAGCGCAGGAGCACGCCCGTCTTGGAGGGCTGCGACAAGGTGGGCGGCTGTCCAGTGATGGAATCCACCACCGTGCCGTCCTGCCCCATGCTGGCCGCCCGCACCAGATTCGTAGACAGGTTGGACCGGCGGCCTGCACGCGCATCGACAGAAGCCGCTGCACCCGTCGGCAGGACGAGGCTCCAGAACAACAGCACGCAGAGCACGGCGTTGTGGTAGTCGGCGGTGCCACGGGCGGCAAACTGGAAGGCGCGGGCGCTGACCCATGCCAACGCCGTCATTAATTGTGTCCGCCAACCGAGGACGAGTAGCACGCTGATGCAGACGACGGCGGTCGCCGCCAACTGGAAGGTCAGCGTCTCCGAGCCAAGTACCAACCACGTCGGCAGCT
>DPVW01000492.1:436-4185 GCA_003529325.1 Candidatus Latescibacterota bacterium | reverse complement strand
GACGGCGGGTGAACGGCAGAAGCGGCTCGCCCCAGGGAATCACTGGGAATACAATGATGTCCGCGTAAATCGTGCCGCCCTGGCACTGCTGGCGACATGGCGCGAGCCACTGCCCGCCGTCCTCAAGCGGCAGGTCATGGATCCCATCGGCGCATCCGATCAGTGGGCGTGGCATGGTTATGATGACTTCTCCACGGTCCTCGTCGACGGTGTCGAGATAGAGTCCGTGTCCGGCGGCGCACATTGGGGAGGTGGGCTGTGGATCAACACCCTTGACCACGCTCGATTCGGATTGTTGATGCTACATGGGGGTCGTTGGGGGAGCGAAACAATCATCTCGCAACAGTGGTGCCGGATGATGACGGAGCCTTGTCCGCTCAACCCAAGTTATGGCTTCATGTGGTGGCTCAATACCAGTCACGAGCGCTATGGGATGGCGGCGAGTGAGGGCATCTTCGCCGCTTCCGGTGCCGGGGGAAATTCGGTGATCTGTGAACCCGAGCTGGATCTGGTGATCGTGACGCGCTGGTGTGCGGATGTGCCCGGTGTCGTCGATCGCGTGGTACGAGCGCACTGTTAGTTAGCTTGCCGAGGTGCGTGCTAATCTCGACCCCGCCTAACCCGCAGGTCTACGCTTCGTGCGTGCAGAGGTCGGCTCGCTGGCCATGGCAGGCGGCACCAGCGATCCCGTGCTTCTAGGCGGCGACGAGATGTTTGTGCCGGGACTGCCAGTGACAGTACAGGTCGTCGGTGCAGTGCAACGCCCGACTGCCGTGATATATCAGAAGGGGGCGCTGCAGATCACTATCTTGAACGCTCTGGCAGGTTGCAGGCGGAAGCGGATGATGGGCGCATCTACCTGAAATGCCAAACGGAGAAATCAGGCGCCCGAGAAATATCCTGTGGTTTTGGCGCCTGTGGCCGGAGGTGCGGCCCGGAAGCCGCATCGTGGTCCCGTCAAAACAGTAGGTCGAGGAGCGCCACCGGATCGTCGTTGACCCGTAGTAGTTCACGATGGCGCGAGTGCAGGAAACCTTCGGCGACGGCGTGGTCGAGAAAGCCGAGGAGTTGGTCGAAGTACTCTCCCGTATTCAGCAGGCCGATGCGCCGGTCGTGAATCTCCAACTGCGACCAGGCGACCATTTCGAACAGTTCCTCCAGCGTGCCGTAACCTCCTGGCATGGCGACAAAGGCGGTCGCCCGGTTCGTCATCAAGGCCTTGCGCTGGTGCATGTCGTCGACGACGACGAGTTCGGTTACCTCCGTGTGTCCCAGTTCCCTGGCCATCAGATCCCGGGGAATGACACCCAGCACCGGTCCACCCGCTGCGAGCACGGCGTCAGCGACGGTACCCATCAGACCGATACTGCCACCACCGAATACGAGTCCGTAACCACGATCCACGATGGCCGCACCCAGGGCCTTCGCCGCAAGTTTGTAGCGTGCATGAGATCCACTCTTGGATCCGCAATAGACGCAGATGTATCGATCGATCACCATGGCAGTTCCAGTATAAAGAAAAAGCCGAATCTCCATAGTGGAGATCCGGCTTTCTTGTAAGCAATAGTTAAGGCTGGCGTTTGTTTAGTAGACTTCGGTCTCGTCACAGAGCGACAACAGCGCCTGGTAACGCTGCGGATGACGCAGCTTGCCCAGGGCACGCTCCTTGAGCTGGCGCACGCGCTCGCGTGTCAGACTCATGAGTCCACCGATCTGCTCCAGCGTCATCGACTCGGCGCCATCGAGGCCGAAGTAGAGTCGGATGATCTTCATCTCACGTACGTCGAGGGCCTCGAGGACGCTCTCCAACTGGGTGCGCGACGCCTGCTCCATGACGTTGCCATCCGGACGGATCTGATTCTCATCCTGCAGGACATTCATCAGGTTGCGATCGTCGTCCTCCTCGAAGCTCTCGTCCAGGGAACGTACGGTGCGGGCGCTGAGGATCGTGTCCTGCACCTCCTGCGGCGAGACATCGAGCTCACGGGCGATCTCCTCGATCTCCGGATCCGTCTCGCGGCCCTGACCGAGCTTGCGCGAGGCCTTCGAGATGTCCTTGAGCAGACTGAGCTTGTTCAGCGGCAGACGCACAGTACGAGCGTGGTCGGCGATGGTCTGCAGAATGGACTGCTTGATCCACCACACGGCGTAGGAGATGAACTTGAAGCCCTTGGTGCCGTCGAAGCGGGTCGCTGCCGTCATGAGGCCGACATTGCCGGCGCTGATCAGATCGGCGAGGGACAGGCCGCGATTCTGGTAGTTCTTGGCGACGTCGATGACGAACCGCAGGTTGGCCTGCACCAGTTCGTCACGAGCATCCTGGTCACCGGCGTGAATGCGAGCGGAAAGTTCGACTTCCTTCTCACGCGACAGTGGGGTGGAATCGGCGATATCATCGAAGTAGAGCCGCAGAGTGCTCTCCTCGTTCTTGAGAACTTCCCGGAGGGTATAGGCCATCTCAACTCCTATATAGGTAAGGAGGGATTGAACAGGATATTTCCATTTTTCGGGCCAGCAGCTGCTGCATACGCTGCGCCGACTCAGCCTCGCCGAGTTCGGTGCGAAATGCGGCGTCCTGAAAGACACGCGCCAGCGCTGACAAAAGTTTCAGATACAACCCCGGCGCATTCGCCGGTACTGCGATCAGGCAGATCAGCCCGACCTCCTGACGATCGTCGCCGGAGGGGAAGCCGATGGGTGTCTTGGTCCGCCCCAGAGCCATGCCCAGGCGTCCGACCATAGGACCTCGGGCATGTGGCAGGGCAACGTCGCCATCGCCGATGACGGTACTCTGCAGCGTCTCGCGTTCGAGTACGGCCTGCAGGAAGGCAAGTTTGTCGTCGATGACGCCCTGATCGAACAGACGATCGACCAGTTCCTTGATCGCAGGAATCTTGCTGTCGGCGGCCAGCTCCGGAATCATCAGCTCAGGATGCTGGACGACGGCGGCGAGTTCACCCAATACATTCGCCGCTGCAAAATCTGCACTAAACTCCTGCCGACCCACGTCGGATGGGCTCAATTCGTTACCGACACTGCAATCTTTGCCCGACATACCTCTCATCAGTCTCTGGCGATGCGATCCATGCAGAATGGCCATGCAAACGCGGTGCCAGTAACGACAGGTTATATCGTAAGATATTGATTATAAAACTGTTATGTCTATATGATGGATCGGGTAGAGGAAATCGACACGCGCAAATTGACACTGTTGTGCAATTGTTGCACGTGGTCGCACTGCTTGGGGGGGATCGCTACGTGATATCGGCGGAAAGGTATTTCTTGATCTTGTACTGCAGCGAGCGCACGCTGATACCGAGGATGGCGGCTGCTTCGCGCCGATTGGAGGACATGCGCTCCAGTGTCTGCCGGATGAGTTCACCCTCCGCCTGCTCCAGGGAGGCACCGAGGGGGACGGTGATCGTTTCGCCGGAGGCCGCGTTGTGGGCCGCCGCCGTGGTCGCGTCATCGCCGAGGACCTGAGCGACGTCTTCTGCGCGGATGGTGCCGCCCTCGGTGGTGACGACGAGTCGCTGCACGAGATTGCGCAGTTCGCGCACATTACCTGGCCAGCTGTGACCACAGAGGATGCGCATGGCTTCCTCGTCGGGTCTTTTACGCGGCTGATCGTAGGCCCGGCAGGACTCCTCAAAGAAGGTCTCCACCAGGATGGGGATGTCCTCCAGACGCTCGCGTAATGGGGGGATGTCGACGGGGACAACATTCAGCCTGTAGTAGAGGTCCTCGCG
>DPVW01000492.1:0-139 GCA_003529325.1 Candidatus Latescibacterota bacterium | reverse complement strand
CAGCCTGTAGTAGAGGTCCTCGCGAAAGGTTCCGGCCTCGATGGAGGCTTCCAGATCACGGTTGGTGGCGGCGACGAAGCGCACATCGGCGATATGAACCTTCGTGTCCCCCAGAGGTTGATACTCGCGTGATTCCAGT
>DPVW01000108.1 GCA_003529325.1 Candidatus Latescibacterota bacterium | reverse complement strand
CCTGCATCGTTGGTGCCGATGTCACCGTCGGGCACAACGCCAACCTGCATGCCTGCACGATCGAAGAGGGTTGTCTGATCGGCATCGGCGCCATCGTGCTTTCAGGAGCGCGTGTGGGCAGGGGCAGCGTCATCGGCGCCGGAGCTGTCGTACGCGAGGGCGAACAGATTGAGCCCTTCAGCCTGATCGTCGGTGTGCCGGGGCGCCTCGTACGCACGCTGCCACTCGACACATATGACAGCCACTGCCAGTGGGCACAGAAGTACATCGGTCTTGCACGGGCCCATCGGGGTGCCTGAACCGGACGAGGTTAATAGACGACCGTCACCAGCCTGTGTAGCGACTCCTCCCGGCCATCCCCTTGCAGGTTCAACTCCAGGATGTAGATGCCGGGCGGTACGAGCACACCGGACTCATCCCTCGCGTCCCAGACAAGGTGCTGTTGACCGGCGGCACTTCCCCTGGCGACGCTCCTGATCACCCGCCCCGACAGCTCCATGATGCGCAGGCGCAAGGGTCGCTCTTCGATCAGATTCAGTACATCGAGAGCTACCTGCAGTTCGTCGTTCTGTCCATCGCCATTTGGCGTGAGCACGCGCGAACTGACGTCGACGTTGACAAAAAGTTCAGGATCCAGAGGCAGACTTACAATGTTGGTGTTCGCCGGGGCGCGATCCGTTGCGTCGCCGGCGTCGACTCGCTGACGCACGGGCACGTCACCGCTGCGATCTTCGAGGAAGACATCAAAGCGTGTACTCTGCAGATAGATCTCTGCATCGAAACTCAGTTCCAGCAGTTCATTGCTTTGCACACGGCGTGGCAAGGCAACACGAAACCCGTTGTCAGTCGACTCGGCTAGGGTGTCGAAGCGCTCCCCCCCAAGGCGTGCCTCGACGAAATTCAGTTGGGTAGACGCCTCGACTGACAGATAGTCAAATCCCGTCACCGTTCCTCTGGGACGCACGAACAGACTGAAAGCCTGTTGCACCGCGGGTGTCGTCAGCGCCGGGGCGATTTCTGCGACGACATCACGAGCCAGCGGATCATCGAAATTGATTTGCAGCATTTCGAGACTGGCTGCCGCTTCCGGGTCCTCGGAAACCAACCGAACGTCGACTTGAACATAGCGGCGCGGCACGGGGGACTGGAAGGCCTGCGCCGAAGTATGGTAGATGCGGCTCCACGGACTCCAATCATCTCCGACGCCGAAGGTTGTATCTATACTTCCCCGAAAACTGGGAATCAGTTTACCCCAGGCGCGCTCCGTGATTTCCTTGCCATCCTTGTTGTGGAATGTGATCACAGAGTTCAGGTCGTTGCCGGTACGGGTGCGAATCTCGTGCCGAGTGCCTGGCGGCGTCTCCCCCTCCCATTCCAGATTCGTGAAATTCTTGAGCCCCTGGAGATCCAGGATCTGCGACCGCAGCGTCACGGCCAGGGGATAGCCAGTACCAAAGACCTGCAACTCCTCCGTAATGCCCTGCGCCTGACAGCCGATGGTCGTCGCCGTCTGCCCGCCGCCAGTTTCTACCGCACACACTGCATCCCAGTACTTCCAACCAATGCGCACGAGACGTACGGGCCGTAGGGGAAAGGGATGGTCGGCCATACCCTCGCGCCGATTGGTCTGCGAACCGTGCCCTGAGAAATGCTTGAACCACAATGCGGTCCCGTCGGGACCCAGCGAGCCGTCAGACGTCATGACCTCGTAGAATTTGAAATCGAACCCACGACCCAGAACCAACCGGCCGATGAGGCGTACCTCATCCACCCAGTAGACGAGCCCAAGGTCGACGGTAATACGGCCAAAGATGTCGGTCTGTCCGCGCGAAGCTCGTCCGAAGCGCCAGGGCGTTACCAGATCTCCATCCATCAGACCGATCGCATTGGCCACGGATATCCTTTCGCTGTCACCCCCTTCGGTCTCAATGACGATGTCCACGCCACCAAGATTTTCGATGCTATTGAGCACCAGATTGTCGCCAAAGGTCTCCGCTTCGATCTCCACCAGACGAGCCCCCGGCACGGAGCTTAATACCTGGATTCTTACGAACCGGATGACCGAGTGTTCTTTGGACTGGGGTTCGTAGGAGATCACATGCTGGTCATTCTGCTTGATCCGTTCCTCGATCCTGTTGACCAGTGTGCCGGCAATGGGTACGCGTGCGTTGGTCCGTCTGTTCGCCATTTGAGATCTGCAGATCGAACAGCTCAAAGGGATCTGACTCGGCGGCGAAGACCAGCCGCAGTTGGCGTAGCGAGACCGCCCTCCCGAGATCGATCTCGATCCACCAGTCTTGCTCCGGCGCGGACCAATCCGGGCTCCATCCGGAATTCAGATCTCCATCCAGCACAAGCGCTCCGTCGACAGCGTTGGAGCCAATGGTGCGCACACCGCCACCGAAGCGTTGGGCGTTGAGGGCGGCGTTGATGGGCCTGCTCGCACGCACTGGCTGAATCGTGCCATCCGCCATGATCTCGACAGCACGTGCCGGCAGGGTCCACTCGGTCCAATCCCGGGCGCGTTCGAAGCGCAACTGATCTGCCTGACAGGGACAGGAATAGCCCGTGAGGAGCACAACAGGCACGATAACGGCCAGCTCTTTTAGCTGTCTCATTTTCAACATTCGACACCGAGGACTTGCGCGTGAAGGGTGAAGGGTACTATGTGTGGTTCGTGTCGAGCAAACTCGAATTGACCCGTGAGGGATAGCCAACGGAGGAAGACATGTGGTCGAAAGCACTGACCTACCAGTTACAGCCTGGTCGATACGCAGAGTATAAGAAGGCCCACGATGAAATCTGGCCGGAACTGGCTGCGGCCATGACGGAGCAAGAGGTGAACATGATCATCCATCACTTCGATGACCGGCTCTACCTGTACATGACCGCCCCGTCAGAGGCGCACTTCGAACGCAGTCACACGGGTGAGGTGGCGGACAAGTGGTTGGAATACATGGCGACGATGATGGTCACTGACGTCGAGGGGAAGACGATCCTCGACGAAATGGACACGTCCTTCGTCTTCGGATCCTACAAGGACGAACTGGAGACCTGAAAGCGCCGGCATCGTGGTGGTGTCATACCTGTCCTGGATCGGCGATGTGGAAGTTGTGGCGCCAGCGCGATCCTTCCGGGGGGGGCTCGCCCTCCTCCATGGCCGTGAACTCCGGTAGCAGGGGGCGCACCTCTTCCCGCCAGATTCGTTCAACATCGATGAAGCTGAGTGGCTGCTCCCGCGGACCGGGATAGTCGGCCATCAGGTGCTGGGCGCGTTCGACACAGTTGGCGACGGCGAACTCCACCAGTCGCTCGCCGGCACGCCGACTGGAGGCGGGGACGAAGTTGCCCATGGCAAAGTGCGGTCCCGGTTCGTCCTCTGCGGGCAGCCGCGACAAGTCGACGCAGTCCGGTGCCACCGCCCACAGCACCGAGGTCTCACCACGACCGGCGTGTCCTCCCTGCCCCTCGCCGAAGGCGGTCACGTCATCGGTGCCGAGGCTGAAGAGGACGTCGGCGCGCACCGAAACGTGGCGCTCCATGATCTTGAGTACGATGGGCACGTCCGTTCGGTGCGGGCCCGAGTGTCCGGAGAGCAGGACACAGGCCTGGAAGCCGAGGGCGTCGACGGCCCGCAGGTGATAACAAAGACTCTTGTAGAAGAACCAGGAGGGGTAGGCGGTCAACCAGGGCCGCGCCTCGCCAATCCTGTCGTGGGCCCACCGGGCGGAGCCGCCGGTCTCATGGCAGTGCCAGTAGAATGGGGGCGCCACGATGCCGCCGAAAGATTCGGCCGCCCGGATCAGACACTCGTGGGCACGAATCGCATCCATGCCCACCGCATTCTGTGGTCCGTGGGGCTCGCACAGGCCGTACGGGAGCCAGGCGACCGGGCACTCGGCGAAGGCGCTCTCGAGCTCATCTGGGAACATGCGCTCCCACTGAACGGTACGTCGGGTCATGGAATTCTCCTCTCAGAAGACCGAGATCGACGGTGAACTCCAAAAGGCGTCACCGTGAAGGACGGTTGGTGAGGATTAAGGGTGTGCCATACACCCGAGCTTGACCCCATTCTACGTCGCGATGTTAATCCTTACCAGAATCCAACAATTGCAGCTTCTCCAAGCCCGTGGGTGACAGGTGGATCAGATCAAGCTCGGATTTATCGGTCTCGGTGGTCGCGGCGCAGGACTGGCCAACCTGGTGGCCCGGATGGAGGATGTTCACATCGCCGCAGTATGCGACGTCTATCAGGATCGTATCGACAAGAAAATCGAAGACCTCCAGAAACAGCAGGGGTACCGTGCCGACGGCTACACCGACTATCATGAGCTCCTGGCCCGAGGTGATCTACAAGGTGTCGTCATCGCCTCCAGCTGGACGACCCATGTGGAAATCTCCCTGGCCGCGATGCGCGCCGGCATCTATGCCGCCTCTGAAGTGGGTGGCGCCTCGTCGATCCAAGAGTGCTGGGAGCTGGTCCGGGTCAGTGAAGAGACAGGCGTGCCCTTCATGCTGCTGGAAAACTGCTGCTACGGTCGCGAAGAAATGGCGATTCTCAATATGGTCAAACAGGGCCTGTTCGGTGAATTGGTCCATTGCCAGTGCGGCTATGAGCACGATCTGCGCTCCGAGATCACCCGCGGCACGGAAAACCGGCACTACCGACTCAACAACTTCACCTACCGCAACGCCGACCTGTACCCCACACACGGTGTCGGCCCCATGGCGAAGCTGCTCAACATCAACAAAGGCAACCGCTTCACCTCGTTGGTGTCGATGAGCAGCAAAGCACGCGGCCTGCACGACTACGCCGTCAATCACCTGGGTCCCGAACATTCGCAGTTCAACACCGAATTCGCCCAGGGCGACGTGACCACCACCATGATCAAGTGTGCTCGCGGTGAGACGTTATTGCTGACGCACGACTGCTCTTTGCCCCGACCCTATTCCAGGGCACAACGTGTGCAGGGCACCAAGGGCATCTGGATGGAAGACAAGAACGCGCTGCACTTCGACGACTTCGAAGGCGAGCGCTGGGCGCCCATGGCTGAGTATCTGGAGACATTCGATCACCCCGTGTGGCACGACTTCATCAACGATGGTGTCCAAGGTGGGCACGGAGGCATGGATTATCTGGTGCAGAGAGCCTTCATCGACGCCATCAAGGCAAATCACCAGACACCGATTGATGTCTACGACTCCGTCGCCTGGATGGCGATCACAGCGCTGTCCGAGGATTCCATCGCCTGTGGCAGCGCGCCGGTTCCGTTCCCCGACTTCACCAACGGGAAATGGATCCGCAACCGGCCTGTCCCCGACTGCTACTGGACGTTGGACGGTCTATACGAGGGCGAGCGCTAACCCCGCATGCCGCCGTGCAGTTCAATGGGATGCAATGGAGAAATCATGCGCGTGTTTCTGACAGGTAGCAGTGGCAGGATCGGTTCCGTCGTCAAGCGCCAACTCAAGGCGGAGGGCTCCGAGGTCGTGGAATTCGATGTCAAAGAGGGCAACGACATGCTGGATGCCGCGGCGGTGGAGAAGGCAATGAGCGGTTGTGACGCGGTTGCTCATTTGGCTGCCGTCATGGGAAAAAATCCTGACGAAGCCGTATTTTCCGGTGCCGCTGCCGGCATGTGGCACGTCCTGCAGGCAGCGGAACGGCACGGCATTGGCCGCGTTGTGGCCTACAGCAGTGTCAATGCCATGGGCATCTTCATGGGCGAGTCCGAGCCCGACTTTCTGCCCATCGACGAAAGCCACCCCTGCCGACCGGGGCGGGCGTATGCCATGTCAAAGTATCTTGGCGAAGAGACGTGTCGGCTGTTCACCCGACGCGCCGGAATCTCCACGATCAGCATTCGACCACCCGCTGTGTGGACGGACGAACGCATTGAGGGGATCCTGAAACTGCGCGCCGAGGATCCCGACAATGAATGGAAGCCATACTGGGAGTACGGCTGTTTCATTCACGTCGAGGACCTCGCCCGGGCAACCCTCCGGGCGCTCACCTGCGACGTCGCTGGACACGAGGTGCTGCTCATCAATGCCAGCGATGTGTCCTCCATTGAGCTGACGAGTCGAGAGCTAGCACGGCAGCTGTTGCCGCACGTCGAATGGCGCGGCGGCGCCGAGTATGACAGTGAGCCCTTTCGGGCGCTCATGGATACCAGCAAGGCGCGCCGCATTCTGGACTGGGAACCAGAGTACCGGTGGCGCCACTAGCACCCAAACGTCTCGACTGCCTGATCATCGCCGATGACTTCACCGGGTCGTGTGACACCGGTCTGCAGTTCGCTGGAAGCGGTCTGCGCACCGTCGTCTTGACGTGCCCGGCGAATATGAGCGAATTGTCCGAGCTCGATGTTCTCTCGTCATTTTTTGTCACATCTGGACTCGACTCAAAACGACATGAAATCTCATTTGTAGTGTCAGATCCCGAGGATCTGGCGGCCCTTAACAACATTCTCCGCGCCGAGAGAATTCAGGCCCCCCCTTTGTGCCCCCCCACAGACAGGGCTGAAATCGTGCCGTCTGTGGCGCCGATAAACAGTGCTCCTGCGCCGATCGCTGGGGCTGCCGCCAGGGGCGCACCGAGATAACCACTCCACAACAGCTCTCCCGTCGCCTCATCCAGGCCATACAGGCAGCCGTCGGCAGCAGCGACCCAGACCACGCCTCCCGCCACCACCGGAGAGGCAAGTGTCGTCGGTCCCGATCTTACGTATGGCGTGAACAGTGGGCACGCCGACTCCACACTCCACTGCCACAATTCCCGCCCATCCGTCACATGCAGAGCGTGCAGCTTGCCGCTGCCAGTGGCGACGAACAGACGTTCCCCCGCAAGGGCTGGCGTCGCCTGGATGCGCCCCAATCGAATCTCCTGCTCCCAGCGGCTGTCCCCTGTTTCCAGGTCGAAGGCGCGTACCAAACCGCCACTCACGGTGAACAGTTGATCGGTACCGACCACAGGTGTGGCATACATATACGTCGCCTTGCTGCCGGCCAGCTCCCACACACTCTGTCCCGTCGCCGCATCGAGTACGGCCAACGCCGTCGGCTGCGTGTAGAACGCGACGACGACACGCCCAGCTGCCGCCGCCGGGGATGGGTAGGAGGAGATCCAGTCATCGGGGCCAAAATCCTGCCGACGCCACAGCACCTCGCCACTGTCAGCATCGAGGGCGACGAAATCGGAACTGACGCCGGCGTAGACGTAGCCGTCGCTGACGAGGGGTGAGCCGAACACCCACCGACGGGATGGCTCGGCAAGCTGGTGGCGCCACTGACATGCACCGGATTCTGCGGCGAGACAGAGCAGCTCGCCAGTTACCGTCATGGCGAAGACGGAATCCTGTGCGCACGCCGCTGCATGACGCACCGAAGCAGCCGATCGATGCCGCCAACAGAGCTCTCCCGTCGCCGCATCGATGGCGGTGACGCCACAACTCTGGCCGGTGTCGTCATCCATCGTCGTCTGATAGACCCGCCCATGGGCAACCACGCAGGACGCCGTGTGCACATGCCCTCCTGTGGCGGTGTGCCAACAGCGTGCCAGTGGCGGGGCAGGTCCCTTCGGTGACGCCCCACGGCGGCTGGGACCACCGTGGAACTGCGGCCAGTCAGAAGCGAGTTCGCCGGCCACCCCAGATATCGCCTTGGGTATGGTTGCTGTCACTGGGAGGGAGATTCCAGGGGACCGTTGTGTTGTCGAGTTCAGGACCCGCGTCTCCGACTGCAATCCATCGGAACGCCAGTGGAACAGTCGATACCCTCGCTGACTCTGATCGATGCCCCCGAAGCACAGACTCGGCGTGGCATAGTGCACGGTGTCACCGTCGGCGTGACGGCGACTGGCGTGCCAGTGACCGGACAGCACAGCGACGATGCCATTGCCATGCCATTGGTCGTAGAATTCGCGCCCCCATGGGAAGTGGTTGATGACGACTACGGCTGTGCCCGCTGGCTGCATGGCCAGATCGGCGCGCATCCAGTCATCGACAGCGGCGGGCCGGTATGGGAAGGCTGCCGCCGTCTCTTCAACAGGATCGCCCCTACGGGCAAATGCCTCGCCATCATAGACGACGAAGTGCACCGCACCCCAGTCAAAGCTGTAGGAAAGGGGTCCGAGGGCATCCTGAAAATGGCGTGCCGCCGACTCCGCGTCGTCGTCATGGTTGCCGGCGGCGTGGAATACAGGCAACCCGGTAGCCTCAATAACCCGGCGATAGGCGGCGAACTCCTCTTGCTTGCCACCGGCGGTGAGGTCACCGCTGGCGACGAAGAAATCGATCTCACCAGCGCCATCGTCGATGATTGCCGCCAGGTCTTCGGCCAGATCCTCCGGCAGGCAGCGCCGCTCGGTGGACAGATGCATGTCGGTGATCTGCGCGAAGGTGAAGCGTTCGGGAGCGCCCGCCGACCGAGGACGAAGACGGATCTCACCATCGTCCAGATCCTGGGTGTCGCCATCCAGATAGAACCGGTCAGAACTGTACCCACCCGGGACGGTGGCTGAGACAAAACGGCAACCCCGCGGTCGGGACAGACGATACCGGCCCTCCCCATCGGTGCGCACCACATCGCACCCGTTGGACACGACGACCCCAGCCAAAGGCCCCTCGCCCTCGACGAGTACCTGGCCGGTGGCGAATGGCTCTGTCATGGGTCAGTAACCGACGCTGTGCAGATACGCCCGATTGATTTCCATGCTGTCTATGGCATCCCGCGTGCCACCGGAAACGGCCACGACCCAGCCATCGAAGCCGACCTCTTCCAGGCTGCGCAGAAAGGCGCCATAGTCCGTCATGGGACCGTCACCGAGATCCCCCGCCGTGTTGTTGCGACTCAGATTATCGTGCAGATGGACATAGGCGAGACGATCCGCGTGGTCCCGTGCGGCCTGCACCGGTTCGAAACCCCAGAGCACGACGTGGGCCATGTCCAGACACAGCCGAACCCGGCGCAGCCGCTGCAGGAAACGGTCCCACTCCCCTTCGCTGTCGACGAAGTGATTGACATGTGGATGCCAGGCCACCGTCACCCCGAGACGTTCACCATGTTCGGCGAGATCCTCGTACACCGCAGCAACACGATCAAGATCGGCGTCGCTGGAGGGCTGTACGTCGCCATGGCCTGGGCCTTTCGTCATGTACAGTGCCACACCACAATCGGCGGCAAACTCGATTCGCCGCTTGCAGATCTCATGCGTCGGCGTCTCGCATGTGTCGCTCGCATTCGGTCCACTCACAGCGGCGATCTCGATGCCGGCATCGGCGCAGACTCGGAGAATCCGCTTGGGAGTGCCCAGTTCATCGAGAGACTCCCGCGTCTCCCAACCTTGCCAACCCTTTGCCGCCAGTTGCCCAAGGTTGCGCTCCAGATTCTGCCCTTTCCAGGGCAGGCTGCTATAGGCGAATCGCAACGTCATTGTGTAATGATATCGGTCCCACAGAGGTCGAACAAGAATTGTTGCCACGACAGGACACCCCCTGGGTCCCGGCGACAACAGTCACCTCATGTCACAGTACGGGATGCCCACAGATATGCTCCCGTAAGTAGGACCCCGGGTTCTGCTTGGTAGCATCCATAGACCGGCCACTTCTGCGACGTCCTCGCGACCGGTTGATTCGATTGGGCACCGGTGTGGAGGAACCTGAGGACTTGATCGCCTGCCTCAACTGGGCCCTTTGGCACTACGACACCATCTCAAGTGACGACGTGGAGCGTTGGCAACAGCTCCAGCATCCATAGTGCACACTGATCTTCACCGATGTCCACGACCTCAGTTATCGGTTCCGCCGTCCTCCTCCGTTTCGACGGACGCCTGCTCTTTGAGGTGCAGTCTCGCAACAAATGGCGATACGACGAGAGCAAGGTTTCCACGATCGGTGTGGGCTGTATTGGTGGTGGGATCGAAGGCAACGAAACGCCGATCGAAGCCCTGCATCGAGAGGCGATAGAAGAAATCGGCTGTGAATTGGAACTCGACACCCCGGGCAACTCCCTCTACGTCATATCCGGCGGCAAGGCGATACGAGCAGGCGAGCACCTGCCCTCTTCGGGGTCTCCTTTTTCTGGGGCGGTTACTTGACGGAACACCGATCAGATACCTGCGTGGCGGTCTTCCACGGCACGACGCTGGCGCAACCTTCGCCAATCGACCTCCCCGCGGTCTTGTCGATCGAGTCCGAACAATTCTCCTCCCTGCTCGACGGTGGCCTCACCCTCGACGAGTTGCTGGAGTTGGGCGGGCAGATAAGGTCGAGAGAGACAATTCCGGGAGAAGCCATCCTGGATCCGGTCGGCACAGCCTTCCTGGGCAGACTTCGTCACGTCAATGAACCACTCTTCCAGGGATGCATGTCCAACCGTCTGCCTTCGGGATCCCCTGACGACAGCAGTCGTGATGTCTGATTATTGGGCAGCGTGCTTCGATCTGGACGGAACGCTGATCGACACCGAGCCGGTCCACCTTCGAGCAGAAACATCGTGCCTGATCACGCTGGGAATCGACACGGGCTCGTTGCGGCATGAACGGACCTTTGGCAAGGGAATCGAATCGGGCATGAAGTCACTGGCCGAGACGTACGAACTCGACTATGAACTCGTGATGGCAACGTACATGCCCCTATGGAAGTCCGGACTGCTCAGCGATCTGACGGTACTACCCGGCACGAGAGATATACTCTCCTGGTTGAAGGAGCACCGTGTCGACGGCGCTGGTGACATCCGGTGATCTTGCCTACGTCGAGCTGGTGGACTCGGTCCTTGACCTCATGGAGGAGTTCAGTGTCATCGTCACGTCTGACGACGTCACCGACCTCAAGCCAGCTGCTG
>DPVW01000041.1 GCA_003529325.1 Candidatus Latescibacterota bacterium | reverse complement strand
AGCCGCAAAACCACCGCCGCTTTCCACGATCAGGACATCACGATCTACAATTCGCATTGGCTGTCGAACCCGAGCGGCAGCCCGAAACGGAAGCGTTGGATCGAGCGCTTGCACAATCTGGAGTTTATCCGCACGTGAACCAACAATCACCCGCCACCCTCGACAAGAACATAGCGCCCCTCGCGGGAAGTGAATTGCCCCTTCTATGGCACAGGCCAAACGATGCCCCGCTCCGGCTGACCGGGTTTCCATGGTTCGAACAGGATCAGGTTTATCGGCGCCTTCCGCTCGCTCCCGCGCAACCCCTGCCCCCAGCCGTTGACCAGCTCGCGAACAACACCGCAGGCGGGCAAATCGCGTTTCAATCCGATTCAACCCATCTCGCCGTTAAGGTCGCGCTGGCCGGTCCGGCGGACATGGATCACATGCCCGCGACCGGGCAATGCGGCTTCGACCTCTACGTGGGTCCGCCGCTGGCTCAGCGTTATCACGGTACGACCAGATACGACCAGCGGGAAACCGCGTACGAAGCACTCCTGTTCGAACACGCCGACGCAGAGATGCGCAACTTCACGCTAAACTTCCCTCTTTACCAGAGCGTGAAATCCATTCAAATCGGCCTGCTGCCAGAAGCCAGGCTCGAGGCGCCGCCGCCATGGGCGATGGACGGCAAGGTCGTGATCTACGGAACCTCGATCACGCAGGGCGGCTGTGCCTGCCGCCCCGGCATGGCCTACACCAACATCGTCAGTCGCGCCTTAAACGTCGAAATTGTTAACCAGGGATACTCCGGAACCGGCCGCGGCGAACCCGAGGTAATCGAGGTCATGGCCGGCATGGCCGAACCCCGGCTTTTTGTTTTGGACTACGAAGCCAACGCCGGATACGCAGGCATGGAGGCAACCCTGCCCGGTGCGATCCGCATTCTCCGCGAAGCACATGCGACCGTTCCCATTCTCGTGATCTCGCGTATCCCTTTCGCGTACGACATTACCCATGAGGACCGCCGAATCGACCGCGATCGCTGCCGCGATATGCAGGCTGCCGCCGTCCAGACCGCGATGGAAAACGGCGATGGTCCGATCGAGTTCCTTGACGGCTCAACGTTGCTGGGCGATGACTTCGACGAGTGCACGGTAGACGGCGTGCACCCCACCGACCTGGGCTTCATGCGCATGGCCCACGGCCTGACACCGCCGATCAGGCGCATGTTGGCCCTGACACCGAACCCGTAGCCGGACATGAGTAATACACCCCTTCCACAGGAAGCCCTGGACCAATTGCGCAAGTACGACACACCAACGGTCTGTAACGCCATCGAACTCTTCGACATTCGTCCACGCAATGAGGGCTACACGGACCGACGCATCCAGGCCTGCTTTCCCGAAATGCCACCGATGGTCGGATTTGCGGCGACGGCAACGTTTCGCTCGTCGGCTCCCGCAACGGGCGACGCGTACGGGACGCTCGATCAACAGGTCGAATCGTTCGCGCAGCTTCCCGGCCCGGCCGTCGTTATTTTCGAAGACCTCGATGTGCCCAGTGCGGCGGCAACGTTTGGGGAAGTCATGTGCACGACCTACCAGAAGTTTGGCGGCGCGGGCTTAGTCACGAGCGGCACCGGCCGTGACCTGGACCAGGTCCGCGCGCTCGGCTTCCCGGCCTTCACCAACGGCTCGATCTGCGCGCACGGATACTGTCACTTCCCCACCATCGGCGAACCGGTGAAGGTCGGCGGCCTCACGATCCATCCCGGCGATCTCCTGCACGGCGACTGTAACGGCGTCACCACGATTCCTCTCGAAATCGCGTCGGAGATCCCGGACGCCTGCGAAAACCTGATGCGGGCCGAGGCCGTCATTCTGGACTTTCTCAAAAGCGGCAACGTCACTGTGGACGGCTTCCGCACCGTTCTGGCGGAGTCCAAACGCAGGATGAGCCAACTCAGCGAGAGCCTGCAATCATGACCGACGGCATGATACCGGCTATCGAAGGCTACCTGAGCACGCTGAGCACGGTGCCGGGCGAGACGATCCAGCTCTTTGCTTCGAGCAATGCCGGCGAGTGCTCGCTCACGATCGTACGCGAGGGTGAACCGGAAGAAATGGTTCACGAAGAAAACGGGATCGCTGTCGGCGATCATCCGATTCCTGAACGGGCATGGGAAACGGGGCCCGGTTGGCCCCGGTGTTGGGAACTCACGATCCCGGAGACCTGGCGCAGCGGTGTTTATCGCGTCACCCTGGCTGCCGAACGCGCGCCGAATCTTGAGACCCATTCGCACTGGAGCAAACTTTGCGCCTCGCACGACATACTGCTCGTGGTGCGCGCCAGGAAACCCGCATCGACGAGCAAGATTCTGCTGCAGCTTACGACCAACACCTATGCGGCCTACAACAGCTGGGGTGGCAAAAGCACGTACGCCTACAATTCCAGCGATCGGGACCAGGGGCACCGCGTGAGCCTGCTGCGGCCCGGCCACGGCTATCACAACACCGCCTTCTTTCTCTGGGAGCGATCGTTCGTCCGTTGGTGCGATCGCGAGGGCTACGCCCTCGAGTATGCGGTGAATCACGACCTGGAGACCTGGCCGGACGGATTCAACGACTACCGCCTGATCCTGAGCGTCGGCCACGACGAATACTGGTCCAGCCCCATGCGCGACAACCTCGAACGATTCATCGGCGGCGGCGGCAACGCTGCGTTCTTCAGCGGCAACAGCGTCTGCTGGCAGGTGCGCTTCGAGGACGACGGCAAGACGATGGTGACTTACAAGGAACACTACAAGGAAGACCCGCTCTACACCCCTGAAGGACATCCGCTGCTCGCGACGCTCTTCTCGCATCCCCTCGTCAATCGTCCCGAGAACTACCTTACCGGCGTCGGCTTCCCGATGGGCGGCTATCACCTCAGCCACGACGCGTACATGGACGGACCGGGCGAGTACACCGTGAAGCGCGCCGACCATTGGGCACTCGAAGGGACCGGCCTGAACGAAGGCGATGTGTTCGGCGCCGAGAATACGATCGTGGGTTATGAAACCGACGGTTGCGCCTACCACGAGCAGAATGGCTACCCGGTACCAACCTGCGACGATGGCACGCCCGAGGATTTCGTTATTATCTGCCAGGCTCCATCCCGCTGGACCGGAATGGAATTCGACGTTTACCAGGAGGCCGGAGTCTCGAACGACGGCCGCGCCACGATGGGCTCTCACACCCGCGGCGGGACGGTCTTCACGGCCGGCACCACCGACTGGGCGCACGGTCTCAAGAACGACCCGATCGTGCAGCGGATCACGCGCAATGTGCTCGACCGTCTTTCGGCCGACTGACGGAGAAGGGGCCTATGCTATCCCGATTCAAGTGGATGCGCGATCCCGCCAACCCGGTGTTGCCGCCTGATCCCGATTCACGCTACGACTGCTCGCAATGCATGAACCCCTTTCGACTGCCTCCCGGCTGCACGATTCCGGCGGCGATGCGCAGGGGCAACAGCAACGCTGTCTCGTCACGGGGACCAACGAGGACATCGCCGCCGCTCCACATCGACAGGGGAATCTGCTTGACCCTATCGGACAAGACGAGAAACTCACAGACAACTTGTAATCTGGACACAAGCGAGCCATGGCAGATCGTGTAAAAGACAAGGTGGCGTTGGTGATCGGCGCTGGATCCTGCGGTCCCGGCTGGGGTAACGGCAAGGCCGCCGCCGTGCTGTACGCACGCGAGGGGGCAAAGGTCTTTGGTGCGGATATTCAGATTGTGGCTGCCAGGGAGACCCGGGACATCATCACCGGTGAAGGCGGCGAGTGCACGGTTTGTGAGGCGGACGTCACCGACTCCGCGCAGGTCGCGGCAATGGTTGATCAATGCCTGGCAACCTACGGGCGGATCGACATCCTGCACAACAATGTCGGCATTCTGGATGCCGTCGAACTAACCGAGATGACCGAGGAGAGCTGGGATAAGGTCATGGCCGTGAACGTCAAGGGCATGTTCCTGAGCTGCAAGGCCTGTCTGCCACACATGGAAAAGCAGGGCAGCGGCGCGATCGTCAACATTTCCTCGGTCGCTTCCATGCGCTACACCGGCTATCCCAGCGCTGCGTACAACGCCTCCAAAGGGGCGGTCAACCAACTCACGCAGAATATCGCGTTGCAGTATGCCGATCGGGGCATCCGCGCCAACTGCGTCGTGCCCGGCCTGATGCACACGCCCATGATCGATGCTTCCGTGGCGAGCGGCTACGGCCTGGACGAGGTCGAAGAGATGATCAAGGTGCGGGACGCGGCCTGCCCGACCGGCAAAATGGGCGACGCCTGGGACGTTGCCTACGCCGCCCTGTTTCTCGCCAGCGACGAAGCACGCTATATCACCGGCGCCAACCTGGTCGTAGACGGCGGAATCACCTGCAAAATGTCTTAAGTGCGATCGCGATGAATCTACAAGACCTCGGACAGACAGACTATCGCTGGACCCACGTCACCGACGAGCCCGGGTTCCGGGGTCGTGACGGCGTTGGTGCGCTCGTGTTTAACGACCGCATGGTCCTGATCGGCGGATGGAACCCGATTGATCCGGAGTACTATCCGCGGCATTGCGTCAACGACGTCTGGAGTTCGAATGACGGCACGCACTGGCAGATGGATAAGGAGAATACGTTTCGGTCACCGCCGCTCGTCGAAGACGGCAAGGACTGGGAAGGCACGCACACCGCCGGTTACGTCGTTTATCGCGACAAGATGTGGATCATCGGCGGCGATCCTCTGCAGGGGCACTACCAGTGCGACGTGTGGAATTCGAGCGACGGCAAGAACTGGAAGTTTGTTAATCGCGGTCAGCCCCCGCCATGGCACCCACGCTGCCTGCATTACACGTTTGTGCACGACGACAAGATCTGGATCCTCGGCGGACAGACCCTGCCCCAGTTCGCGCCGGCGGAAGATATCATCTATCACGACCTATGGAACACGGAAGACGGCGTGAACTGGGAGCCAGTCGAAATGCCGCAGCCGTTCCTGCCACCGCGGGCCATGTACTGTGGAATTGTTTCTTTCCACGATCGCATCTGGCTGCTCGGGGGCGGCACATATGAAACCCCAGAGAACTTGCAGTACGTCTATTACAACGACGTGTGGAGTTCCGGCGATGCCCTGCACTGGGAGCGGCATACTGAAGAAGCGCCATGGCGGCCGCGCGTGTACGTCAACGTCGCCGTGTTCGACGATCGCATGTGGGTACTGGGCGGCCAGACACCCGAGGCCAACAGCAACGACGTCTGGTATTCGTCGGACGGCGTGAATTGGTACGAAGTACCTGAGACACCCTGGGCGGACCGCCATGCCGCGAGTACCTTCGATTACCAGGGCGCGTTATGGTTGATGTGCGGCAGCCATCTGAAACCGGACGTGTGGAAACTTGAGCGAGCGTAATCCGGAGACACCCGGGCACCGTATCGACAAACGCGCGTACGATCAGCCGGAACGCCGGAAGCGGCTCCCTACTCTTCGATCCGTGCGGCCCACTTGATACAGCCCAGGATATGCTCGCGGAACCAGGGTTCGGACCAGAGTGCGTCGGGATGCCCCAGGCCGGAGTAGATCACGCGGCCGTCGCCATAGGCATGACACCAGCCGAGCGCGTGGTCACCGTCCTCGCGCGTGCTCTTCTCCACCTCCACGGAACTGTTCTCGATGCTCATGTAGACGTGCGTCTTCGCGCGGTCAAAATCCCTCATCGTGTAGATTTCGTCGACGACGGAAAATGATGTGCCGAGATGTCGCACCGCGGGATGCCCCGTGTCCTCAACATTGACCACAACTTCCTGGTGCCAGGGGTGCCCATTGAAATAGGCACCGAGCATGGCGCCGTATTCCGGCCACTCGTAACACGTGTCGGTGGCGTTGTGGATTCCGAAGAACGCCTTGCCATTGCGCACGAATTCGAGGAGCGCCTGCTTCTGACCGTCATCCAGTGGAAGCTCACCCGTGGTCGCGAAAGCGACCACATCATAATTTTGAAGATTCTCGGCGCTGATGCACTCACAACCGTGTGTCGTGGTCGCCGTGTAAAGACCGGACTCCGTTCCGATCTCCTTGATCGCGACCTCCGCATTGGGAAGGTAGCTATGCTCGTATCCCGCCGAATGGCGAAGCATAAGCAGGTTCAACATGTTCGGTCTCCTTGTTGGTGATGTTTCTTCTGCATTGTCGACGTGCAGGAATGGGTTGTGCGGCAGCAGCCATCATGAATCCGGCACGTCACAGGCAGCGAACGTCCGGCTATTCAGTCCACCCCGCCCGTTGGTACCAGTCCTTCAACTCTGGCGTCGGCGCGTAGTCATGCAGGGTCAACCGTCGGCGATCAGGCAGGTAGACGCCGATATGCCAGCCGTCGGGATGGTAGAGCAGGAAGTCGCCGGCATCCATGCTGACCCGGATAGCGCCGGGCATGGCGCGGCTGTAGTCAAGGTGGCCCCGTTCCAGTTCTTCGTATGACGCGTCGTCAGCAAATGTCGGTGGCGCAGCCGCGAGCGGCTCCTCGGGCGTATCGTCGCGGGCATAACTGCCGGGAACGTACCAGGTGCAGTTATCCTCCAGCAGCGGGATGTTCACCTGGTTGAACCAATACGGTTCCTGGCGCAAGGCGCGGTGTTTACCGGTGCGTTTCATACTCAATCCGTCACAATCCCGATGCCAGTCCGTCCGGGCCGGCTTCTCCGCCGGCTCGACAAAGACCCCCAGCCGGTCAAAACCACCAAGAC
>DPVW01000150.1 GCA_003529325.1 Candidatus Latescibacterota bacterium | reverse complement strand
TCGTTCCAGCCCTTCAAGCACACGACCGTGCCCTTCATCCATGCGCCGCACACTCTCGTGATAGCCAGCCATCATGCGACGAGTCTCGGGGGTGTCGGGCAGCGGATCCGGGACTCGCACATAACGACTGTCCTGCTGTGACATCTCCGGGAAGGGCAGATGTGTTTCGCCATATCCCACATCCAGGAAGAAGGGCTGCTTCGGAGCGCCATCGAGATACTCCACGGCCGCCGCCGATACGTTACGGGCCTGCCGGTTGTCGGCCCCCAAGGCCTCGTCGTAGCCGACACCATCGCCGACGTGTTGCATGCCAGCCAGTATCGTGCGATATCCGGCCCCCTTCAATGTCGATACCAGATGCTGCGAGTGTCGTGCAGCGAAAATCCCCGGTGCGCGAGTCCCAGCATACCACTGGAATGGGCACTCTGGCCGGTGAGCAACGCCGCGCGGCTGGGCGAACAGGTGGCGCGGCACAGAAACACTTGCGAAAGAGCATGCCCTGCTCGGCCAGACCCTGAATGTTCGGTGTGTCAACAGCGTGGCCCATGGGCGACACGTATCGTCCCGTGTCGGTGAATGCAGGTACAGGATATTTGGCGGCATGGGATTATGTGTCGTCCGGTTATTGACTGTTCAATGCGACATTACGCGTACATTGCGCTGCGCCAATGGCAGATCGACAGCGACACCGCCGGCATGATGCGAGGCGACGAGGCCGAAAAGGATCTCCATGCCACGGCGTACGATCTCGATACCACCACGGGTCGGCCCCCCACTTTCCACTGCCTGCAGCAGATCGCGGATGATGGCCACTGTGCCACTGTGGGCCTGCCACGTTGGAAAAGAGATCTCCTTCCAATCATACCGTTGCTGACTGCTGCGCGGAATCCAATACGACGAATCCCCTGAATTGCGCAGGGTCCCATCCTCGCAGACGATTTCGATGTCCAGTGATGGCAGATCGGTGCAGACCAGCCGTCGACCATCCTCCATGTGAACGACGGCGTGTACGATGCTGGGATCGGTGGCGACCTCGATACCCTCCGGGCCCTCCTGCAGCTGCAGATCATCGCCGTCACGACCGCGCAGACTGGCACTCACCGAAATTGGCAGTGGGTCCCCGAGCAGATAGAGCGCGGCATCGACGATATGCGAGTGCGTGTGCAGCGCACTACCCGAGGTGGCGCCGATAAGCGCCGCTTTCGGTGCCCCGAGCTGACCAGAATCGAGAAAGGCACGAGCCGTCTCAAAACCGCGCCAGTAGCGACGCATGGCGCCATATACCAGTTGCGTGCCGTGCTGCGTACAGGCGGCTACGATGGCGTCGAGTTCGGCCGTGGAAACGCATAACGCCTTCTCAGCATAGATCCCTCGAACCCCCGCCTGGGCAGCGTGAATCAGCGGCAGTGCACGAGCGTGGGCGGGCGTCGTCACGGAGAGGATATCCAGTTGTTCTGCGGCGATCATGTCCTGGTAGTTGGCGTATCGTCCCGCCACAGCGAAACGATCGCACCAGGAGGCCAGCTTTTCGGCTGCCGTGTCGGCGGCGGCGACGAGATCGACTTCGGCAATCGCGGCATAGCCATTGGCGTGACCGTAGGGCAGGATGAAGTCATTGTGCTCGTAGGTAATCTCATCATCGATCGTGCCCGCCATGCGGCCACAGCCGATTACACCGGCGCGATACGTCATCTGAAATCCCTGTTTTTGAGTGCCGCCAAAGCTACCCCGACGGTCTCGCTTCAGCAACGTGGGTCTTGTGCAAGCCACAGCCGCTGATGGATCTTAGTCGGTGGAGAGATGCCCAATGAAATTGCGAACCATCTTCACTACCATTGGTCTGCTGCTCATGTGTTGCCTGGGAGCGACGGCGCAGGACCTGCGCCAGGTAGCGCTGAAAATCCTGCTGGAGGATCTGGCCAAGTCCGGATCGACCTTCAGTCGCGACATGCTGGCTCGCGCTGCCACGGCAAGTTCCCTTGAAGACAAAACCATCCGCGCCGACCTGCAGCAATTGCTCGACAAGCTGGACGACCAGCGCAAGGGCAAAACGGCGCTGTGGAAAGGATTGACCGCCTTGGGCGGTGATGACGTGGGTCTAAAAAAGATGGACCGGTTGCTGCGCGAATTCATCGACTGGGGCCGAAAGGCGACCAAGAGCTCAGGGAACTATGGCTTGCAGCTCATCATCGAGCGGTCGGCGGAGAAGGCCAAGATGCCCACTCATCGGGCGCAGGAACTGTTGGCCCTCGTCGCCGGTCTGGGCTTGAGAGGGGAAGTGACCACCACCCCCACCCTTCCCGAAAAACTCGGCATCCTCGTTGTCGGTATCAGCGAATACCCCGTCCATGGCTCTCGTTTCCCAGGCATGTTGCGCACCGAGGAGGATATCAATCGTCAGACCCGTTTCCGCGATATCCACCTGCCCGTCGTCGCCGGACTCGTAGCGGCCTTGCCGGAAACGGAAGGGGTCCGTTGGACCATCGATGGACCCCACCCCAGACTCAAACCGGACTGCGTCCTGCACATGAGCATCACCGCCTTCATCAGCCGTTAACAGCGACGTGATATCACCCTCCACGCGACGCTACGCATCTCTTTGGTCACGGTATCCGGCGTGCGGCTGTATTCGACGGAGTTGGAAGTGACCTACGACTACGCACTGGAGATGTCCGACACCTTGCGCAGCCAACGGCGACTCGACGGATTTTTTGTCGAGCTCTCCGGCGCTGTTCGCGATGACATCGCCAGTTACCTGAAGAAACGAATCGGTAGCTGACATCTCATCGCTGACCGCCAAAACGCCAACTGGCGGCGACGCGAAATTCGACGCCGCGATACTCGTGACGGCCACCCACCGACTCGGTGAAGCGGGTCATCCAGTTGTATGTCAGGTGGGTTCCGACGGAGATCTGATCCGTGAGGTCGACGTCGAGGCCACCGCCGAACTGACTGCCAAAGGAACTGACTCTTCGACCACTTGTCCGTGCCATCGAACAGGTTCCCTTGCTCCTCGGTCAGGAAGCGGTGAATTA
>DPVW01000396.1 GCA_003529325.1 Candidatus Latescibacterota bacterium | reverse complement strand
GGAAGAAGCGAACGCTGGAGGAGTAGCAGGCCGAGAAGGCAGGTCAACACGATCGGCCTCACCTCACTGAAGGAAGTACGCAACCCGGACGTTCTGATATGATTCGGAGGGGCGCCCCACAGGACGCCCGACTGCGTACGGGTCATACAGAAGCCTTTCCAAACCGAATGTGCTACCCCTGGGGATAGGCCCGTCGGTTCGGTTTCACCTCTTCAGATCTCCGAACACTTGCCCATGTAGGAAATGTACCATTGGATACGCGCAGGAAAAACAGAAAGACATGGGGATATGTGTGCTTCTGGCAGTTCCAGAAGCGCCGATATTGGCCCTGTTTAGTCCTCTCTCATCTGTTCGTAGTCGGGGCTGAAGTTCACAAATCGCTGTCCGTCCCAGCGGCTCACGCCATCCGCCGTGCCGACCCACAACCGGCCTGACCGATCTTCCAGAATGCATAGCACATCATTGCCGGCCAGACCGTCTCGCGTGGTGAAAGTGGTGAAAAGCTCGCCGTCGTAGCGGCTCACCCCACCCCCGATGGACCCGAACCACATCTGCCCCTGCCGGTCCTGACAGACCGACTGGACCGTCCCGGACGGAAGGCCGTCCGACAGGTCCAAGGTGTGCCATACGCCCAACCGGTTCCCGGTCCCCGCTTCGGCGCTGGTGCCTTTGGCCGCCGTGGTGTGACCGGGGCCGGTCGGTGTGCGATAGAGCTCGAAACGCCAGCGCAGCCCATGGTCGGGCCCCGTCCCAGACATCGGTTGCAGTCGCTGCAGCGCCGCTTGCCAGGCCGCATCCTGGCGCGCCTGCGCTCGGGTGGCCACCGCCGCCGGGGTCTCCACCGCGAAGAGCTTGCAGACCGTGCGGCCGCAGCAGGGGTGCGAGCTGGCGTTCGTATACTTCTTCAAACTCGTCCATCCGTTCCGGAGGCACCCAGACGGATAGACGCGCTACAGTGGTCATAATGCTTCGACTCGGCGGGCAATAGGCGGATAGGAGTTACAGGGGGCCATAGTCGTAAGTCGGGTAGCCTCGGGCAAGACGACCATCCTGATCCACCCACAACGCGTTACGAGTATGACGGCTCGTTCACGTAGCGCTTCGTTTCCAGATCCAGCGTAATCTCCGACGCCGGCGGCAACTCCAGCGAAAATCGTGAGCCGTCGACGGTCTGTGTGCGCGGCTCCGTCGTCAGCGGCGGGGGTGCGTAGCTGCCGGCATACCCACCCAGTTCACCGGGCCACTCGCTGGTGCGACCCTGCCAGGTGGCGGTGCCAAAGCTGTGCTCACCGAAAGCGCCGCCCTGCACGGTCAGTCGCCGGCTTTCGACGGGATGCAGATTCACCAAACGCACCACCGTGCGATCCGCCGTCAGTTGTTCCACCAGGACACCGACGTCCTCGGGCAGACCTGGACGCCGACGCTGGTCGTCGAAGTAACGCAGACGCACATGCAGCAGACCACCATTGTAGATCGGTTGTGGTCCGCCCAGGGTCAGCTGGATGAGAGCCTCGGAGGAGACCGGATTCCCCCACTGCCAGTGATGTACATGATGCCGCGTACCCACCGCCTCGTCCTCGCCGAGCAGGGCGATGCGACGGCTCGCGATCTGATACGTTGCGTCGAGCATCTGTTCCGGGTAACGCTCGTTGTCACCCGCCAGGAAGGTGACCCACGGCTGCTCGTGCCCCGAATCTTCTTTGGTGTGCTGAGCGAAGACGTCGCACCAGTCGTGGGCTTCGGCGGCGCGTACCCGCTGCATGCTGTCCCAGTCGCCGTCCGCCATGGACAGATTCCACAAGGTCGCCATGTACAACGAGCCCATGGGTTGCCAGTCAAACCAGCCGGCATCGCCGTAACGATACGGCACCAGGAAAGTCTCGTGCGTCCCCATTGACTCGAACTGGCCAAGCCAGCGCTCGGAGACACTCATCTGCTGCTCGCGAATGTCACGCACTTCTCCCAGTTCGAGTATGCGTTCCATCTGCCGCCGCGGCAGTTCGAGATAGTCCGTGTCCCGTGTCAGCAACAGAGCATTGGCCGCCGCATCGAGCGTCGCCTTTTGCAGCGTCAGGAAGCCATGAGGAAAAGTCCAGCCGTAACGCCCGCCATACCACTTGCCGCCCGTGTACTCCCCCACCTCACCCGACAGACCGACGTTGTCCGGTAACAGACCATCGTTGGCCCGCGCCCGCTCCACCCAGGCGTCAGTGTACTCCACGACCCAGTCGCGATACTTTTCGTCGCCGGTGAGCAGGAACGCATTTGTCATGAGCGATGTCACCGACAGATTCGTCGGCGTGTCCCCCAGTCGCCAACGATCGAACAACGCCTGACCCATGCGCCGGGCATTGGCGGGATCCGCCAGGTCCTGCACACTGTCGATTCCGGGTAGATCAAAAAATGGCAGGCTGTACACTTCCATGCTGCCACCCAATGGGTTGTAGCTCTGCTGCTCCCGGTCCTCCAGCGGCGCGTAGTACGGACCGTGACCACCACTGAGACCAGACAGCAGGATCCGCTTCTCCGAGTCGTAGTTGATCGCCTCCGGATCTTCGTTCAGATAAAAACCGGCGAATCGTCGCGCCCGCTCCTGACGCTGCGCACCCGGGTCGGCCAGACACAAATGATAGAACAGGATGTCACTCTCCGACTGGTGCATCTGGTCTTCACGGATGCCATACTCCTTGCTCACGGTACCCATCCGCGTCAGCTGTCCAGTCACCGCCTCCCACTGGCGGTCTGCGAGACGGAGCAGATGGTCGCCACCGCCCATGAGATAGACGAGTGGCCAGTTGAAGAAAGGCTCGTAATAATCGTCGGGGGAGCCACCACCCCACTCGTCATTCCAGATGAACTCGCCATCATCACGGGTAAAGTGTTGGAGAAATGGATGGACGGACGCATCGAAGACGTCGAACAGTCGGCGCTCCCAGAGGGCCCAATTCGGCGTCGGGGAGGTCATTGGTACATCGGCGACAATCCGTTCCATCAGCGGAACCAGTCGTAGTTGAGGCCCAAACCGCGGTCCACCAGCGGCAACGTGACCTGCCCACCCCCCTGCGCCGACGACTGCTTCAGCGCCACCTCCACCTCGAGGGCGATACCCACCCTTCGTCCCGAGTTTTTCGGCTCATCCAGGCGACCATCGATGCCATCCACCACATCGGCCACGGTATATACGGCGCCATACGGCGGCTGGAATTGCGGTGTCGGCCACGGCACCTCCACCTTTGCCGGACCTCCCGGTGCATCGACTTGCTGCCACAGACGCCAGCCTTGCGTGTAATCGAAGATCATCTCGCCACTGGCACCACACAGCCGCACACCCGGCGCGCCAGGTCGGAAGTGCACGGCCAGGCGGCGCTCCTGTGACCACGCCATGCCCGTACCGACAAATTCGTCGCTGCCGGACTCGCGCCGCTCCGTGTCACCGACACCGACGACCCAGTCGGGCAGCACGTCCAGGAAGTAGGCCCAATTCTGATGCTGGGCACCCGCATTCGGCGCCTCGATGGAGAGCAGCTCACCGATGGCGCCATCCTGCAAGAGTTCACGGGCGCGGGCAAAGGAGGGATGGGTTGTGGTGATGGAGCCGCAGGAAAGTGGAATACCCGCCTGCGCGCAGGACAGCACCATGCGATCCACTTCCGCCAGGGTGTGAGCCATCGGTTTTTCGGTGACGATACCGCGGGCGCCACATTCAGTGGCCAGCACCGTCAGATCGGCTCGGGTCCTCGTGTTGGTCGCCACCGCCACCAGTTCCGGTCGTTCCTCGCGCAGCATCTTCTCCGCGTCCGTGAAGAGGCCGTCGATACCGTAGCGCTGGTGAAAGGCATCCAGGCGTTTCGTGTCCCTGTCGGCAGCGGCGATGAGCTCGACATCGGGACGATCCCAGAATGCCTCGCAATACGAGGTGGGTAAACCGCTGTCACCTGCGTGCTCGTGGTGATGGAAGCGTCGATGGATATCGAGTTCAGGTGTCGGCCGGTCCGTATCCTCGATCTCGAACCGGTCGGGGGAGCGGGGTGCCAGGTCGTATAGCAGTCCCATCCATCCCAGACCGATGACGGCAGCGCGATACTTTGCCATGTCCGATTCGCCTTCGTGTGTTCGTGTGCTACATTGCGACGCTACAGATTAGTTGAGAAACATAAGGGAACACCGAATCGGGAGACAGACCATGGCAACCAGCGACATCCTCATCTGGGTTGGCACTTTCACCGAAGATCCTGACGAAGGCATCCACCACTTCCGCCTCGACCCCACCTCGGGCGCCCTGACACCAGCCGGCACCACCGGTGGCGTGCCCAACCCATTCTTCCTCAAGGTCGACGCCACCGGTCAGCGACTCTACGCCACCAACGCCGTCGACGAGCTGGACGGACGGGCCGAAGGTGGCATGAGCGCGTTCACCATCGAGCAACCGTCAGGCGAATTGCGTCTGCTCAACAGGCAGGCAACTGGCGGCACACTGCCCTGTTACATCAGCCTCGACCGCAGCGGTCGACAACTGCTCACCGGCAACTACAACTCGGGCAGTGTCGCCGTATTGCCCATCGACGCCGATGGCCTGCAGCCGGTCTCCTCCCGCTGGCAGCACGAAGGTTTCACCGCCATTAATCCCGAACGTCAGGATGGTCCGCACGTGCACTGCATGGTGCTCGATCCATCCGAGCGTTGGGCCTACGCCGCCGATCTGGGCGCCGACGTAGTACGTGTCTACGCCTTCGATGCCGACTCGGGTTCGCTGACACCCGCGCACGACCTGACAGTGACCGCCAAACCTGGTGCCGGACCACGGCATATCGCCTTTCATCCGTCCGGCGCTTACGCCTACCTGCTCAACGAACTCAATGGAACCCTCGGTGTCTACGCCTTCGATGCGGAGAGTGGACGTTTCGATGAGATCCACACGGTAACGACCTTGCCGGCGGACTTCACCGACGAAAACTACGCCGCCGACGTGCAGTTGTTACCCTCGGGTGATTTCCTTTACGCCTCGAACCGCGGCCACGACAGCATCGCCCGCTTCGCCGTGGACGCTGGCTCCGGTCGCGTCGAGTTCATCGGCCACACCCCGGCCGAAGGCAGCTGGCCATGGAATCTGGCCATCGACCCGACGACCAACTTCATGCTTGTCAGCAACTACGAAAGTGATCGTGTCGACGTACTTCGCATCCACACCGACACGGGTGATCTAACACCCACGGGGCACTCTGCCCCGGCACCAAAACCGACATGTGTCACCATGCTGGCCTTGTGAGGAGATCGCCATGAGCACTGACTTGCGATTGTCGGCCTGGATGCGCTTCGGCCAGCCATTGGAAGCCGTAATCGGTAATTACAGTGAGATCTTCGATGGTTGGCAGGCCGGTGGTGTGAAGGCCATCGTCGTGGGTCGCATGCTCTTTGCTGGTGCCGACGGCAAACCGATGACGACCGCTGCCTTCGATCCCAACCCCGAGGTCTACCGGGATCTTGGGGTGGAACCGCCTGAACCCCCGGCGGAAAAGTTGCCGGAGAAACGTGCGCAACTCACGCGCGCACTGACGGCGGCCCGTGAGCGCGGTTTCGAGATCTACGTATTCTGTCCCGATGCGGGTCAGGGTCCAGGGGGTGACGGCCACGCCCTGGCGGACGAGACCTCGCTGGCAGCACGCGTCGCCCGCATCCGTGACGTCATGGAGGCTTTCCCCATGGTCGATGGTGGTGTGCTCGATGGCCCCGAGCTGGGTTACGAAATCGCCCCGGGCCATCGGTCGAACATCTTCGAGGACATGCCGGATACGTTACGCGCCAAGGCGACGTCCCTGGACTTCGACTTCGACGCCCTCGTAGCGGCACGAGATCGTTTCAACCAACGCCTGCACTGCCTGCAACCAGCCGACATCGACCTGCGGGCTGGCGCTGGTCTGCTCGGTGCACTGGCGTTGTTCGACAACGACCCGGACCTGGCCGCCTGGTTCGCATTCCGCCGCGCTCTGTTGATGGACTACTACGCTCGACAGCACCAAGCCCTTGCCGCCATGCCACGCCCGGTGCGCATCGGCGTCGGCTCCCGTCTGCCCTGCTTCAATGCGCTCAATGGCTGTGATCTTCAGGCGATGGCACAACGTTATGCCTTCATCCTGCCAAAGCTCTACTTCTACCACCGTGGCTTCGACGGCTTCTATGGCACCATCGGTCGTTACATCCAGACCCTGACGGAGTGGAATCCGGCCCTTGGTGATGGGCACGCCATGAAGGTCGTGGAGGCCCTCTTCGGCGTGCACCTGCCCTGGGTAACGAGCCGCTTCGATCTCGAACTCGGTTTCCCCGAGGCCTTCGACGAATTCGTCGCTGAGCAGACACGCAGCATGCTCGCCGCGGCGCCGTCACCGCAACACGTCGTACCCTGGGTGGAAGCGGGCCGTGAGCCACACCACGGCGATCCCATCACCGCCGGCGAACTGTTCCGCTATCTGAGCGCCGCGCGCGACGCCGGCCTCGAGCGCTTCCTCTATCACAGTCACACCCATCTCAGCGACAGCGAGTGGGCCGTCATCTCGCAGCTGTGCGGTGAACCCTGGCACACGGGAAAAGCCGGCTACCAGCCTCCCGATGACATGCCCTGGGAGTCGCAGTCCAAGCGCAGCTAGTCAGTTCGATTCGGGTTGTTCCACGAGTTCTCGCAGAGTCGCCAGAAAACGAGCGGCGGGACCACCATCGATGAGGCGGTGGTCGAAACTCAGACTGACCACGGTGAGCCAGCGGGGTACGATCTGCCCCTCGTGCACTGCGGGCCGCTGGCTGATCCGGCCCACACCGAGGATCGCACACTGTGGCGGATTGATGATCGGCGTGAAGGCGTCGATACCGGCGGCACCCAGATTGGTGATGGTGAATGTGCCCCCCGCCATCTCCTCCCCCTTGAGCTCGCCGCGCAACGCCCGCCCACCGAGACTGGCACTCTCCCGGCCGATCTCCTCGACACTCTTCTTGTCGGCGTCACGCACGACGGGAACCAACAGCCCTGCCTCGGTGTCCACGGCAAAACCGATGTGGATGCCGCTGTGCAGCAGAATGTCATCCCCCCGTAACGAACTGTTCAGCCCCGGGTGCCGCTGGAGCGCGACGGCGACAAAACGAATGAGGTAGTCGTTGTATGCCGGACGGGGTTTTGCCTTCGAACGCAGTGCCACAAGCTCGGTGGCGTCCAACTCCGCGGTGAGCGTCACCGGTGCCGCATCACGATGACTGGTCACGAGACGCTCAGCGATGGCCCGACGGATCGGACTCATCGGGATCCCTTTGGCGTCGCCGCAGTCCTCAGCCGGCACCACACTCTCGGCGGCGACTCGTACATCCTCTTCCGTGATCCTCCCCGTGCGCCCAGTTCCGGCAAGGCGCTCCCAATCGACACCAAGTTCCCCCGCCAATCGACGGGCTCTGGGGCTGATCGTCACCCCGCTCCCAGAGCCCTGCCCGGCCGAAGGTTCGTTCGTCGCCTGCTCGGTAACCGCCCCCGTGGCGGCCGCCGCCGAATCGACCGTATCCGCCGAGGCTGCCACCGCCGGCACGGGTGGCACTGCCGCCGGTGGCTCCTCATCTCCGACCAGCACGTATGCGAGTACGGTACCAACAGGCACCGTCTCTCCTGGTGCGGGCGAATTGCCTGGAATATGCAGGACCCCCGAGTCGAAGGACTCGACCTCGTTGAGGGCCTTGTCGCTCTCTACGGTGAACAGTATCTCACCGGTCTGCACCGATTTACCGGAGGCCTTCAGCCACTCCACGAGAGTGCCCTCCTCCATCGTCCAGCCCAATCGGGGCATCACGACTTCGAATGCCATGCCGGTCCTATTCGGCCGCCAGATCGCGCACCGCCACCACGACCTGGTCGACGGAGGGCGACACGGCGGCCTCGAGTGGTGGACTGTATGGCGTCGGCGCATGCACACCATTCAGACGCCGCACTGGCGCCCCCAAGTCATCGAAGCCCTGCTCCATGACCTGCGCCGCGATCTCGGCACCGACGCCGCAGGGACCAAAGCTCTCGTCAGCAACCAGCAGTTTGCCCGTCTTGCGTAACGACGTCAGCACCGTGTCCAGATCGAGAGGCGCCAGCGTTCGTGGGTCGATGACCTCTACCGAGATACCTTCATCGGCGAGTCGGCCAGCAGCTTCGACGCTTTTTGCTACGAGGGGACCGATGGCGACGATGGTGACGTCCGTGCCTTCCCGACAGACCCGGGCCTCTCCGAAGGGGATCTGGTAGTCCTGTTCCGGCACCTCCCCTTTGACATTGAGCAGCGACTTGTGTTCCAGATACAGCACCGGATCATCACTGCGCAGAGCCGTCGCCATCAGGCCCTTGGCATCGTACGGCGTCGTTGGCACGACGACGCGGAAGCCCGGGACGTTGACGAACAACGGGTAGTAGCTGCCGGAGTGGTGCGTCGCGTGACCACCCCCGATGCCGACACAGCCACGCAGCAACACTGGCATCTTCAAGCGGCCACCACTCATGTATTGAATTTTGGCGATCTGATTCGTCAGCTCACCAACGCTGTCCAGGATGAAGTCGATGAACATGAAGTCGACGACTGGGCGCGTTCCTGTCATGGCGGCGCCGGTGCAGAGACCGACGAAACCCCGTTCACAGATCGGTGTGTCACGCAGGCGTCTGGGACCGAAGCGTTCATACAGCCCGAGTGTGGTGTTAAAATTGCCACCTCGCTCACCGATGCCTTCGCCCAGAACGAAGATCGTCTCATCCTCTTCCATCGCCGTTGTCAGTGCTTCGCGTGCGGCCTCCGTATAGGTGATCTCCCGACTCGCCATCACGCACCCACCTCCCGATAGACATGGTCGGCCACCGTCGCTGGATCGGGCCATGGACTGTCGTTGGCGAAACTCACCGCCTGCTGAATCTCATCGACGATCTCTGCATCGATGGCCTGTAACTCCGTATCGGCGATGTCGCCGTCGTCGAGCAGACGTCGGTGAAACACCTCGATCGGATCGCGCGCCTTCCAGCTGTCGATCTCTTCCTGCGAGCGATACCCCCCGTCGCGCATGCCCTCGGCGTGCGGTCGTGTCCGATACGTCCGGCACTCGATAAGGGACGGCCCCCCTCCCTGGCGCGCCCGTTCAACAGCCATACCCGCCGCCTCGTAGACGGCGATGACATCGTTGCCATCTACCGCTTCGGCGTGCAGACCATATCCGGCGGCACGCCCCGCTACATCGGTATTGCGCGCCGAAGAGCTGAAGGCGACCTCCGTGGCATACATGTTGTTCTCACAGATGAACAACACCGGCAGGTCCCAGATCGTGGCCAGATTGATGCCTTCGTGGAATGCCCCATTGCCGACGGCGCCATCCCCGAAGAAGGCGACGCCGACATTGTCGGTCTCGCGTAGCTGAAACGAATACCCCGCGCCAGTCGCCTGCAGAATGCAGGGGCCGACGATCCCACTGGTGCCCATCATTCCCACTTCGGGAGCGAACAGGTGCATGCTGCCACCACGCCCACCCGAACAGCCCGTGACCCGACCGAAGAGTTCGGCCACCAATTCGCGTGGGGGCACCCCTTTGGCGAGAGCGTGGCCGTGACCACGGTGGGTACTGAAGACGGCGTCGTCATCTCGCAGGTGGGCGCAGACACCGGTGGCCACCCCCTCTTCGCCAACGTACGTATGGCAGGCGCCGGTAATCGTGCCGGCAGCATACGAGCGCGCAAGTTGCTCCTCGCAACGCCGGATTCGGACCATCGTCCGATACAGGGACAGATACGTCTCTTTCGTCGTCGTCATCTCGTTTTCGATCTCATCATCCAGTGATCCCGGGGCCACCCGGGTATGAGGCGCCGGCATTCATCGCCAGATTGCCCCCGTCCATGGGCAGCAGGATACCCGTCACCCAGCGTGCCGCATCGGAGGCGAGAAAAATGGCCGCACCCTTCACATCATCGGGCACACCCATGCGACCGATCGCGAGACCGCGTAGCCACTGTTCCTCCATGTGCGGATCTTTGTCGATCCGTTCGCGCAACATCGGATTCATGACCTGGGCGAGCACGATCGCATTGACGCGTACACCACGACTCGCCCACTCCGTGCTCAACTCACGGGTCATCTGCACCACCCCACCCATGGCCGTGCTGTAGGCGATGTGTCCTCGACCCAGTGCGGTAAGACCCGCCAGAGATGTGATGTTGATGATACTGCCCTTGCCGGCAGCGAGCATACGCCGTCCACCCTCCTGGCAGCAGCAGAATCGGCCCACCACCAGACCCTGCATGGATCGGTCCACATCCTCGATATCGAGCTCCTCCGGTGGCCCCAGGACCACCGAACCGCCAGCGACATTGGCGAGCACATCGATCCGGCCAAATTCGCGATCCAGACTCTCGAACATCGGCCGGATCTGCGCGGGATCCGAGACATCGCAACGCACCGGGATCGCCCGCCGTCCCATGGCCTCGATATCAGCCGCCGTCTGTTGTGCCCCTTCCTCGTTGAGGTCGGCGAGCATAACATCGGCACCGACTTCAGCAAGAGCCAGACCGATCGCCCGGCCGATGCCTTGCGCGGCACCAGAGACCAGGGCGACACGGCCACTCAAATCGAATAACGAATGGATCGTTTGTGCTGCGGGTCCTTCCATCTCGGCCATCGGTGTCAGTCCTCGTCGAACAGGTTGGGATCATGCGGTTGTAGTGGCCACCGCGGCACGACACCCCGGTTGACGATGTGGTCGGCATGCGGCAGGTGTCCACTCAACACGGAGACCAGATTGTGCGCGCTGCCGACGGCGACGGCCCGCGTCGATTCCACCGAAAGGGCGGACACGTGTGGTGTGGCGATAACGTTGTCTGCAGTAACCAGTGGATGCGTCGGCACCCCCTCCGTCTCGCCGAAGATTTCGATCACGCCGAAGGTGTCGACACCGGCGCCACCAAGATGACCGTTGTGCAGCAGTTCTGCCAGCGCGTCCTCGTCGACGATCTCGCCGCGGGAAGCATTGATGAAATAGGCGCCCTGTCGCATGTGCGCCAGGCGATCGCGAGAAAGTAAACCTCGGGTCTGTGCCGTCAGTGGCAGGTGCAGAGAAACGAAATCGGCGTCTTCGAGCAACTTGTCGAGATCGACGATGTCGATACCGAGAGCCTTGGCCTCTGGTGATGGCCGTTGCAGTTGGCGGCGCGTGGCGATGACCTGCATGCCAAATGACAGGGCACGGCGAGCGACCGCATGGGCTGATGCCCCCCAGCCGATGAGTCCCAATTTCCGGCTCGACAGTCGACGTAGTGCCAGTGACTCGCTACGCGCCTGAGCAAAGGCGCCGGCACGCATATGACGAGCCATACGCGGGATCTGGCGAGCAAAGGACAGGACCATGGCCATCACGTGGTCCGCCATCTCGTCGGTGCAGAAGTCGGGTACGTTGGCAACCACGATACCCCGCTCGGTGGCGCGGGCGACGTCGATCTTGTCCGTGCCATTGCCGAGTCGGGAGATCAGCCGGCATGCATCCAGACTGTCGATGACCGCAGCCGGCAGCGAGGCCGAGATCACACACACCGCATGGGCGTTGCGCACATGCGGGATGATCTGCTCCGGACGTGCCGCTTCGATCTCGATGGCCTGCACGCCATACTTGCCGAGGAGTCGCCGCTCGGTCTCAGAAACGGGAAACATCTCCGCGTTGAGCCGCACGACGCGGGCGTTTGAAGGTCCTGCCTTCACCGGCAATTCATCCTGTGGGGGCGCAAGACGACACGACGCGACAAGATAGTCTGTCTTAGGAACCACCGCCCGCGTAGGCCATCTGCATCAACAGCATCGGTCCCACCGAGTTTACCAGGACGAGCCTCACTGCGAGTAACACTTGCAACTGTTCCACTTCCTCCGCTTGCTTCAGGAAGGGTCCACAACACACTCGCACCAGTTGGTATTCAAATGACTGAACACGACCGACGTCGAGAAAATTCTGTTTCTCCTTGCCTGCAAGGCCATTCATCTCAGATGCGCCTTATCAGGCCTTGCGCAGTACATCCACATCCATGAGTATCCGGGGCGAAGTGTTTGACGATATCATCTCATTTGGTTTGTTCGTATCCATCGCCGAGTCCTATGGTGGCGGCGATGTTTCTCAAGAATCCGAATGGTTCGAATTGGTTGAAGCGCACATCGGTGGTAGGCGCGTACCAACCGCGGTGCATACAGCCCCCTGTTCACAACCATGAGTGAGACGAGGTATTGAATATGTCACGCCACCGTTTCTTCTATGCCATTCTCATCGCGTCACTGTTGGTAGAGGGGGCCGGCGCCGATCGTCTGGAACTGGTCCGCTACACAGATCTGTGGACCCAATCACCGGTGCGGGCCGCCGATGCGGCGGGTGTGACCTACGTCGCCGACAGGGGGCACTTGCTGATCACCGATTCGGAGATCAGTGAATACGGAGACCTGCTCGACCCCGCGACGGGCGAACGCATCTTCATCGGTGTGAATGTTTTCGAAACCACGCTGGATGCGGCAGAGCTCAACGCATCCTGGCTGGCGACACCGGACAATCCCGCACGCAGTGAACCGGTGGGCATCGCTTGGCACGGCGCCGATGGTCACGTATATATCACCGACGACGACGAGAAGCGCATCTTCCGCTACGCCCTGGGGGGCGACGACTCATTCGGCCGGCCTCTCGCCTCGACGCTGACCAGCTACGATGACGGCTATACCGATCCCGAGGGAATCGCCGTCGATCCGACAACGGGCGATCTGCTCGTCGTCTCCGGAACCAAACAGGAGCGCATCCTGCGATTCCGCTTCGATGCGGCGGCCGATACCTTCGCCATCATTTCCGACTTCGCTATCGGCAAACACATCTCCGATCCGGAAGGCATCACCGTCGATCCTGTCAGCGGCCACATCTTCGCCATCGCTGCTGATGGCATCGCCGAGTTTACCGCCGATGGCAACATCCTCCAGAGTTTCGATTACGAGTTCCTGCAGGGCACGGGTATCCGCTTCGTTCTGCCCGGAGGCGGCACCTTCGCGCCCACGTCAGATCCGAATGACGCGCGCGATGCCCTGTCACTCTTCGTCACCTGTCGTGGCATCGACAATGGTCACTTCCCTGATAGGAACAGTCTCGATGGTGGACTGGCTGAGTTGCGTCTGGTGCGGGAACCCGAGTTGTCCGCGCCACTTCGGGTACCCGCAGAGCATGCCACGATACAAGCCGCCATCGACGCAGCGGCCAGCGGCGACACGATCCTCGTGGCCCCGGGGACGTATCCCGGCTCCGTCGATCTGGGTGCCAAAAGTCTGGTCCTCGTGTCGGAGCATTTCCTGACTGGAGATGCCGGGACGATCACCAAGACCGTGATCGATGGCGAGGGGAGTGAATACGCGGTGCGCGTCGGTGATCCTGAGCGTGCCGGGGCGGGACGTTGCCTGATCCACGGATTCACCATCCGCAATGCGTCGGATGGCATCACCTCCACTGACACCTTCGACCTTGCTTACTGTCGCGTGACGGACACCTCGGACGGCATCGACTACGAGGCTGGCGGCGGCACGATACGATTCTGCCAATTCGACAACAATCGAGACGACGCCATCGACCTGGATGGTCCGACGGCAACCCTGATCGAGCAGTGCAATCTGATGGACAATGGCGACGACGGGATCGAGATCCGTCTGCATCCGTATGGCGGGACCGACACCCTGGACATCGTCGTGAGGGACAATCTCATCTCCGGCAATGGCGAGGACGGCATTCAGCTGATTGGCTACGATGAGGAGACGGCTCGCAACTTTCGTTTCGAAGGCAATCGCATCGTTGGCAATGCCATGGCCGGGGTGGGTCTGATGTCGGGAGCGAATACGCGCGAAGACTATGAGGCCGCTCCTTTGCCCGAGAGGATTCTGATCGTGCACAACACCTTCGTCGACAATGAGCACCACATCACCGGCGGTGCCCGGGTTCTGATCGCCAATAACCTGCTCGTCGACGCGCGTCAGATGGCCCTGAAAGGGCAGGTGGGGACGAGCCTGGTCACACGGAATCTGGAATGGGATGGCCCCCATGGATCGCCGGATCTGGCGCCGGATCACGGGTTGCCTTCGGGCAGCCAGGCCATCGATGCAGGCTTGTGGCAGGTGGAATGGCTTGGAAGTATCTGGAAACTGGCGCCGGCTGCAGAGATTCGTGGGGCGGGCCCCGATCTGGGCGCCACCGAGCGCTGGGTGGATTCGGCGCCCTAGGAGCCAGCGAGCGCAACGCAGCGAGCGGCGTCAAGGGC
>DPVW01000323.1:6686-10748 GCA_003529325.1 Candidatus Latescibacterota bacterium | reverse complement strand
CGGCGGGCTCGACAAACCATTGGCCCACCAGATCGTGGCGCCGTTGAACACGATGTTGCCTTTGGGCCCGTCGTAGATCGTGGCGGTGTAGTGGCCCGGGTTTTCTCCATTGATCAATGTTTCGCCTTCAGCAACGACTTGCATTCCGGGCAGGTCCATCGCGGGGGCGCCGTGCTTTTAGAGTACCAGACGATGACCTGCGCGTAGAACTCTTCGACTCCATCCGACGCCTGGCTGCCTACGTCATGCAACGGCGCGAGACGGCGACTGCGGCGTAGCCGTTTATGGCTCGATGACGACCTTCATGGAACCTTCGCTACCGGTGACGTCGATGCCCTGCGCCGTTTCCGCGAGACTCATGCGATGGGTGATGAATTTGTCGAGAGGGGCTTTCGTGTTCTTCAGAAAGGAGAGGGCCGTCTTGAACTGCATGGCAGGATAGGCCCACATGCCGCGGATATCGAGGTCCTTGAAGCAGACGACGTTGGGGTGGATCTCAACCCCACCCGGATCGGTGAAGTGGCCGACCTCGATGACGATGCCGCCGCGACGCACGTAGTCGAGGGACTCCTTGAAGACGATGGGCACACCGGCGGTCTCGATGACGATGTCGGGTCCAACGCCCTGGGTCATCTGCTGCACAGCGGCGAGCCGGTCTTCCAACGAACCCGCTGCACTGAACGTTTGGTGAGCACCCATTTGATGAGCCATCTGCAGGCGGGACTCGGACAGGTCGCTGGCGATGATGAGGTCGGTGCCGATATGGGCCAGGGTGGCGACGACGAGTTGACCAATGGGACCTGCACCCAGTACGAGAACGGACTTGTCCATGCCCAAGCCCTCGGCGATGTGGGGGATCCCAGGGGCCAGCGCCCGTTCGACGGCGCGGGTGGCGACGGCGGCCGGTTCCGTGAGTACGGCGATCTCGCTCGACAGACCGTCAGGGATCTTGAAGATCCATGAACGGTTCGTCAGATGCATGTATTGCGAGAATCCGCCGCGGGGGGTCGGTGCAACATCGCTCGAGACGAAGCCGTGCACATATCGGTCGGAACATAGCGTGGGGCGTTGAGGCATGTGCAGGCAGTACCAGCACTTGCCACAGGCAGTCGAACTGGGTGTGGTCGTTATCCGATCACCCACCGCGATGGGACCACCGACGATGGCCATCTGTTGGCTCGCCTTGGGGCCCATCTCTTCGATCACCCCAACCAGCTCATGTCCGGCAATGATGGGAAACTGCAGTTTCATATGGCCGGCGAACATGTGCTTGTCCGAGCCGCAGATGCCGGTGCGTTCCACCTTCAGCAGGATTTCATCCTCGCCAATTGTGGGCTTTGGGAATTCGCGCAGTTCGATCGTGCCCGGTTCGGTCATGACGGCGGCGTGAATGGTGCTCATGGAGGGCTCCTCTAGCGGACCTTGCCGCGGGCGGCGATGGGCCAGATGGCTTCCAGACGGCCATCACGGACGGCGTAGATCTGATCGTGCAGGTTCATTGTCGTGCAACCATGACCGGGAATGAATTCGATGAGCTCTCCTGGTTGCAGATGGCAATCGCCATCGACGGCGCGCAGGCGGCCATGTTCTTCTGAGAGGGCGTGGCACTCGAGGAACCGCAATCCCTGTGGGTCCCAACCGACCTCGATGCCTTCCCGCGACGGCAGTTTGACGAGGGGGAAGCCGTGTTCGGGGGTCAACGTCTTCAAGCCGGCGTCGGTGATGACCTGCTCTGGTGTCGGTCGACTGGTCACCGTGGTCAGCACGGTCAGGGCGTGGCGAAAACCAAGATCGAGGGCGCCGTAGGCGGCGTCCATCAACGCGTAGGAGCCGGCCTGAACTTCGGTCACCGCGTCATAGGTGGTGGAGACGTAGTAGTCACCGGTGGCGGAGGTGGAGACGATATCGACTTGGAGACCGGCGGCGCGCACGTTGGCGACAGCGGTGGACAATCGGTCCAGGCACTGGCGGGCGCCGGTTTCGCGTTCATCGGCATCGGGTAGATCGACGACGTGGCCCTGATATCCCATGATGCCGGCGAAGCGGAGGTTGTCGGCGTTGTGCACGGCACGACACAGATCGACGACGGCGTCGGATTCGAAGGGCACGCCACAACGATCATGGCCAATGTTGAGTTCCACCAGCATTCTCGGCTGCACGCCGACGGCAGCCGCGGCGGTGTCGAGATCGGCGAGGTTGTCAGGGTCATCGACGGCGACCATGATGTCACAACGGCGAGCCAATTCCATCAGCCGCGGAATCTTGTGACGACCGACGACCTCGTTGGCGATGAGGATGTCGTCGATACCGGCGTCGGCCATGACTTCAGCTTCGCCCAGCTTGGCGCAGGTGACGCCGATGGCGCCGGCCTGCAACTGCAGGTGGGCGATGGCGGGGGTCTTGTGTGATTTTGTGTGCGGTCGCAGATGTTTGCCAGCCTGCGAAAAATGCGTCGACAGCTTGTTGATGTTGAACTCGAGATCGTCGAGGTCGACGAGCAGGACTGGGGTGTCGATCTCGTCGATGGGCATGCCGATGGGCTCAGCCGGGGGGGGCGGTCGCATGGTTACCACTCGAGCAGGTCCCCTTGCGTATCGAATTCCATCGCCGTCGCCGGAGCCAGAATCGACAGGTCGTCGCGACTTGCGATCTCCTTCTCATAACTTTCAGAAACGAGCAGTTCGCCCAGATGGAGCGTGTCGCGAACACGCAGCACTTTGGCGTTCTCAGGCTCGACAAAACCGACGGTCTGCAGGGCTTTCTCCAGACATTCGCTGTCGGTGGCAAAATGCACGGGAATCGCCGCACCCGAAGGGGCATTGCCCGTCATGCAGTTGATGACCGTCGCCTCCATGTCAATGCCATCTACCAGACGCTTGTGGCAGTATTCGGCCATGCCAATACCGGCGGCGTTGCCATGGGTTTCCGGTGTCAGTCCACGCACGAGAATGCGGGTCACCTTGGGGAATTCTTTCTCGGCGGCGGCATGGTCGTTGTACTTGCGGCCGACGACGTTGGTATCCATTCCCGAGCCGGAGATGTTTTTGCCCATGGCATCGATAACGAGCAGATCGACGCGGTCGAAGGGCAGGCGTGGCATCCACTTTTTGGCCAGCACCAGCAACTCCTTCTCGCGCTCAGCAAATCGCTCCGGTGCAACGGCTTCGATCATCGCCGTCTGGTCGTATTGATTTTCGACCATGGCAAGGCCAAACAGGATGCCACACTTGTCGATCACCTGTTGCGCGACACCACGAATGATGCGGTCGAAAGAATACTGTACGATCGCCTGATGGTAGAGGGCGGCGCCCTTATGTTTGCCCAGGCCGATAAGCATCATCTTGTGCAGGCCACTCTCGATCTCGCCGACAAAACCGGTGTGCGGTTTGATCCGGCCCGCAACGACGACGTGGTCTGCTTCGCTGGCAAACCTGTCAAAGTAGACGGGGACTTCACCCTCGACGGTGCCGACCTGTACGACGTCCATCGTCGCCCGGATCGGGCACCCGACAAAGGCCTCGGTAACACCATAACTCTCGATGATCTCGCGCTGACCCTCCGCCGTGCCGCCGCCGTGGCTACCCATGGCGGGTACGATAAATGGTTCGGCGCCGAGAGCCCGGAGGGTGTCGACGATAGCTTTTGTGATGGCGGCGATGTTACTGACGCCACGGCTGCCGACGGTGACGGCAACGCTGTCGCCCTGCTTGACCTTGCCCGACAGGTTTAGACTCTCGATCTGGGCCTTGACGGTGCCGGGGATGTCGTCGACTTGAGGTGCCTCAAAGTGCTGGCGCACCTTTATCATGCGGGGGAAAGCCATCGGTCAAACTCCTGATCAGTCGGGGGTCAGATCGCCGTGTGAAACAGCGCCTTCATGTCATCCAAGGTGGTTTTGCGTGGATTCACCTGCACGTTGCCGCTCTGCATCGCCGCCTTCGACAGCGCCGCGACACCAGTGGTTTTTACGCCCGCGTCCCGCAGCCGCGTCGGAATGCCCAGATCGTCATTGAGTTGCCGCACCTGTTCGATGGCGAGGCCCGCCGCATCGTAGTCGCTGGC
>DPVW01000323.1:4593-6383 GCA_003529325.1 Candidatus Latescibacterota bacterium | reverse complement strand
ACCCGCCGCATCGTAGTCGCTGGCGCCATCGGTATCCTCCCCAAGTGCCTGCGCAATGTTGCCGAACTTGAGGATGCGGGACTGCAGGTTGTAGTCCATGACGTGGGGCAGCAGGATCGCGTTTGCCAGGCCGTGGTGCACGCCGAATTGGGCGCCCACGGGGTGCGACATGGCATGCACATTGCCCAGACGTGTCTGCGCAAAGGCGACACCTGCCATGCAACTGGCCAGTAACATCTGTTGTGTCGCTTCGAGTTCGTGATCATTGGCACAGGCCGTGCGCAAGTGCTCGCCGATTATCTCGATGGCACTCAGGGCGATGCCCTCCGTCAATGGCGTCGCCAGCAAATTCGTATAGGACTCGATGGCGTGGGTCAGGGCGTCCATGCCTGTGGGACCGCCTACCGAAGCGGGCAACGCCAGGCATAGTTCCGGATCGAGAATCGCAACCTGCGGGGCGATTTTCCAGCTGATGACGGGATCCTTGTTCTTCGTCTTCGGATTGGTCAGCACCGCAAAGGGTGTGACCTCGCTGCCAGTTCCGTAGGTAGTGGCGGCGCAGATCAGGGGTGGAATATCGCCAGTGATCGTTGCCGGCGCGCCGAGATACTGATCGATGCGACCCCCGTGGCTGACGAGGACGCCGACCATCTTGGCGACATCCATGGGGGAGCCACCGCCGAGTCCGAGGATGGCGGAACAGTTGCCCTGTGTATAGGCCTTGGCGCCGGCACTGACGTTGCGGGCGACGGGATTGCCGACGACGTCGGTGAACAGGGCGTAGGGTATCTGCGCATCATCCAATACGGCCGTGGCACGATCGACGATACCCGCCTCTGCGAGCCCCTTGTCGGAGACGACGAGGACCTTTGCGCCGTCCGGAAATAAGTCAGCAAGACGGGTGATGGATCCGGCGCCGTGGACGACGCGAGTGGTCATGCGAAATTCGGCGATGGTCTGGAAGGGCATGGATCCGTGCTGGATGAGGGTGGTTGGGCGCGAGCCAGACGTACTGTACAGGGTAAAGGAAAGTAGAAGGGGGGCCAGGGGGCGGCAAGACGGCGAATTCGAGGGACATCACTCGATGGTGGAGTCCAGCTGGTCCAATAACTCGCTCAACCCGTAAATCACCTCGCCGCTGACAGGGCGGTCGTGGTCGTGTTCGAGGTGGATGTAACGCACGCCGGCTGCGGCACTGGCATCGCGGTCGTAGCGGCCGTCGCCGACGAAGACGGCCTCTGTGGCTGCTAAGTCGAAGTGCTCGAGGGCGAGTTGCAGCAGATCAGGCGCCGGTTTGAGCTGGGCATCCTCGCGACTCAACAACAAATCGAAATGCAGGTCAAATGTGGCGACCACAAGCTCCATCGCTTGTCGATGATTGTTGGTGACAAGCGCCAGTTTCCACGGTTTCTGTGCAAGGTTGGCGAAAAGTTCGGCCAATCCCTGGTTGGCGATGGCCTTCTGCACCGACGCCATTTCGATCTCTCGGACGATGTTGTCCGCCCGTTGGGCCTCCTGTTTCGACAGCGTGTAGATGTGCTCCATGATGCCCACGCCCTCCGGTACGCCGACGCGGGTTCTCAGTATCTTCCAATCGATGTTGGGCACCGTCAGTGTGCCGTCCATGTCAAATAACAAAGCTTTGATGTCATTCATAGGATTCTCGTTATACAATGACGGACACGCCGCGAATTGGCGCCATCACGGCGTTGTTGGCCCGAGTCTTTGCCTCCGATCGACGCTGCGTCTGGGTGTTGCTCGGACTCAGTCTCATTCTCGTGCGATTCTAC
>DPVW01000323.1:0-4200 GCA_003529325.1 Candidatus Latescibacterota bacterium | reverse complement strand
GGTCCCACTGACCCGCTTCGGTCGCGCGCCTTGCCACCGGCCGAAATGCCTCGGCCTCGCCATCAGAGCGACTTTATCAACGGGCTGCTAATCCGTGGCGAAGAGCCGGACGATCTCGTCCACCTCGAAGCGTGGCAGGTCGCGCAGACCGCCGTCGGCGGCGCGCAGGTGCAGACCGAAGTCGGGTGCTTTCGCTTTGCCGATGTGAGCGCAGGGGATGCCGGCATCGGCGAGGGCGGCGACAATGGCCGTCGTCGAGGCCGGTGCGCAACCGATCAACATCGCTCCCGATGAGATTGCACCGAAGGGGTCGAGATCGAAAAGGGTACACAGCCTCTCGGTCTCCTCACTGACTGACAGTGCATCGGCGAATATCTCCAGACCTACATTCGAGGCGGTTGCCATCTCCATCAGGCCAGTCGCCACGCCGCCCTCCGTGGGGTCGTGCATGGCGTGGACGTCGCCACTGGCAACGGCAAGTCGCGCATCCGCAACGACGCTGATCCCCGGTTCGTCAAGGTAGTCGGCGCAGCGGTCGACCTCTTCCAAAGACCATTCGTTACGCAGCAGATCGGCGGATTTTTCGCGGGCGATGATGGCCGTCGCTTCGATGGCGAGACCTTTCGTCAGCAGCAAGTTGTCCTCCCGCCGCAGTCCAGATGAGCGCACAATGTCGTCGCGCCCGACCTCGCCGAGCATCTGGCCTACCACCAGGGGGCGGTCCATGCCGTGCGAGATCTCCGTGTGCCCCCCGGCAACGGTGACACCGAGACTGCCACAGGCGGTGTGGATCTGCCCGAGGATGTCGTCAAATAGAGAGGCTGTCGCCAAGGACTCGGGGACGATAACCGAAGAGAGAAACCAGCGGGGTGTGGCACCCATGGCGGCGATGTCGTTGGCGTTGACGTGCACGGCGTACCAGCCGATGCGATCCGTGGCAAAGGTGATGGGATCAGTCTTGGCGACGAGACAGGTCGTGCCGAAATCGATGACGGCTGCGTCCTCGCCGACGCCGGGTCCCACGAGCAGTCGTGGGTCGTTGCTGGGGGTATGTCGTGCCAACAGATCCTGCAGAACTTTGCTCGGCAGTTTGCCCGCCGGCAAGCTCCGCTCAGCGTTGGCCATAATGGTCGCAGAGCGCCTGCACCAGGGCAGGGACCGTGCTCTCTTCGGGCATGAGATCAACGGTCAACCCGAGTTCCCGGAGGGCGCTGGCTGTGGTCGGTCCGATAGCGGCGATATCGAGTTGCTGCAGATACGCCAGGCCCTGCTCTGGTCCGACGACTTCGACGAAATGACGAGCACTCGACGGGCTGGCAAATAGCACGCAGTCGAGTTGGCCCTCCGTAAGGGCAGAGGGTAGTTCGACGGCATCTCGGGGGGGCGGCAGATTCTGGTAGGTTGTCACGCGCAGGACGGTGGCGCCCTGCCGCACAAGAGCCTCGTCGAGTTCGGTTCGGCCGATGGAGGAGGCCGGCAGCAGGATCTCCTGGTCGCGCAGGGGGATGGCTTCGAAGGCCTTGGCCAGACCCGCTGCCGAGTGTGTTTCGGGCAGCAGATCGGGTTGGATGCCTCGTGCATGGAGCAGCTGACCCGTGGATTGGCCGACAGCAGCGACCCTGGCGCTACCGAAGGCGCGCGCGTCCTTGCTCAGTTGTCGCAGACGGTCGAAGAAAAAGGTCACCGAATTGGGGCTGGTGAACACGACCCAGCCGAAACCGCTCAACCGCGAAATGGCGCCATCGACAACAGTCCAATCCTCTGGTGGTGAGATCTCAAGCAATGGCAGGCAATGCACCTCGGCACCTTCGGACTCCAGCAGCAACTGTAGCGGCCCGGTCTGCTCGCGGCTACGGGTGATCAGCACACGCCGGCCGAAGAGGGGCTTGCTCTCATACCAGTTCAGGGTGTCGCGCAGGTCGACGACCTCACCGACAACGATCAGTGCGGGAGAGGCGATCTGCTCCTCGTCGGCACGTTGTGCCAGTGTCCCCAGGGTGGCTACGACAGAGCGCTGACCAGGCCATGTCCCCCACTGGATGGCCGCCGCTGGGGTATCCTCCGAGCGTCCGCCAGCGATGAGGGAGGCGGTGATGGCGCCGAGACGGCGGCTGCCCATAAAGACGACGAGCGTGCCTGACAGCTGTGCCAGGGCTGACCAATCGACGCCGGGTTCGTCGTGCGCCGGTGATTCGTGGCCAGCCACCAGGGTCGCGGTGGCGGCGACGTTGCGATGGGTGAGGGGAATGCCGGCATAGGCGAGCACGCCGGAGGCCGCCGAAACCCCGGAGACGACCTCGAAAGGGATGTCAGCCTCGCGCAGGGCGATGGCCTCTTCACCGCCACGACCGAAGATGTAGGGGTCACCCCCTTTCAGTCTGACGACAAGGCGACCGGCGTGGGCCTCGGCGACAAGGCGGTCATTCAGGCCATCCTGGCGACTGCGGGACCCTTCGGGCTGCCGTCCGCCTCGGTGGCCGGCGTAGACGTGCTCGCAGTCCGGTCGGGTCAATTCGAGCAGACGCGTGTCCAGCAGGTCGTCGTAGAATACGATATCGGCTGCTGCCAGCAGGCGGGCGCCTTTGACGGTGATCAGTCCGGGGTCGCCGGGGCCGGCGCCGACGATGTAGACCCTGCCCGAGGTGGCGCCCGGTGACGATGGCATAATGTCAGTCGACGAGGAGCGCGGCGCCGCCGCTCGCCTTGATGTCGTCGCCCAGCTGGGTGCCGAGAAGGCTGGCATCCTCTGTCGCGCCGGTGCGCGTAGCGCGGCAGGGATCGGTGCCGTCGGGGCGTAGCACAATTCCATCGACGCGCAATCCTTCGTCTTCCGGTCGGGCCCAGGCGCCGATGGGGGAACGGCAGCCACCACCCAGACTCGCAAGGAAGGCGCGTTCGGCGGTGACGGATGCGTGTGTTGCCTGGTCATCAAGAATGGCGACGTAGGTCTGCTTTTCGGTTGCATCGGCGCGCATCTGTAGCCCCAATGCGCCCTGTCCCGGGGCGGGCAAGACAGTCAATGGATCCAGGTAATGGCTGATCCGGTCATGCAGCCCAAGGCGGCGTAGACCGGCGGCGGCGAGGACTACGGCGTCGGCATCGCCGTCATACACTTTGCGCAGCCGTGTGCCCACATTGCCACGGATATCGACGAAGTGCAAATCTGGGCGCTGGTTGGCCAATTGCGCCTGCCGCCGAGCACTACCCGTGCCGATGCGGGCGCCTTCGGGTAGTTCTTCCAGCGCCCCCCCGTCCCGCGTGACGAGGACATCCCGCACGTCCTCGCGTGGCGGAATCGCCGCCAGGACGAGATCGTCGTCCATCTCGGTAGGCAGGTCCTTCAGACTGTGCACGGCCAGATCGATGGAGCCGCGCAGCAGGGAGCGTTCGATCTGGCGGGTGAAGATGCCCTGGCCACCGATCTGACTGAGTGACTGGCGATCTATATCGCCCTGGGTGGTGATGATCTCGAGAGATACCTCGACGGCATCTCCCCAGTGCTGCTGCAGGGCGTCGCGCACCATGCCCGTCTGGGTGGTGGCGAGTTGGCTGCCGCGGGTACCGATGACGATAGGGATGGGAGGCTGCATGGTGTCGAATATACGGGTGGCTTGCTGCGGAAGGAACCGTCGCCGGAATGGGCCAGGACAGAAAGACAGGAGCGGTGCGTCCACAGGGGACACACCGCTCATTGTGTTCGCTACTTAGTGTTGCTACTGCAGCGCTTTTTTCGTGGTCTTGATGATGACGGCGGCAACTTTGTATGGATCTGCATTCGACGCCGGCCGACGATCCTCGAGGCGTCCCTTCCATCCGTCATCGATCGTGTTGATGGGGATACGAATGGAAGCGCCTCGATCGAAGGCACCATAGCTGAATTTGTCGATCGCCTGGGTCTCGTGGAGGCCGGTCAGACGATGATCGTTGTCGGCGCCGTAGACAGAAATGTGCTCCTGAATGTTGCAGCTGAATTCTTCACAAATCGTCGTGAAAAGTTCCTCTTTGCCGCCGGTACGCATGGCGCCATTGGAGAAGTTGGCGTGCATGCCCGAGCCATTCCAGTCGCCCTTCACCGGCTTCGGGTGTAGGTCGACGACGACGCCATAATTCTCCGACAGCCGTTCCGCCAGATAGCGGGCGACCCAGATCTGGTCGCCGCACATGGCGGCACCCTTGCCGAAGATCTGGTACTCCCATTGG
>DPVW01000128.1:4315-9123 GCA_003529325.1 Candidatus Latescibacterota bacterium | reverse complement strand
AGTCAAGCATGACACGTGTCTCCAAATATCCAGATCTGGTGGCCCAACTCGATCTGAGCAAGGCGACGGGAAGTCCCGCACAGCGAACCCTCGGCGAGGAACATCCGGCCTACGCCGAGTGGATTCGGGCGGGTCTACAACTCGTGCAGCACCTCGAACTGCGCTGACTACCCCTTCCAGGCATACTTTCGCGCTGCCGCTTCATCGAGCTCCGTACCCCAACCAGGGGTCATCGGAATGTCGATGTACGAGTCTCTGACTTCGGGAATCACGGTGAACAGTTCGTCTCGCCAGGGGCAGGAGTCGGGATCGCTCTCCATGATGCGCACGTTGGAAACAGCCGCACACAGGTGCAGACTCTGGAATGTGCTCAGATGGCCATTGAAGTTGTGCGGCGCCACGTTGAGTTCATAGGTCTCGGCCAGATCGCAAACCTTCCTGGCCACGGAAAAGCCCTGGAACTGGACATCCACCTTGACCGTGTCCATCGCCCGCAGGTCGAAATAGGGCTGGTACTGCCTCATGGCCTGCAGCTGCTCACCAGAGGTGCGACTACCGCAAGCGCTCCTATCTCTTCGATGACAACGGTGTCGAGTGGGAATTCGTCGAGTATCTCACCGACGAGCCGGACAGAGCCAACAGCTACGACATCTGAGGTTCAACGCGTGACTAGTGCCAGGCGGCCACGAACCCCGCCAATGACAGACCCTCGGGCATGTTCTCGAAGCGATAGCTCATCGGGCCCGACTGGTACCCGGGCACATACTGTTCACCATCAGGCGACTTCAATAACTCGTCGAGTGCTGCAAATCGTTGCCACAGTTGTTCGAGATCCGCCGCTGAAAAACGTGGTGCCAGCTCTTGCTCCTGAGTGAAATCGCCACCATAACCGGGACGCTCAGGATGCGTGTCAAAGCATAACTTGTGTGCCAGTTTTGACAGCAGGATGAGGCAGACCTCGCGATGTTCGGCTCCCGGGTGCAGACTTGTGAGGCCCTGAACAAAGGCCTCGGCATCTTTGGCGATCATCGCGCGAAAGGCCGCTTCAATTGTGTCACACTCGGCGTCGTATAACCTGCGGTGCTCCTGCCAGAGATCGCACGCCGACCTCCCCAGGTATTGGCTCGCATCGCCACGCCGGTGCATGCCCAAGACGTAGGGCAGACGATCGCCGCCGAAAGAGCGATAACCAAAATGCACTGTGCGCCGACGCGTGGGGCTGTAGTTGCTACCCCAATGCAGGATGAGATTGGTATAGACGACACCATCGCCGGCGCTGAGTTCGACCTGCAACGCCCCCGGCAACGGACGCCGGGGATCCTCGGTGAGGTGCTCGTTCTCCTCCGCCGTATTGGGTCGCCGATGACTGCCCGGCACGACCCACAACACGTCGTCATCGTGCAGTGCCAGATTCCACTGCAGGTAGCCCGGACCGTTGGCGAGCAGATCCTGCTGTAACCCGCTGACGGGAGCTTGGTCGATGGGGTGGATGTCGCGATGCCAGGCGGCGGGACCGTGATCGGTCGTGGGATTGCACATCAGCATAAATTGGGTCGGCGCCACGGGCGCCTCCATGATGTTGCGGCTGATCTCGAGGGGTCGACCGAGGAGCAGCTCTACCGCCGCCCCTTCTTCGCGGCTCTCGACGAGACCGTCGAATGTACCCAGCCGCGGTTGTGCTGAAGTTTCCCACGCGCCACCAGTGGGATCACCGGGACCACGGGACTGCGCCCACACCTGTCGCTGCCGGTCCACGAGCAATTCGAATACACGACGGGTCTCTTCCAACTCGTGCGGCGGGATCACACCACGCACGATGACAAACCCCGATTCTTGTATTTGAAATCTGTCGTCGTCCATGCCGGCAAACTAACCCCCGGCACGCAGGGCTACAACTTCAGATGCGGAGCACCAGCATTCCGAGCGCGGTGCCGATCATCAGACCGAGGGTGATAGACAGCCACAGATTGCGGTGTGCTCGTTCGTCCATCGTGAACTCCAGTGCCTTGGGGCTTGGCCAATTGATTCATCTACCCATTGATCGGCACGGAACCGGACCAACGCGGTGACAGGCCTCACAAGTTTGCCCACGCAATATGTATGCCCGCCCTCGATAGACAGGATTTCAGCTTGTGAGGTGGCGATCAAACCCGTCAGGGCACCGAGCAGGCGTGCTCTCACGGCAGATACTGCTGCATTGCACCCTTGCGGTGATCGAGGACTGGATTGTGACTCCACGTCTGTCCGTAGTCCCGCATCACACCCGCGATCAGCTGACGCCTGTAGAGACTCTCGAGATTGCGCTGATACATATCCTCCGGATCACCGAAGCGCCGACGGATCATTCCCCGTAGATGGTCCTCCGTGTCCTGGGTATCGACTCTTCCCGCCAGATTCGTCCATTCCTTCGGGTCTGCCTCCAGATCGAACAGTTGCGGTTCGTAGCCATGGATGTAGTTGTATTTGTAGCGTCCCTGGCGCGCCATGATACACGGCATGCCCACCGCCTCGTGTGCCTGCGAATACGTTACTCGTTCCGCGTCCTCCCCTGACTCGAGTAGCGCCAGGAGGCTGTTGCCATCATGTGGCAATGGGTCCTGCACACCGGCGAGATCGTTGAACGTCGGCAACAGATCTAACAAAGACACGGGCGTCGTCATCGTCGTCCCCTTCTTCCAACCGTCGGGGAAGCGCACGATCAGCGGCACACGTGCCGACCATTCATAGAAACAGCGCTTCTGCACCATCTCGCGCTCGCACAACATGTCACCGTGATCGGAGGCGAAGACGACGACCGTATTCTCCGCCAGACCCGTCTCCTCCAACGTCGCCAACAGACCACCCACCTTGTCATCCATGTAGGTCGTCAGACCGTGATAGGCGCGCCGTAGTCGGCGCATGCTGTCAGGGTCGCGCAGGGCGGATTTCTCGACGCCATGGTATGCATTCAGATTGAGATCCATCTGCGAGCGCTGCGCCTCAAAGCCGGCGGGGAACTCGGCGATATCGACATCGGCGTCAGCATACATGTCCCAGTAGCGCTGGGGTGGCCAGAATGGCTCATGTGGATGGTGGTAGGAAGCGACGAGCAGAAATGGCTTGCCCTGTGCTGCTTGCCCCTGTGCCCGCAGATACTCGACGGCCCGGAAGTGGGTCTCCTCGTCATAACTCAGAGGTGTACTCCAGCGGTCCACGTGCACGGCATCCCCCGTGTACCCCTCGGCATTGTAGCGATTTCGCTGCCCCATGACCTCAGCATAGTCGGCGCCTCTCGTCTCCTTGATGCGGATCCACTCCTCCTTCACCCAACCAAAGTCCGACGAGTAGATATCCGTCGTCAGCCGTTGCCGGAAACCATGCAGCTGATCGGGGCCGACAAAGTGCATCTTGCCGGACAACACCGTGTCGTATCCTGCCGCGGCGAGATAGGTGGCGAAGGTGGGATGATCACAGGTCAGCGGCGCCCCATTGTCCCAGGCACCGATTTCGGAGGCGTGCCGTCCCGACATGATGCACGCCCTCCCGGGCGCGCAGAGCGGAAATGGCGTATAGGCAGAGTCGAAGCGTACACCTTCCTCGGCGAGACGCGCCAGGTGCGGCGTGCGCACGAGGGGATGTCCATACGCCGATGTCAGTTCCGCCACCATTTGGTCAGAAACGATGAACAGGATGTTGGGACGAGTCATTGGAGTCACCCTTCTGTTACGACACGCGTGAAAACGATATCCGCCACGCCCTCCTGCAGTGGCAGCGCCAATTGCGGGATACCACCATCGGCACCGGTCGTGAAACTCAGCAGCAGGGGCGTCGGCCAACGACGACCGTGGAATTCGAAGGTGTCGTAATGGAAATGTTTGAGACGGCCATCGAGGTCATTCAGGCGAGCCACGAGTTTGCGCTTCTCGTAGCGCACTTCAAGCTCGCCATACCCGGGGTGATGATACGTTCCTTTATATGCATCCAGTCGATGGGATGGCTTGGTGCCAGACGTGCGACCCGCCAGCTGCCGACGTCGGGCCTCGCGCTGCGCCACTTGTTCTCGACGACTTTCGGACTTGGCACGGCGACTCCACGCCACCGACTTCAGGCCAAGCAGTGTGTCGAGAATTTCCCAGGTCAGTGTGTGTGGCAGCGCCGTATCCGAGTTGCTGAGCACCACCGTGCCTGCACCCTCGTCGGGCAACATCGTCGTCCGGCAACGAAATCCATCGATGCCGCCAGAATGCGTTATGACCCGATGGCCACGGTAGGACATCACCGTCCAGCCCAACCCATAACTGAGAAGCTGAATCTCCGCATTTTCGTCCTGCCCCATGGACATATGCGGTCGATACATGTCGCGCAGGGACTTGCTGGAGATGAGCCGTTTGGCCTCGAAACGACCACCCCCGAGATGCAGACGCATCCAGCGAACCATGTCGTTGACACTGGAATTGATCGCCCCCGCTGGAGCGACTGCGTCGAGACTCCGGTATGGAACCTCACGCACCTTGCCCGTCCGGCTCTCGTGTGGGCGGGCGCCAACAGCGCATGATTTCAATTCTGCCACCGACGTCGAGGTAGCTGACATGCCCAGCGGTTCGAGGATGCGTTTGCGCAGCAGATCCTCCCAGCTGCTGTCCGTCAGTTGACCGGCAAGATAGCCGGCGGTCATGTACATCAGATTCTGATACTGATAGGTGGTGCGCAGATCGGCTGTCGGTTCGAGATGTCGCAGGGCCTGCACCAATTGTGGACGTGTCGCCGACGACCCATACCAGACGTAGTCGTGGCGGGGTAACCCGCAACGGTGAGTGACCAGATCCCGC
>DPVW01000128.1:0-3987 GCA_003529325.1 Candidatus Latescibacterota bacterium | reverse complement strand
CGCACCGACGACTCGGTCAAACATCTCGAACTCAGGCAACATCTCCTGCACCGGTTGGTCCCAGTCGAGCACCCCGTCTTCGACGAGCATCTCTAGCAACATCGTGGTAAATGCCTTGCTGCACGAACAGATGGCGAACAGGGTGTCCGCTGTCACCGGCTGCTTGGTACCTAGACGGCGTGTGCCGAAACCATCGGCGAAAATCGTCTCGCCCTGGCGACGACGCCTACCGCAACGCCGGGCACGTCAAAGGCACGACGCCGGATCTGCACGGTCCGTTGGAAATTCTCCAATCGGCTGATCGCGCTCCTTGCCTTCATATGTTTCCCCCGTCTTCCTCTGACGGCACTGGATATGGCAAGCCACGATCTGGATTTCCATTGACATCGATGACGGGCCTGTCAGGTTCGACGCCGTGCTCGATCAGTACATCCCAATAGGGATCGCGTGTCTCTCGCAGCAGTTCGACCAGTCGCTGGCGCATCGCTTCACATTGTGCCTGATCCTGCCGTGCGAGATTGTTCTGCTCGAAGGGGTCGGTCTGCAGATCGAAGAGCAGTTCGAAACGATTCTCGACGAAGGCATACTTCCACCGATCGCTCACAAAACCACGCCAGTCGGGCATACTCAGCCGCCAGCGCGGTGAGCCCACCATCTCGAGCAGGACTTCCTCAGGAGGCGTGAACCCCGCCTCCCCCCGTAATGCCGGCGAGAAGTCCTGGCCCTGACTCCACACGGGCACATCTGCCCCCACCAACCCAAGGGTCGTCGCCATGAGATCGACGAGGCTGAACAAGGCCTGCGGCGTGCCACCCGCAGGGATGTGACCGGGCCAGTGGAAGATTGCCGGGATGCGCACCGACTCCTCGTGGGGATGTTCCTTGGTGTTGAACACGCCGTGGCTACCCATGTAGTCGCCATGATCGGAGAAATAGATGGTCAGCGTGTCCTCGAAACCGGCTGTCCCACCGACACACTCCAGCAGCCGGCCGATATTGGCGTCGAGATTTTCGATCATGGCGTAGTAGGTGGCCAGATTTTTCCGCATCTCGGGCGATTCGTGGAAGTTGGGCCGAACCTCCAACTTGTCGGGATCGAAACGTTCCCATTCGTCCGGGGCGATCAGTGGGAAATGTGGTGGCGTGACAGAGAGCACCAGAAACAGCGGTTCGTCGCCATCGTAGGTGTGGATGTAGTCCATGGCGCGATCCGTCAGCGCGTCCGTCTCGTACCCCTCCAACGGCGTCGGATCCGTGTTGTCCAACTCGTATATCGAACTGTTGAAGTGCCGGTTGAGATTCTCGAAGCCAAACCAGTCCTGAAACCCGGCACGGTGAGACTCGGGTGTGCGGTTGCGGGAACCCCCTTCGTATCGGCCACTGGTATCTTCTGAGACCGATTTGGGGATCTGGTCGCGCACGATGCCACAGTGCCACTTGCCGAAGTATGCGGTGTGATACCCCTGGCTGCGCAACTCTGTCGCCGTACTCGGCGCCGTTGGTTTGAATACATCGAAGAATCCCGCCACAGGGCCGGCGTGTGCGTGCCTCCCCGAAAAAATGGTCCCCCGCGACGGCGTACAGATCGGGCAGTTCGCATACGCCCGCGGGAAGGAGGCTCCCCCAGCGGCAAGATGATCCATCCACGGCGTCTTCACATTCGGATCGCCGCTGTGGCCCATCGCTTGGCCCCGGTGTTCATCCGACAGGATGTACAGTATGTGCGGTTTCTTGCTCATCGTGGGATACCCAGTTCGTCGCGCAGATGTTCATCCTCGATGTCGTGCAGGCCCCAGTATGGGAGACGTTTCGACACCATCAATTCACCACGTCCGCCCTCGGAACTCTCCCATCTGAGGATCCGGTGGGGGTAGACGGTGTCGATCCACACCTTCTTCTCACGTGTATCGTAAGACCACGTCCAGGGGATCGCCGCATACTCTTCCCCGTCACCGACGGTGACGGCCTCCTGCCTCCCCTTCGTCAGCGTCACCTCCACCAGCTCCCGTGGCGCATGCCGGATGCGGAACTGCCACAGGCTGGGCAGCAGTGTCATCTGCCGCGACTCCCCCTCATCCATGAACGTCCCCTTCAACTCGCGGAGACGGATCAGCAGGTGGTCCTCGCTGGCGAATTCCTGCGGCCGGTCGAAACTCCACTCCTGTCGGCCTTCGCTCTCGAAGTAACTGTTGAGGTCGCCACGCAGTCGGCCGTCATCGATGCGCACCTCTTCGAAAACATGGCCACACCACTCCTGGGAACTCAGATTCAGCTTCAGTAGCTCGAATGGCTGAGATTGAGTTAGTGGCTCCACGGCGCTGAAGACCGATGTCATCACCGAATAGTCGTATATGCCGGTGGTAAACTTGAGAATGCTGTTCAGCTTGAGTGTATAGATGCGGTCACGTTCCGGTGTCGGCGATTCCACCTTGATGAGGGTATTTCGGTTGACGTCTTCCGTGACAAAAATCATCACGCCATACCCCGTGCGTTCTTCACCATATCGAGGCTGCACGACCTTGTAGGAAGAGACCTCGGCCTGACCATCCCCCCAGAAGTCGTAGAAACCCTGGGCACTTGCCGCAATTGGGAGCGTGCAGATCGATGCACCCCAGAGTACCGATCGAATCCTCATGCCAATCTCTCCCTTGTTGACGCCGCCGAATCAGCGGCGGGTGGGTCAGGTTCTCCCCAGCCACCACCTCCGGGTGTCTCCATGACCAGGCGGTCCCCCGCCATCAGTTGGGCCCCATCGATGGCGCCCAACTCCTGCACCGTACCATTTCCTCGTACAATGTGCTGACACCCGGGCGCTCCGTCACCACCACCTGCGCCCCCTTTGGGTCCGGACCGTCGATGTTGCGTGAGTACAGACAGCGCTACCGGCTCGAGGAACGTCAGTTCGCGCACGGCGCCATCCCCACCACGCCAACGTCCGGCACCACCGCTCCCAGAGCGTACGCCGAAGCGTTCCGTCCGTACCGGGTAGCGATTCTCCAGCACCTCGGCATCGGTGATCCGCGTATTCGTCATGTGACTGTGCACCGCATCAGCCCCATCAAAACCGGGGCCCGCACCAGTGCCACCACAGATCGTCTCGTAATAACCGAATTGCTCATTACCGAAGAGCGTGTTGTTCATCGTGCCCTGGCTGCCGGCGACAATGCCGAGAGCCTCCAGCAAGGTGTCGACGAGACACTGACTGGTCTCCACATTGCCACCCACGACGGCGGGATTGTCTCCCATCACCGTGAATGGAGGATTCAGCATGCCAGGGGGCAAACAGATTTCTACCGGATCAAGAAATCCCTCGTTGAGAGGCAGCGGCTTCTCCACCAACAGACGGAGTACATAGATGACCGCGCTCTGCACGATCGCCGGAGTCGCATTCAGGTTGCCCGGGTGTACGGCTGCCGAACCGGTAAAGTCGATCCGTGCGCGCTCCTGGTCCACCTCGATGGCGACTGCGATCACGGCGCCGTCGTCGAGGCCGCCCTGGGCCCGATAGACGCCGTCGGGAAGGACCGCCAACGCCGCCCGAACGCCACGCGCTGCCTCCTGTCGCAGAGCCTCCATGTAGGCCACCACTTCATCTTCACCATGCGTCACCGCCAGGCTCTGCAGGTGTCGACTGCCCCGGTGGTTGGCGGCGAGCGCCGCTTCGAGATCAGCGACATTGTCAAGTGGCGCCCGCGAGGGATATGGACCGAACTCCAGCAGTTGTTGTACTTCCTCCCAGCGTGGCGTGCCAGCGGCAACCAACAGACGTGGTTCGATCACAACCCCTTCCTCGCTTAGTCGTGTGGCTGCAGGCGGCATCGAGCCGGGTCGGATACCGCCGATTTCGGCGTGATGGGCTCGACTTGCAGCGTATCCGAGAAGACGACCGGTGCCGGAATGGACCGGTGTGATGAGCGTGATGTCCGGCAGGTGTGACCCCCCAAAACCGGGATGGTTGGTGATCGCCGTGTCCCCTGGTGCCAGCTCC
>DPVW01000352.1:8735-12686 GCA_003529325.1 Candidatus Latescibacterota bacterium | reverse complement strand
CAGAGGCAAGACAGATGGACGCGGTAGAACAATTGGTAGAGTTCAAAGAACAGATGAAGGTCCTGTCGGACTAGCGCACCCCTTTTTCGCATGCACGAAGTCGCCCTCGACCTCTTGATCCTGCTGTCCGGTGTCTGGCTCGTGGCCGTCACCCTGCGCCCACTGGGCCTGCCGACGGTGATGGGGGAGCTGATCGTCGGGGTGCTGGTGGGGCCGGCGGTGTTCGGTCTCATCTCCCCGAGCGAAGCGATCACGCTGCTCGCTGAGATCGGCATCTTCTTTCTGATGTTCCACGCCGGGGTGGAGACGCAACCCCACGAGTTCTTTGACGCCCTGAAACGCTCGATATGGGTCGCCGTCGTCGGGGCTGCGGTGCCCTTCGCCGTCAGTTTCAGCCTGGCTCTGACCTTCGGCCTCGACTATGTAGGCGCCACCTTCGTGGGCCTGACGATGACGGCCACGGCGGTGGTAATCACGCTCAAGAGCCTGAAGGATCTGGGGCTGGCCAATACCCGTGTCGCGCGGATCATCATCGCCAGCTGCGTGATCGACGATCTGCTCACCCTCATCTTCTTCGGCCTCGTTGTCGGCGTCCTGACGGGCGGCACTTTCGAGCCCGTGGCCATCGCCATCACCCTGGGCAAGGTCGTGGGCTTCCTCGCCGTGTCGCTGCTTCTGGCAACCTTCGTCTACCCCAGACTCACCCTGCCATTCCGCTCCGAGGGTGGCAAGGGATTCACCTTCGTGCTGCTTACGGCGTTAGCCGCCGGCCTCTTCGCCGAGGCGATCGGTCTGCACATGATCCTCGGCGCCTATTTGGCGGGGCTGTTCTTCGAGGAGAAGGTGGCGCATCCGAACCTGGTCAAGATCGTCAACGATCGCGCCTACGGCATCGCCTACTCATTCCTCGGCCCCATCTTCTTCATGTCCCTGGGCTTCTCCATCACCTTCGATATCAGCGCCACGCAGGTTGGTTTCATCGCCCTGCTGACGACGGTCGTCATCGTCGGTCAGATCGTCAGCGCCGGTGCCATGGCATTGAAGATGGGCCTGCCCAAACGCGAGGCACTTACCGTGGGTGTGGGCATGTGTGGTCGCGCCGAGATGGCTTTCATCCTGGCCTCACTGGCATTGGCACAGGGGGCGATCGACCAGGCGGTGTTCACGATATTGATCCTCACCGCCTTTCTGCTGAACCTCTTTACGCCCCTGGCGCTGAAGGGCTGCGCGGTACTGCTGGAAGGGCGAGCCGCCCACTTGGCGGACGCCACCCGCGGTGTGGTACAGATTGACAAGTTCAACACGCCTCTGGTGGCGGAGCAGCTGCCCCCGGGGCAGCTGGCACGGGCGATTTCAGATGTGGAAGATCGTGTCGTCATCTACGGGTACGGCCCTGAGGTGGATTCCCTGATAAAGGAGCTCGAAAGCCGCGACAATCCTTCGGTGATCGTGGAGGAGGACGAGGCGATCGTCCGCAGGTTGCGGGCCCGCGGGGAACGGGTCGTGCATGTTTCATTGACGGAGGAGGAGCTGGATCTCAGGCAGCTGGCTGGGGCCCGGGCGCTGGTAGTGAACGGCAAAGATGACCACAACGCTCTGCTGGCACTGGGGGCCAGGGAGCAGGGATTCAGTGGTCCCATCATCGCCATGATCGATCAGCCCAGCCGGCGTGCGCCGATGATGATCGCCGGGGCGACGGTGGCTTTCACACCCAGCCACGTGCTGGCCGCTGTCATGGCCGTGCGGGCCAGCGCCAGGATTGGTCCCCGCGTTGCCGGTCTGCAACCGCTGAACGAGCTGCTCGAGGTGGCCGAAATCCGCGTTCACGAAGCCAGCCCTCTGGCGGATAGTACCTTGGCGGAGGCGGGCATCCGCCTGCAGACCGGTGTGCACATCGTCGGTCAATGGCGGAACGACAAGCTACATTCGCCTCCAGAAGCAGATGAGAAGCTCCTCCCCGGGATTATCCTGGTGGCGGCGGGGACCCCAGAGAGCATCGCGCGTCTCAACGACTGGGTGCGACCGATTACGCAGAAGGGAATGCTCGTTCTAGTGGGGTCAGGCCGGGTGCGCGAGAAGCTCGCAGAAATTTTCAAAGGGGCAGGCGAGGAGTTCTGTACCGTTGACACCGAGGATGGGCCCGAAGTCGATGTCGTGGGTGACATCCTCGATCCGGCAGTTCTCAAGCACACACCGATCGCGGGTGCCCGTGCCGTCATCCTCACAACCGACTCGGACAGCACCACCCTTCTGGCAACAGCCGTGGTTCGAGATCACGCGCCGGATGTGCCCATCATCGCTTCTGCCTCCGTCGTTGAGAACGTGGCCAGGATTCAGCGGGCGGGGGCTGACTTCTGTCTATCAATCGGACAAGTGGCCGGGCAGATCCTGGCCCATCATGTACTCGGAGAGCCGGTGTCTCACCAGCCTCGGATCAGACTTGTCAAGTTACCACCGGGCCCGCTGACGGGGCAGAATCTGCTGGGAGCAAGGATTCGGGAGCGCACAGGATGTTCGGTTGTGGCGGTCGAACGAGGGGGCGAGGTGCTCAAGGAAATCCCGAAGGAATTCACCGTCGCTGCCGACGACGCGGTCTACGTCTGCGGCACAGCGCCGGCGTTCAACCGCTACCACGAGGTGTTTTCTGTCTCTACGTAGTCCTTGCGAACCATTCCGGAGTCTGTGGTCGCCCCGTTTCGATCGCCCGTAGCGCCGCTTCGCACACGGCCACCGTCCGTGCCCCGACGCGGGCCGGGATGGGATTCTGCATGATTCCGTCAACGGTATCGAGAAAGTCGATCACAGATCTTCCCCAGCCATGGCCGCCCACCGAGGCCCCCGCTGACGTGTCCGGCAGGTCTGCCGTCTTCTGGCCGCGGCGGTAAAGCTGACCCTTCCATAACGTACCTTGAGTCCCATACACGGCGAGAAAACCGCCGCCGGCGCCGTCCTCCATGCCCTCGCCGGAGCAGCCACTGGTGACGTATACCTTGCCGAGAGTGCCGTTTTCGAATTTCAGTATGACGATGTAGCAGTCGTCGGCAGGAAAGTCCGGCGCACTCTTCTTACTGGCATAGGCAAAGACTTCGCTCACGGGGGAGTCGATCGTGTCGATCATAAGGTCGATCGGGTGACAGCCCCCTCCCAGCAGGATGTTCTGTGGGTTGCTCCTGTCGATGCGCCAGGGTGTGTGGCGGACGCCATCCGGTGAATAGTGGGACCACATGTCATGAATGTAGTCCCCCTGGATGAAGAAGATATCCCCGACGTCGCCGGCCTGGGCTGCGACCGACATTTCATGCCAGGGGTACATGTAACGTACCGTGTGGTCCGCCATGAGATGCCGGTCGCTCCGGTCGGCGGCTTCGATCATGCGTTCGGCGTCGGCCACCGTCGTCGCCATCGGTTTCTCGACGAGCACGTGACAGCCAGCTTCGAGGGCCAGGATCGCCTGCTCGGCATGCAGATGATCAGGGCCGGCGACGACGACGATGTCGGGTGATGTGGCCTCGATGAGTTTCGGCAAGTCCTCACCGGCGGTCGCATCCGGATAGAGTTTGCCCGATGCCGACATGTGATCGGCGTTCGGATCGAACAGACCCATCACCACCGCCCGTCCGGAAGCGGTGGCCACCTGCACGACATGTCGTCCCGCTCCACCACAACCAGAAAGCAAAATCGAATGCGCCATACCGGTCGATCTCACAACGGTTGGCGACCGGTGGGCCGCTCAGGGATTATATACGAAAAGCCGTGAGCGGTGCTCGCTAAGAGAGGTGGTCCCCATCCTTTGGACAGAGGACAGCGGGGTTAAGGTGGACTCCATGAGGTTTGTAGGGCTGCTGTCCATTCTGTTCGTGTTGTTGTTCCCCCTGAGATGTCTCTCGACACCGCCAGGGTACCGGGTTTCTGTGTGGATAACATGGTCCACTGTGCTCCCACGAAATTATC
>DPVW01000352.1:0-8573 GCA_003529325.1 Candidatus Latescibacterota bacterium | reverse complement strand
GCCCGGCCCCGTCACCATACTGTCGAATACCAGACCCTTCCATTCGAAGTACGGGACGATCGACACATCCATCATGCCCAGATCGACAAACTCGGGGGGCTCTGGCTTGTAGGTGAACAGTCTTCCCACTCCGAAGTCCTCCCCGCCCACACNNCCCTTCTTCTATTCCCTCTTATCAAAGACACCCCCTCTCCCCGCCACTGTGCTCCCACGAAATTATCCACATTGATGCGCCGCCGCCCGGGGATCAGGCGGCCCGTCGATGGGCGTAGGCCTCCATCGGTGTCCTGTCGTCGGCAAGGGTCGAGTGAGGTCGCTCCTCGTTGTAGTATCTCAACCAAGCACCGATGATCTGGCGGGCCTGCGACCCGTCCTGGAAATCGTGCAGGTAGACGCACTCGTACTTGAGGGAGCGCCAGAGACGCTCGATGAAGACGTTGTCCATCCCGACGCATCGGAATGAACGTGATGTCGGCTGACCAAACGCGGTTCGGCTGATCGATCTGCAGGTCACGTAGCAGATAGGGGTAGACCTTATGCGCTGGATTCGGCCTCGACGTCCTCGGCTTCCGGTAGATGGCCGTCAGGCCCATCTGACGCCTCAGGCGACGAATCCGCTTACGATCGACGCCGTACCCTTGTCGACGCTGCGCTCGCGGAAGGTGAGAGCCTCGGAATCGGCCGCCTTGTAGGCGATCAGGTCGTCAACACTTCTGCAACCGAGTGCCTCATACAGACTGTTCAGCGTCTTCAGATCGATGCGCTCGATATCACGATTCACGAGCCGATTGACCTGCTGCCTCGGTACGCCGAGCCGACGTGCCAATTCTGCCTGAGAAGGGGCACCCGCTCTCTCCAATAACTCCTTCAGGCGAAAATTCATCATCTGCCAAGAGCTCCATTCTACTATATATGATCCCATCCATGAGGACACCGTCAAACTATCATCCGCAGCGAATGGAGTCAACAGAACTATTCACATTTAGTCTCTATTAGTAGTGTGACACTGTGTATCTATATCTGTTACCTTGTTGCCAGTTCTATAACTGAAATTGTCTCTCGGACAGGAGCGCGACATGTTCCAGGGGTCCTTGCGGTACGGTATTCAGCAGGCCACCCAGATCGAGGTCGAGCAGGTAGTTGGGCAGATCCGACGGGCTCTTGCGGACCCTCGCTGCACGATCGAGGTGAAATCCGGTCAGAACGTGCAGACAGCAACACCGGATATGCCACTGCGCGAATTGCTGCCACAGAAGACCGAAGACATGCAGATCACGGTCAGTCAGCCCCACGCCGCGGGCTGACCAGATTGGATGCCGTCGTTCAAATACAGCACCCGGACACGGAGCGAGGTTTGTCCGTGAATGGTGGACCGACGGTCAGGCGTCTGCACCGAGAGCGTGAGAAGCCTGCGTCTGTGGGTGGCCGTACAGACAACGGGCCCCGAAACCTCGAGGCTCGACGAGATCCAGGGCGGCTCCCGTACCGCGAAGCTCGCAGAGAAGGACACCTTCGTCCAGCAGGAACTGATCCCCAGCACCCTGCAGCCAGTCTGGGCAAGTCATGCGAAGCCTGCAACGCGCGTCGACTGGTCTGGCTACGGCATGATCGTGGATCGCCTCTCCTGTCCACACGTTGGGAAAAAAGATGTGCTCGTCGCCTGCCCTGACAGCTTTGCAGTGCGCGCCTTTCTCAATGACGTCGCCCGGTATCGGCGTCAACCCCTGCTCAATGGGGAACATCCGCATCAGGAGGCTCGTCGGCGCGTACGTGCCGGGCAGTTCGAGGCGGAACCGCAGCCTTGCGGTGCGCAGGCCGAAGCCTCTGTCGTGACAAGCAATGCAATTACCGGGGCACTGATGGCATGGATGCTGCAGGAGATGGTGGATAGCCGACTGCGTCGAGGGGTATGGGAGTATGACGGCCGAGCCCGGGACACACGCGTCGGCGTGCATTCCGTCCGCCCCCCCTGCGACTGTCATCTGGCTGCTTGACACCGCGCAGTTAGGATCACTCGCCGACGGAGATTGAGCGTGCCGTTGGCCACCGAGGCAGGTCGAGCGTTGCAGCTATCCACGCTTCGGCGTGAACACCATCAATGTCCCGATCTGCCGGTACCCCACCACCGGGTACAGCTTCGCCCCCGCATGGCTGGCCAACAGCACGGCCATGCTGGCGCCACCGGAGCGATCGTCTCGCAACATGCGGCACATCAACGAGCGGGCAATTCCACGTCTGCGAAACTCCGGTTTCACGTACATGTTCGCGCACCAGGTCGTGTCGCCTGTGACGATGCTGCTCACCCAGCCCACCGGCAGTTCACCATCGAGTGCGACGTAGGATCGCTGGGGTGCGTCTTTCCCCAGATGCTCGGGCAGGATCTGCCGTGAGCGCGCCACTTTGGCCAGACGATCGGCCATGGCTTCGGTGTCGACGCGGCGAATGCTCAGCGGCGCCGGCACTCTGGGGATGCGCTTCAGATTGTGGACCATCATGAACTCGGAGTGCCCGAGCCGATACCCCAGGTCCTTGAAGTCGTCGCGCAGATCCAGGCCGTCTTCGTCCAGGTCGTGCAGGACGCAGATGCAGTAGTGCCCGCGCGCGTGTTTGGCCACGAGTCGATGCGCTCGCATCGGCTCCACGCCATACGAGACGAACTCCTCCCTCCGTGCGTCACCTCGCTTGCGCGGCCCGTCGCGCAGGACCCACAGCGGCCCGGCTTTCCCGGCCACATAGGGATGAGTGAAGCTGCGCGTGAAGCAATAACCACGGACGAAGGTTTCGATGGCTCGTTCCATTCTCCTGCGCTCATCGCCCCGGTTTGGCGCTGGCCGTCAAAGCATGACGGCGTTGAAGCTGGGTCACCCAGCAGCCAGCAGTGTCATCCCACGACTCGGCCAGCACCTGCACGCCGGCAGCAAAGCGGGGTCGCTGCCGGTCCATCGTCTTGACAACGAAGTGGTCCAAGGGCGCGGCGGTAGCCAACTCGTCGAGTGCTCCGAAATCGAAAGCGAGGCCTTCGGCGGTGTCGGTGACCAGCGTACACTCTGCGTGCGCCAGCTGGCTCCAGGCACGCGGCGTGTCGGGAGCCAGCCAGCGGTCGTGGAGACTGCCGACGCGTTGAAGGTGGGTGACCCAGGCATCGACGACCTCGTCGTTCCGCTCGGGGTCGGGATGCAGAATGTTGGGCCAGTGGAGGCCGATGATCGGTCCGGTCATAGCCTCGGGTGGGGCCGCCGCCGCGGCACTCCAGGGCGGGGCACCGCCACCCCGGTCGACGGTCATGACGCCGCACTCCACGGCGATGCGTGGCGTCTGCGGTTCGCGCACCTGGCGCATGCTGCCGAAAGGGGTGGAGACATAAATGATGCCATGGTCTGCGAGTAGCCGGTGCACACCGGCATCGCCATCGCCGAAGGCGTGGCAGAATGCACAGGGCACGAAGAACTGCGGCAAGGGACCGAGAGCGTTGCGCTCGAGGATGGTAGCGTAGGCTTCGAGGTGGCGCTCCAGCAGGTGACGGGGCCGCATGATGCCCGCCCGGTCCGCCCACTCGGCCCGCTCCATGGCGGTTTCCCCCCACCACTCGTGGGCCAGCCCGTGCACGACGAGCTCAAGATCGTGGGCGCGGTCCGTGAGGATCTGCGCGGCTTCGTCGAGGTGCGGATGGTGACGCCAGGGATTGTCCCAATCCGCGCCCATCCAGGTCGCTTCGGGCAGCTGGCGCAGCACGAGGTCGCGGTCCCAGTCGCACAACATCATCGCCGCCTGCGGGCGCATCCCGAGACGTCTGCCCAACTCGGCGAGGGCCCGGTAGTCGGCGGGCACATGGGGCCGTCCCATGCCGCTGCGGAAAGGCTCACCGACAGCACTGCCGTCGGTGGCCTCCCACCAACCAACGTCATCGATGACGATCTGTACTGGCAGAGGTATCGAAGCCATGGTCAGGCGCTGGAAGGAGCTCGTCTGAGGGGGCGCCGCTTACTCCAGCCCGATTCTGCGATCATCATACAGAACCCCTAACGCAGCGCGACACTGCCATCTTCCCTGATAGGCGGAGATACACGGGCTGGATCAAAGGGGTGCATACCGACGGCAGCTTCGTTGAACTCGACACCGAGGCCCGGGCGTTCTGATGGTGTATACCAGCCGTTCTCCAACTTTATAACCTCGTCGACCATGTCCCGTCGTGGCGACTCCGTTTCACCGACCGATTCCTGCACATCCCATGACGGGCAACTCGTCGCCAGAGCGATGCAGGCGGCGGTGGCGATGGGGCCCTGGAAGTTGTGTGGACAAATCCTGATATGGTGAGCATCCGCAATGGTTGCGATCTTCTTCACCCCGGAAATGCCTCCCGCCACGGCGACATCCGGTTTGAAGAATGCCGGTTTGACGAGCTGTGCGTACTCACGAAATTCCCAGACGCCGACGTTGCGTTCACCAATTGCCAGGGCCCCCTGCATTTTCTCAGCCACCTCGGCCATGGCAACCACCGAGTCAGGGACGATCGGATCCTCGATGAAGTAGGGCCGAAGTCGCGCCACCTCCGCGGCGAAGGCAACCGCCTCCGAGGGTTGCATGTTGCGGTGAATCTCAATGCCGATATCGAAATCCCAGCCGACGGTCTCACGGACGGCAGCGACCATTGCAACTGCATCACCAACAAGCTTGGTGTAGCGCAACTCGGCCCAGTTGTTCGGCATTGGCTTGAATTTTAGCGCTGTAAATCCTTCCTCCTGCGCCTTCTTCGCCCCCGCCGAGGCCGCTTCAGGCGATTCGCCGCTGATCCCCTGCGCGATCCCGCGGACCTTGTGTCGAACTTTGCCGCCCAGCAGATCCCATACTGGCGCCTGCAACCGTTTGCCCTTGATGTCCCACAGCGCCGTGTCGATGGCGCTGATCGCGCCGCCGATGCTGTTGCCGCGAAAGTTACTGTTGTAGCGCCACACGTAGTTCCAGATGTGCTCAATGTTACCGGCATCCAGCCCGATCAGTGCATCCGCAAGACCATGAATCGTCTCCTGTGCGGCCTTCGGGTACGACCAGTAACAGGACTCACCGACGCCCTGGGTGCCATCTTGTGTGGTGATGCGGCAGAGGAGGAACCGTGATACGAAAAAGGTCTCGACTTTGTCGATTTTCATCTGTTGACCTGCTAAATCTTCCAATGGGTGTTGATGCTTGCCTCGTATTCTGCCGTCTCCTCGTTCTCAATCTCTGCGACTGTCACCGGTCTGCCCAACACCGACGACTCCAACGCCGCGTTGCACACCGCGAGGTCTTTGCGGCCAACGTAGGCGTTTACTTCCGGCTCCGTGCCACCGGCGATGCACTGTCCCAGTTCGTAGTACTCCAGCGCCACCAGAAAGCGATCGGCGTCCTCGAAAGGCGTCGTGTATGAACCGAGGCGATCGGCGCCGAACAGACGCGCCGACAACTCGTCCAAGTGGAAGTCGGGAACAAGGGTAAGCACCTCGTCACCGGTCACGGCGCCGACGCCATCGATGGTGACCGTCAGTGGCTCACCACGGCGCTGCTTTGCAGGCTGCATCGAGCCCTTGGAACCGTAGATCATGCCATAACGCAGCGGTTCGCCATGGGCGGCGTAGAAAGATGTCCACTGGCCGATGGCACCATTGGCGAATTTGAGGGTGGAGACCACCATGTCCTCAGCGTCGGCATCAATCTCGTCAGGCACTTCGTCGTACCAGTGCTCGTAGAAATCCCCCACACCGATGCGTTCGCCCCGATACCGTTTGCTCTCCCACACCTTCGCGACGGCGAAGACCTCTTCGATCTCTCCCAGGTAATACATCATCTGGTCGACCACATGCACCCCGGCGTCGACGAAGATGCCACCGATGTTCTTGTAATGCCGCCAGGGCCAGATGACGATATCGCTGCCACCGCTGGCAGAGCCGAGCAGGAACGCATACGGCGCGCCGATGGCCCCCGCATCGAGCACCGCCTTGTTGAGGCGGCATATCGGGTCGCGACGCTCCTGCTCGCCCACGCTGAGGACTTTGCCGCTGCGTTTCCATGCGTCGATCACGCGGTTGCAGCCGCGGATGGTCAGTGACAGCGGCTTTTCGCAGAGCACGTGATAACCGAGGTCGAAGGCCATCTCCGCCACCAGATGGTGAGAACCGGAGTCGGTTGTGATATCCACCGCTTGGATATCAGGGCATTGGGTCTTCATCTGCTCCATCGAAGTGAAGACCTGTGGCCGCGAGCCAAGCACCTGTTGAGCCGAGTCCGCCAGGTGCTTGGCGTTATCCTCTCGGAGGTCGCATACGGCCATCAACTCAACATTGGCCATGCCGCTTTCATACAGTGCGCCAAGTGCCCGCAGATGCCTGCCGCCCATGCCACCTGCGCCAACAATCGCCAACGGAATCCGGTCCATTTCACTCTCCTTCGCAAAGGCGACTGGAGTGGTCATGCTCTCCAGGCCGTTTTCCCGTGAACCAAAACCAGAGTTGCCGGCCAGTCCAGCGGTGAGCTGTAAACCACACGGTTGTGAAGGGTCACGTGCATCAGGCAGGGAGGGGCTTTAAATTGGCCTACCTGCCGGCTGGCTGCCAGAGCAACTCACCAGCAACAGAAAAAGGACAGTTGATGCGCGTACAAAGACGTCTGGCGAGAGTTCCTTCTGTGAAACTGGGTGTGGCAATCGCCCTGGGATGGATGCTTGGATATTCTGGCGGTGTCAGTCCAGCCATCGCTCAACGCGGCGATGTGTTGCCACCGAAGCTTGCCGGTCTCGCCGAGGCAGATTTGCCTCCCGGGCTTGGTGAACTGATCGAAACACGCGAGCTCCCGTGGAATTGGGTGCCGGATACCACTACCTCTACCTCGTGACGAATGGCCCCGCAAATATCTACGGCGCCTCCGTCGTCAATTTCTGAGCGAGCACGAATACACAAAGGGGACCCGAGGGAGACAGGGGAAAGCAGAATGGCGCATGAAGACATAGTCAAGAAGCTTATTGACAGAGTGCCAGCCTTTCAGCACCTGACTTTCCGACAGGCTCACAGGCTGCTCGAGGCAGGCGAAGTGAAGAGCAAAGGGTGAGCAGCTCTGCGCCGAAGGGGAGGACAGGGCGGAGATATACGTCCTGCTATCCGGAGAACTGAGCATCAAGAGTGGCGGCGTGGAGTTGAGCCGCATAACGACATCTGACATTGTGGGAGAAATGAGTTTGTTTACCGGGCTGCCGCGCTCAGCCACCGTTGAGGCCGAAATCGACGCCACAAGCCCTGGTGGTCATGAAAGATGAGTTCGAAGAGTTGCTGGGTTCAAACCCAGCATTGGCAGCGAGAGTCTATAAAATAGAGATGCAAATGTGAAGATTGTCCATTCTCCGGCTGACAGTGGAAAGACTGCTACATGGGTCGTGTAGCAGAATGGAGCGACCCCGTAGTGCTGGAGATAAACAAAACCGGAGAGGCGAGATGGTCGAGTTAGGCTCAGGCGATTACGTGTACGAGACCACGGGCGAAGATTGGGGCAACCTGCAGGATGACGCGACCTACAAGGAGGCGACAGCGGTTGCGGTAGACGCCCACGACAATGTGTTCGTTTTCAATCGGGGCACGCATCCGATGATTGTGTTCAATGCGGATGGCGATATCCTGGATACGTGGGGACACGGCGTGTTTGCGAATCCCCATGGCGTGTCGATCGGCCCGGACGGATCCGTCTACTGCGTGGACAACGGAGACCACACGGTGAGGAAGTTCACGCCAAAGGGGGTGCTGATGGCCGAGTTGAAGGCCGGTCACCCGGCACCTGCGATGAGCGGCGATCCGTTCAATCGCCCTTGCCATCTCGCGGTCGACAAGAACACGGGCAATATGTTTGTCGCGGATGGTTATTCGAACGCGCGCGTGCATAAGTACGACCCGGAAGGGCGACTGCTGATGTCGTGGGGAGAGTCTGGGACGGGTCCCGGACAGTTCAACATCGTGCACAATGTGATCGTCGACGACGACGGGTTCGTTTACATCGCCGACCGGGAGAATCAGCGGGTTCAGGTGTTCGACACGGACGGTAAGTTCGTGACGCAGTGGAACGACATGTCTCGCGTCGCGGCGATCTGCATGGATCCGACGGGTGACGATCCACTGGTCTACCTTGGAGAGTACTTCTGCGGCATCGGGAGTAACACGATGGGGACGAACCTGGGACCACGGGTCTCGGTGATGGATCGGCAGGGCAACCTGCTGGCGAGAGTCGGGACCGATCCGTTCGGAGATGAGCCCGGACGTTTCTACTCGCCACATGGTATCGCCGTCGACTCGAAGGGCGATATCTACGTCGCAGAGGTGTCGTGGAGCGACTACGGCAGCAGCATGGATCCGCCGCGTCAGCTCCGCTCGATGCAGAAGCTGGTGCGGAAAAGGGGATAGCCAACCCCCATCCACGTGGGGGAGGATCTGGTCCAGGGCGTCCTCCACCAGCACGCAGCAGGTCTCGACCATGTCCGGGTAGTCGTAAATGGCATAGGCCAGGCCCTCGAAAGTGAGCATGTCGCGGATCTTGCCCATCATGGAGCCACAGTTACCCCC
>DPVW01000044.1:2677-2845 GCA_003529325.1 Candidatus Latescibacterota bacterium | reverse complement strand
ACATCGTCGATTTCCGGCGACATGCAGTAAATGGAATATGCCCATAGCAAGCGGCGCACTGAGGCGAGGGCATCGGAGAACGTCGCAGTCTCTTTGGCATACCACGCCGTCTGACGAACCGGCAGGGTTCCTCGCTTCGCACGTCGATTCGCCATCAGCGTGATGATC
>DPVW01000044.1:0-2337 GCA_003529325.1 Candidatus Latescibacterota bacterium | reverse complement strand
CGCTGGCGTGGTGCGGTGAATCGCGAGGTCACTCCACTGGCGCTGCGTCTCGACTCCCAGATGCGTCCGCGTCTCCTGGAACGTGGTTTCTACCTGCCATCGGAGCATGAACCAAGACAGTATCTGCACCGGGTCCACCAAAGGGTCGGTGCACAGCAGCGCCTGGGTGGGAAACTTCTCCAACGGGTCTCGCACGACCACCCAGCGAATCGGTACCGGCTTGACGCCGGTGTGATACCAGAGCGCCGTAGCGGAGACGATCTCAATCGGACGCTCCTGCTGGCTATACCATTTGGGCAGGACGATCCGCGTCCAGCGGGTATCCTCGGCCTCGATGACCGCCTTCATAGTGGGCAGGCGGTCTCCCTTGATCGGCTGCCTTCCCAACTGTCCTGGCTTCCTCGGCGCGGGAGGATCATACAACGCGGCATTCAGGCGTAGCCGGGTCACCATCGTTACTGGATTCGGCAGCGAAATGCAGTGGGACAGCAGCTTGAGTACTGAGTAGTTCCCGTCAGCCACCACGACGATGTCACGCTTTGGCATCCAGCGGCGCAACTGGGAGATCATCTGCTGAGCCCATTCACTGACGGTCTTGTAGCGTCGACCTTTGTCCTGGCAGTGCTGTTTCGAAGGCATCAGCGCGGTGAGAAACGGAAGCGCCCAGACGCAGTCGGCCCAGGGAATCGGCGCGAGCAACATCATGGATATCCACCGAAGCCCTGTCGACTTGACGATGATGTTCTTACTCGATCGCACCGGGTCGTAGTAGGTTCCCTTGGCGGTGATTCTCTTGCCACGCCTACGCTCGAGTGTCTCGTCGATGCCCACGATCAGCGGACCGAGAGGGGCGAACGCGCGCACGAGCAACCGCAGTAGGATGCCTGCGGCAGCGAGTCCTGACCACTTCGCTCGATTCAGGACGCGATGGTAGTTCTGGAACGACGACTCCTGGTCCAGACCCAGCACCCGGAGTGCGCTGGTGACCATACGCTGACCCGGGGCAAGAATGGTACCCATCAGGAGTACCTGGGCGTGTTGGAACACGCTGGGGGAGAACAGACCCGCGAACGCTTGGATGGTGGGGACCATCTCCGTGGGAAACCGAACCATGACGCGCGACCTTCCTGCTGAAAGTGCGAATGCTATCGCACTGAGGTCGCGTTCTACACCTACCAATGGACAAAGTCCAGATAACGGCAACGATCGAAACTTCCCGCCGTGCAAGGCCGTGACGAGGCTCGCCTGGGATTCGGGTGGTCTCCGGATTGCAGGACGCGCGCCGGGGCCTACCATCGCGCGGCAGGCGCCACGCATCTCAGGAACGTCACAGGAGGCAACAGTCATGCGAATGTCCACACACCGGAGTTGGTGGGCGGCGGTCTGGTTATCGTCGCTTGCAGTCGTCGCGACGGGCGAGACCCTGTTCTTCGCGGACTTCGAGGATGGCATAGACGCCTGGCCCGACTTCCCAACCCTGTCTGCGGAGCAGGACGGCGGTAACGGCGTGCTCGCCTTCGACACGCTCGCGGACGACCAGAACGTCGACGCGCTGTTTCTGGACAACTTCGCCGACCTCACGGATTACACCGCGCGGGCGCGTTTCAACATCGTCGAGGAGACGGCGGAGTTCGCGGCATTCGGGCTGATAGTCCGGGCGGCAACGCCGACGACTTACATGCTCGTTGAGCCCGCTCGCAAGCGGCTCTGCTGCGGCGATCCACGTGAGAACGTCCTGAACGTCTTCGAACGCGGTGGAGCTTGGCCGATCGTGGCCACCGCGGATGTAGACCTCCCGATGAACGCGTGGCATGAGATTGCCGTGACCGTCACTGGCGCCGCGCTTACGGTCTTCGTGAACGGCGATGAAGTCGCCCAGTACGACGCCGTTCCCTATCCGAGCGGCGCGTTCGGCGTGCGCATCTGGAAGTCAAAGGTGCTCGTCGACGACTTCGAAGTCTTCGACGCTGGCGGATCCAGCCTGGCAGTCAGTCCCGTAGACAGAGCCACCACCGCATGGGCGGCGCTGAAACGCCACAGAGGATGGCCGTAAGCCACACCCTCTCAGTCTGGCTAGTGCCCATCAGGCGAGTCGTGCGCTAGTGGTCGGTGGGCGATGTGGCGCGCTACGCAGCAGCATGTGTGGCGAGTTGCGCGCGGGTGTCAGACATCTCCTCGGGGATCCCTGCGAACTCATACAGCTTGCGAGGCGCTGTCACGTCTCGACCCAGCGTAACCGGACGCCCGCAGGGCCGGCCCCAGCACTACACAGGGCTGCCGTCAGCCCGGGTGACTCCAAGGGATGCCAGCCCTTCCACGTCGACGATCGTTGGCTAC
>DPVW01000083.1 GCA_003529325.1 Candidatus Latescibacterota bacterium | reverse complement strand
CATCGAGGACAAGGCCTCGACAATCGATACTTGGGCGAAGATGACCAGGAGCGGTACGCTGATGATGAGATGCAGCCACATCCCAGAGTAGGCATAAAAGAAGGATGGGCGTTCGAGATACGCAGTACCTATAAGGAACTGCGAAAAGGATTGACTATCAAAGGGCTCCGCGAGAATTGGGAGCCCGTGGAAGTATCGCGTCGAACCGATGTCAAGTAGGTGGGCGGGTTGGGATCGACGCCTTTGCCTCAGGCGGCCGTCGCCAGGGCTCGACGGCGACCGGCTTTGGCGGGATCGGCGCGTTCTGTACCCACTTCATCGCTGACGATTTTACGCGCCGATTGCCGCTCCAGGAAGCTGACCAGTTGGAAGCAGCCCTGCTGAGACTCACAGAAGGCAATGGATATGGCGTAGACGGTGCCACGTTCGTCGCGACTGTGTTCTCGGCAGGAGACGACGCGTGCGCGGAGGCCACAAAATCATTCACGTATGTGGTCATGTGAATCAGCGGATAGATTGTTGGACAACGATATACGTAGATTCAACTTAGTGGATCTGGAACGGCCCTTCGCGCTGCTTCCTAGACGAATGGGATCGGCGCATTGAGGTTCATCTCAAGGTATTCGGCATCTGGGCGCTGTCTGGTGTAGACTTGAGCGCCGCCACCGCTGAGGTTGATGATGATAGCATTTGCCTGCTGCTGGGGGCAACAAGGTGTCTCGCGCCAGGTGACGATACCCCGCAGGCAGACGCTGATCCGGTGTGTGATGCGCCGGGCATTGTCGTCCAGCTGGTTCTGGTGGCTCTACAAGCAGGACCGGCAAGCGGCCACGCAGGCGACCACGGCCACGGATTTCACTGGAAAAACTGTATGAACCGTGGCCTGAACCCTGATGCATGCTGCGGACCGTCACCGGCGTCCCTTTTCGGGGCCGCAGGTCTCCGGGTGCGTCGAAGCACATCAGTCCACTTTTGCTCATGTCCTGTAAGCGTCCATGATAGGCACCTGCCTCCACTCTGGGATCGTCGAAACGAAGCAGAACGCTCTGTCCGATTTCGATACCGTGGGGCAAATGCGTGCGGAGTCCCTTAATGCAGCGAGTACCTCAGTCGCCAGTCGCGACGCCCTCCCCACATGGTGTTCCGGTCTTGTTATTATGGATCGGCGCATCGGACAAATTCTTTAATGGCTCAGCCGTGATTACTACTTCGTCATGAGCCGACAGCGTCTATGAGCCCACCTCGTCAGACAGACGCTCCGACTGCCGTCTCTGCAGAGGATCGAGCGGTTCTACCGTTATTGGCGGGAGAGGTCGCGGCTCTACCCATCGACAAGCTGATCGGTGTCGGTGTTCGCCGGGCTGCCGTCCTGCGCGAAGCTGGAGTGGAAACCATTGTCGACTTGTTGACGCGAATTCCTCGTCGCCATCTGGATCGCAGTCGGATCGTCTCCGTTGCCCAGGCCCCCGTCGGCGAAGAGGTGACTTTGATCGCCGAGGTTCGGGCCGTGCAGGCGCCGCCGCCATCACGTCGGGGCAGGCGCGGCCCGCCCTTCTCGATCGACGTCGCCGATGACACGGGATCGCTTCGCTGCGTCTGGTTTCAGGGCGGCCGTTATCACACGTTTGAACCCGGGGACGTCATCGCACTTAGTGGTCGCGTCGAGCAGTTTCGCGGTCAACGGCAAGTCTCTCATCCGGAATACGAATTCGTTCACGACGACGGCGAGGGGGAGTTGTTGCACACCGGTGGTGTCGTCCCCTTGTACGGATCCAGCGCTGAAATGAAGGAACGCGGTCTTCGTAGTCGTGGATTTCGGCGCCTGATCGCGGCAGCGTTGAAGGCGTGGGTGCCGCATATAGAGACTCAGCTGCCTGCCGGCGCGGAGGCCCGTCACGATCTCATGCCACTGGGTGAGGCTCTCTGGGGGGTGCACTTCCCTGCCGATCTTGTGCACGCGGAGCGTGCTCGCCGACGGTTGGCCTTCGAGGAGCTGTTTCTGCTGCAGTGCGAACTGGAGAACCGTCGACGGGCGCTGTGCGCACAAGAGGGGGCGTCCTTTGCTCGGAGCGTCGATCTGGTGCCACGGTTGCTACAGAGCCTGCCCTTTGAATTGACCGGGGCGCAGCTGCGCTGCATCGATGAAATCGGTCGTGATCTGGCGGCGACGGCGCCGATGCGTCGTTTGCTCCATGGGGATGTGGGCTCCGGGAAAACCCTCGTCGCCGTGTGTGCCGCCCTGTGCGTCGTCGAACAAGGTTGGCAGGTGGCTGTTATGGCGCCCACCGAGATTCTCGCTGAGCAACACTTTCACAACGTGCGGCGCCTGCTTGCAGCCGTCGGCCTGGAGGATGTCGTTCTATTTAAGGGCGGCGCTCGTGCTGCTCTCAAGCGAGAGCTGCTCCATGGATTGGCCAGTGGGGCGACCCGTCTTGTGGTGGGCACGCACGCGCTGATCGAGGATGATGTCGAGTTTGCTCGCCTCGGACTGGCCATCATCGACGAGCAACATCGCTTCGGGGTCGCTCAGCGGGCGCGACTGTCGAGCAAAGGAGCGGGTATCGATCTGATGATCATGACGGCGACGCCCATTCCCCGTTCCCTGGCGTTGACTCTATATGGTGATCTGTCCGTATCCGTGATCGACGAGTTGCCGCCTGGTCGACAGCCGGTGCGTACCGCCATACGCGAGCCGGCTCGAAGGGATCGCATCTTTGGTTTTGTTGCCGATCAGGTCCGGGCAGGGCGTCAGGCCTACGTCGTCTACCCATTGATCGAAGACTCGGAGAAGAGCGATCTGACGTCGGCTGAGGCTGGCTTCGAAGAGCTGTGCCGCGAGTGGCTTGCCACCTGCCGCGTTGAGTTGATCCATGGACGCCTGCCGGCACAACAGAAGACTGATGTCATGGCACGCTTCGCGGCGGGGGAGGTGGACGTGCTCGTGTCGACGACGGTCATCGAGGTCGGTGTCGATGTGGCCAATGCTACGGTCATGGTCGTCGAACACGCCGAGCGTTTCGGTCTGTCGCAGCTGCACCAGTTGCGCGGACGTGTGGGGCGCGGCACTGATGATGCCTACTGTATCCTCATCGCATACCCCACCGATGGTGGGGAAGAATGGCGACATCGACTTGAGGCTTTATGTGAAACAACTGATGGATTTATATTGGCCCGCAAAGATTTAGAGCTACGCGGACCTGGAGAAGTCCTGGGGACCAGACAGGCCGGCATGCCAGAGCTGCGAATCGCCCAACTGCTCAAGGATGAAGATCTGATGGAACCGGCTCGCTCCGAGGCGCTTCGGGAACAAGTGGGCATGAGTTGAAACGGAGTCGGGGCGTTTGGTTCGTGTCGCTGGCGACGGCGTCGTCGCTGCTCGGCGACCAGATGCTGTACGCCGTCTTGCCGACGATCTATGCCGATCTGGGACTACAGCCGTATCAGGTCGGTGTCCTTCTGTCGGCAAACCGCATCGTCCGCCTCGTCACGAATCACCTGGCTGAGCAAGGATCCCGGCGTTGGAGTCTGGCGTGGTTGCTCGTCGTCGCGCTGGTGACGGGGGCGTTGCTCAACATTGCCTACGGTATGGTTGCCTGGTTCCCAGGTCTTTTGGCGGCGCGAATCCTGTGGGGGGTTTGCTGGTCTTTCATCCGCCAGATCGGCTTGATGACGGTGGTTGATGCTGCAGCCGAAAGTCCCACCGGCAGCGCCCATCTGGGGCGGGCGATGGGGTTCTACAGCGGTATTTCCCGTCTCGGGTCCATCTCCGGCAATCTGCTCGGAGCTCTCGGGCACGATCTGCTTGGATTTTCATCGACTCTCTTCATTTTTGCTGCCGCATCCCTGGTCTGCGTGCCCCTGGGTCCCTTGTCACGTGCCGGGTTGCCGCGCACTCGGCCGTCGGACACACAGTCCTCGGGACCTATCAAGCCAGGGTTGCTGGTGTGTGGTTTCGCCAGCGGCTGTGTCGGTCAGGGGTTGATCGCCGCGACGTTGGGCGCCGTTCTGGGTGCGCGACTGGGGGATGTCGACCTCGGGGGTGCCCTCGGTCTGGGCGTGGCGAGCCTCACCGGCGTGCTCCTCGCATCGCGCTGGGTGGCCGATCTGCTGGCGCCCGTCCTCGGCCACATCGCCGATCGCGTTGGGCGGCGGCGATCGGGGGCGGTGTACTTCGCAGCCGGTGCAGCGGTTCTGGCTCTGGCGGCAGCACCACAAGTGCCAACGTCGGTGATGGTCCTCGCCATCCTCGCATTTTACGTTACTGCCACCGGCGTTGCCGTGGTGCTGCAGGCCGAGGCCGGCAGTGGCGGTTCGCGTCGGGTCGCTTCGTATGTAACGGCCTCTGATTTCGGTTCCGCCGCCGGTCCAAACCTTGGTTGGCTCTTGCTTCAGTTGGGGGTTGCGGAGGGCGGTGTCTTTCTTCTCGGCGCCGGGGTCTACGCGCTGGCCGGTATCGCTGCTTGGTACACCCTTGACGACGGTTCTGCAGACCTATGACAGAAATCCAGCCTCTGATCCACCCATCGGAGTTCGTTGGCCTCGATGGCCTCACCCACCTGTGTACGGGGGGTGAAGCCCCCTGGTTGCGTGAATTCGAGGGGGTTTATGCTGAATTTTCCCAACTCAAGAGCGGTGGATTGGCGGGACGTGAGCAAGTCTATCAACGTGGTGAGGCGTGTCGCGCGTCTATGGGACGACTCTGGGGGGTGACGGCCCAGCGCATCGGATTTTTGCCGTCGGCTGCGGAGGGAATGAATTGGCTTGCCCGTGGCTTGGACTGGCGTGCGGGTGACAATGTGGTCACCGACAACCTCGAATTTCCGTCGGTGGCCTACGCCTGGCGGCAATTGGAGGCACTCGGTGTCGAGGTGCGGATGGTACCACACAGAGACTGGCGCGTCCACGAGGCGGATCTGATCGATGCCGTCGATGAGCGTACGCGGGTCCTCGCTGTCAGCCAGGTCAGCTTCTACACGGGCCAGAATCTCGATATCACCGGCCTCGCCGAAGGCCTGCGATCCCACTCCGAGACGTGCCTGCTCGCCGTCGACAGTACCCACGCCGCCGGGGTTGTTGAGGTGCCCGCAACGGTGACGGATCTGTGTGTGAGCAGCAGTTACAAGTGGCTGCTGGCCACCCATGGAACCGCACCCTGTTATGTCAGCGAGCGTGCGTCCTCGGTGGTGGATGACAGCTGTTTCGGCTGGCACAATCTGGCGGTATGGCCGCCGCAGGGCGCCGAGCGGGCGCCGACGGTCGCTGTGAAGCCGATGCCGCAACGACTGGAGCCCGGAAATCCCGCCATGGTCGTCATCCTGTTTCTCGAGCGTGCCCTGCAACGGCTGCACGGCATTGGCACGAAGGCAATCCAGGACCACGCCTGGGACCTCTCCGAGCGCGTCGAATCCGGTCTCCGAGCGCGTGGTCGTATGGTCATTTCACCCTCAGTTCGAGGGGCGCGCTCCGGCAATACCTGTTTTCTCGACGAGGACGCCGCCGGGCTGACCCTGCGTCTTGCTGGTCAAAATGTCCTTGTCTGGGGTGAGTATGGACGAGTGCGTGTTTCCGGACATCTCTATAACAGTGATGGCGACGTAGACCGTTTCCTCGAGGTGCTCGACGAGGTGGGCTGAAAATCCTCTTGCAGCGCAAAGAAGTGTTGACATAGTGCACATCTGAGTAGTATACTGATGTGCACATGATATGGTGCCTGCACAACAGCGAAGGCATCGTGCGTTAACAGCCACCTGCAGGAGGGAGTTACATCATGGATCAGTTTGATCGCGAGCGCGTTGAGCGCGCCGCTCGCATCTATGCCAGCAACCGCGACGCCGGTCTCGCTCTGGGCATTGCACCCGGTAGCTTCGGTCGGCTCTGTCGTCGCTATGGTATCGAAACGCCCCAGGCACGTCGCAAGCGCAAGGTGCCAGCCCTGGCGGCATAGCGCCCGCGTCATTTGGTAGCGTCCCCATACTTATTGTGAGTCCCCATTCCCCATCCGAGTCAGCAGGAGTTCTCGACTGATGCAAACAAAATGCGTCAATAAGGTGGTTCTCGTGGGCAATCTCGGTGTCGATCCCGAGACTCGGTTCACTCCCAGCGGTACACAGGTTACGACGGCCAGCCTGGCCACGAACGAGACATGGAACGATCGCAACGGTGAGCAACGACGGCGTACCGAGTGGCATCGGCTCGTGCTCTGGCGGCGCCTGGCTGAGGTTGCCGGTCAGTACCTGAAGAAGGGGAGTAAGGTCCGTATCGAGGGTCGATTACAGACCCGCAGTTGGGAGGATGACCGCGGGCAACGGCACTACGTCACCGAAATCGTCGTCGGTGACCTGAAACTTATCGATGGTGCCGGTGGTCCGGGCGAACTCGACCTCCTCTACGGCCGTGGTGGCCATGGCCGCGGCGGCGCCGAGAATACGGACAGTCTGGTGAGCGCGGGGGCCATGGACGAGGGTGCCGACGACGAGGACGACGGACTTCCGTTTTAGGCGCGACGATTTTTTGCGCGCGGAAGCGCTCCGTCATCATAAACAAACCGCCCGCTGGCTTTGTCGTTTCGACAGGCCAGCGGGCGGTCGCGTTTTGTGCTAGCGACTGGCGCTGTAAGTTGGTCGCTACTTGTTTGGTTGTGGCGTCACGCGCAGGTACGGCTTGATCGCTGTGAAACCCTTGGGAAACTTACTCTTCGCCTCCTCATCAGAGACTGCGGGTACGACGATGCAATCGTCACCATCCTGCCAGTTTGCCGGCGTCGCCACACTATAATTGGCCGTCAGTTGCAGCGAATCGACGATGCGAAGGATCTCGTCGAAATTGCGTCCTGTCGAAGCCGGGTAGGTGAGGGTAAGCTTCACCTTCTTGTCGGGACCGATGACGAACACGGAGCGTACCGTCAGATTGTTGAGGGCATTGGGGTGGATCATATCGTACAAATCGGCCACGACACGATCCGGGTCGGCAACCAGGGGAAAGTTGACAGACGTGCCCTGCGTCTCGTTGATGTCCTGGATCCAACCGTTGTGTGAATCCACTGGATCGACACTGAGTCCCATGACCTTGACGTTGCGCTGATCGAATTCCGGCTTCAATTTGGCTACCGTGCCCAGTTCCGTCGTGCACACAGGTGTATAGTCGGCGGGATGGGAAAAGAGGATCGCCCAGCCGTCGCCGATCCATTCATGGAAACTGATCTTGCCCTCAGTGGTTTCGGCGGTGAAATCCGGTGCCTCGTCGCCCAAACGGATTGCCATGATCTTGACTCCTGGTGAATGAAGAAAAAGGGGATAGAGCGAGTATGCATTCGACCGATTGGAATGGCTTGCAGTCAGGTAGAATAGAAAGACAGCCCCGCCTGTCAACGCGGGTCGTCGTGGCGGCGCTCACTTTCATGGTGATGGGCCTCTTCCCCATGCCCTCCCATGCATGGTGGGGGAACAGCCACGGGATCATGACCCAGGCCGCAGTATTGGCACAGCCGCAGGAAGTACCCGCCTTTTTTCGGAAGTCCGCTGACGCCGTCGCCCACATGTCTTTCGATCCAGACATCGCCAAGAATCGCGCCGCATCCAACCTCTATGATTCCGAGTTTCCGGAGCACTATTTTGATCTAGAGCTACTCAAGGGGGAAGAGGCGCCAGACAAGCGTCACGCCTTTATCGAGTTATGCAACCGTCTCGGTGTCGGTCCCAGAGACGTTGGATACGCGCCATACGCGATCACGGAGTCTACACAGCGCTTGATGATTGCCTTCGCCGAGCACCGGAAGTGGCCGGACAATCAGATGATCCAGTCCAAGATCCTGGTCTATGCAGGAATCCTCGCCCATTACGCCGAGGATCTCGCTCAACCCCTTCATGCGACCATAGATTTCGATGGTCGGCTCAACGATGCGGGCGAGAAGGAGCAAGTCGGCATTCATGAGGCGATGGACTCCATCATAGAGCGCCTCGAGATGAAGCCCGACAAGCTTGCGCTCGAGGTCTCTGTCGCTGCCATCGAGGGAGATCTGTTCGCTGCCGTGCTCGCCCAGGCATACGAGAGCAACGGCAAGGTGGACGATCTCTACGAACTGGCGGAGGGCCTCGATCCGGTGTCGGAACAGGGCAAGCTCTTCGCCGAGGAACGAGCCCGACGTGCCGTCGCCTTCACGGCCAGACTGTACCTGACGGCATGGCAACGGTCCGCGGCGGTACGTCTTCCGGGATGGCTGGAGCGGTGACGGAACAAGGGTGCCGGAATCGCCAGCAACGCCTACGTCAGCGTCTGAGCGAGGCCAAGGTCGACGCTGTTGCCATCGTCCACCCCCTGGAGATCTACTACTTCACAGGCGTGCTCTTGCCCGAGCAATTTCCCGGGCAGCCGGCACTGCTGTGGATAGAGACCGGAGGGGAGAGTTGGCTGGCGGCGCACAGCGACGCTGGCGAGCCATTGGTTGATGCGTGTTACACCTATGACTGCAGTGTCGGTGGTACGATCAATTCTTTCATGCGTACACAACTCAGCGAATTGGTCTGCAAGCAGCTCCAGGCGCGGGGCACCAGCGCCATGCGCGTCGGCTACCAGCGTGAATTCATGCCGAAGATGCTTGCCGATCACGTAGACAGAGGTGTTGGCGGCTCAGTTGCGTGGATCGATATGGACGAGGTCCTGCAGCAGATGCAGGAAGTCAAAGACGACGACGAAATCGAGCTGCTACGCAAGGCCGTGCAGATCGATCTGGCAGCGTATGACGCGGCGCAGAAGGTGATCGCACCCGGTGTCAACGAGCTGGAAGTCCTCGGGGCGGCGCAACAGGCGGCGCATCTGGCAGCGGGGGAGAAAGTCTTCCATGACGGCGACTACCAATGCGGTCAGCTCGGCGGCTTTGCCCGTGATCGACGCATCGAAGAAGGTGAACTCTACATCATCGACGCCTGGGTCACCTACCGGGGGTACTGGGCAGACCTGTGCCGCACGTTTGCTGTCGGTGAGGTGACAGAATTGCAGGAGTCGATCTACCAACATCTGCGCGCTTTCCATGACGGTATCGGCAACTATCTGCAACCGGGCAAGGACAGCCGCGAGTGCGCCAAAGCCATGGATGCCTACATCCGCGAACATCCAGCCCTTGCAGACGCAGGTCTGGGCCACCATGGGGGGCATACAATCGGCCTGCGGGCGCATCAGATGCCCGATGTCAACGCCACGCGTGGTGGCATCTTTCAAGTGGGCAACGTCGTCTCCATCGAGCCGGGTTCGTACATACCCGAGGCACGCGCCGGGGTCCGACTGGAGAACATGTATCTGATCACAGAGTCAGGGCCGGAGAATCTCTCGGTATATCCAATGAACATTCGCCTGCAGAGTTAGGTCACCACCAGCCTACGCCGTGATTCGATAGCCGCCGACTTCGAGACCTTCGGCAAAGACCTTTGGCTCCACGTCGAAGCCTGTTCCCGGTGTATCGGGGACGACGAGGCATCCGTCTTCCATAACCCAATCGTCATCGATGACACCGGGAACACGGGCAGGACTGGCTTCCAACAATTCGTAGTTGGCCACCGAGGCAGCGAAGTGAGCGTGGGCGTAACGCTCGATATAACTGCCCCACGTGTGCGGCGCGCACCGACCACCCCAGCCCTCGATGGTTGCCGCTGTCTGCCGCCACCAGCTAAGTCCCAGTGCGTGGAAGTCGTGCTGCACGACATCGATCCAACCATCGCGCACCAAGTCGAAGAAATAGGGGGGCGGGGCAAACTCCCCGTCCGCAACCAGAGTGTCCCAGTTGTTTTCCTCTATGAACATCTTCAAGGCCTCGTTGAGGGCGCGGTCTTCGGCGAAGGGCTCCTCGAACCAGTAGAGATCACAGTCGGCGCACAACTCCAGTGTCCGCATTGCTGTGTTGAGGGTATTCCCCATGTTCGCGTCGATCATGATCTTCGCCTCGACGCCGGCTGCCTCGCGTACCGCCTTGACGACGAGGGCGTCGCGCCGCAACCCCGGATCGGTATCCATCCAGCGGGCACCACGACCGACCTTGATCTTGAAATGGCGATAACCGTGCTCCCAGCCGCTGGTCACTTCAGCGTCAAACAGGCGCTTGGCACCATCGTCGTCGAGTTCCAGATCGTCGATGTATATCGATGCGTCATAAAGTGGCACCCGGCGTGAACCACGGGCTCCCAGCAACCGATACAGCGGCATGTCGAGGAGGCGGGCAACCAGATCCCAGAGTGGGAGATCGATGTTCCTACCCTCTTCCGTACAACCTTCGGGAAGGCGGAACAACTCGCCCACGGTGCGCCCCACCAACGGCTCCGCTTCCTGCAACGACAGGCGTGACCAACTGATGCCATGGCTGCCCCCGGAAGTGCGCAGACGGACGACGGGATCGCTGACCCGTGGCCCATGGGTAGGGATCCGGGCGTTGTAGCCGATCTCCCGCGGGCGCTTTCCGTGTAGCGTGATCTTCTCTATGCAGTCGATGCGTTCAGCGTAGATGTCGTCCAGTCGAGACTCGATATCGGCGTCGCTCATGATCCGGCCTCGACGGCCTTAGTCCGGCTTATATCCCAGGCTGGGTCCCAGCCACCGCTCGACCTCGTTCTGTGCCATGCCTTTGCGCAGCCCATAATCCGTCACCTGGTCATGCCCCACGGGGCCTACGGAGAAGTACCGTGATTCCGGGTGCTGAAAGTATAACCCTGAGACCGATGCGGCGGGCAACATGGCGAAATTTTCGGTAAGGGTGATACCCGTGAGGGACGGGGCGTCGAGCAGTCCAAAGAGTGTGCCCTTCTCGGTGTGGTCGGGACAGGCTGGATACCCAGGTGCTGGACGGATGCCACGATAACGTTCGCCGATCAATTCTGCCTTTGACAGATCTTCGTCGAGTCCAAAACCCCAGTCGCGGCGCGCCTGTTCATGCATTTTTTCTGCCAGGGCCTCGGCGAAACGATCCGCCAGTGCTTTGACCATGATCGATGAGTAGTCATCGTGATCGGCCGCCAGTTGTCGGGCACGTTCGTCGGCTCCCAGGCCGGTGGTTAGGGCGAAGGCACCGATGTGATCGGCGCTTTCGACATCATGGGCGACAAAGTCTGCCAGGCAGAGCATCGGTGCCTCCTCATCACGCTTGCGCCGTTGCTGCCGCAGAAAATGAAAGCGTGATATCTCCCGTGCGTGCTCGTCGAAAAGCACGACATCGTCGCCATGAGCAGCGGCAGGGAAGAATCCGTACAGCGCCCGTGCCTGAATCCAGTTTTCGTCGACAATACGCGCCAACAGATTCTGGGCGTCCTGGTGCAGGGCTCGCGCCTGTTTGCCTTTCTCGTCATCCGCCTCCAGCAGTTGCGGGAACCCACCGCGCAACTCCCAGGCATGAAAAAAGGGTGCCCAGTCGATGTAATCAACCAACTCTGTGAGTGGCACCGGATCGAGGAGCCGGGTGCCGGTGAATGCTGGCGTCGCCACAGTATCGCTGGAAAAGTCAGGACCCAGGCGGCGCTCGCGAGCCTGTTCGAGGGGCATCAAGTCGCGTGTCTGTCCGCCGCCACCACTTTCGAAAGCGATCAAGGCGCGCTGTTGCTCGCTTCGGTTTTCCTCGATCAAGCTCTGCGCGTCCTTACCGACGAGGCGGGATACGACCGAGGGAGCCCGCGACGCGTCGACGACGTGCAGCGTCGCCCCATCGTAGGCAGGGGCAACCTTTACCGCCGTGTGCTTGCGACTTGTCGTTGCCCCACCGATCAGCAAGGGAAGTTCGAAATTCTGCCGCTGCATCTCGCGGGCGACGTGGACCATCTCGTCCAGGGAGGGTGTGATCAGACCACTCAGACCGACAATGTCGACGCCTTCGTCTCGGGCGGTTGCCAGGATCCGCTCTGCCGGAACCATGACACCCAGATCGAGGACGTCAAAGTTGTTACAACTCAGGACAACGCCGACGATATTCTTGCCGATATCGTGCACGTCGCCCTTCACCGTTGCGAGCAGAATTTTCGTCCGTTGGTCGCGGGCCTCACCCCGAGCTTCGGCTGCCTGGCGTGCCTCTTCCATGTGTGGCTCCAAGTAGGCGACGGCCCGTTTCATGACGCGCGCACTCTTGACCACCTGGGGCAGGAACATTTTCCCCGCACCGAAGAGATCACCAACGACATTCATGCCGTCCATCAACGGACCCTCAATAATCTGCAGCGGCGAATCGTAGGCCTCTAGGGCTTCCGCCATATCCTGCTCAATAAACTCGGTGCGCCCCTGGAGCAGGGCGGTCTCGATGCGTTTGGCCAATGGTGCGTCGCGCCAAACCGTATCATCGGTCTGACGCTGACTGCCGCCCTTGTCCTGCAGTCCCTCAGCAAGAGTCAACAGCCGTTGAGTGGCGTCCGTGCGTCGTGCGAGCAGTACGTCTTCCACATGTTCGAGCAAATCGGCGGGGATGTCTTCATAGAGGACGAGTTGGCCGGCGTTGACGATACCCATGTCCATACCGGCGCGGATCGCGTGGTAGAGGAAGGCGGAGTGCATGGCTTCCCGCACGGTGTCGTTGCCACGGAAAGAGAAGGAGATGTTGCTGACCCCACCCGAAAGTTTGACCTCGGGGAAACGCTCTTTGAGAATCTTCAGCGATTCGATATACAGTCTGGCATAGTGGTCGTGTTCTTCCATCCCCGTGGCGACGGTGAGGATGTTGGGGTCGAAGATCAGATCGGCTGGTTCGAAACCGAGTTCATCGACAAGGATTCCGTGCGCCCGAGTGAAGATCTCAACCCGTCGTTCCACCGTGACCGCCTGGCCTTCTTCGTCAAAGGCCATCACGACGACGGCGGCACCATAACGCCGGCAGATTTGGGCCTGCTGGCGAAACTCTGCCTCTCCCGATTTCAGGCTGATGGAATTGACGATCCCCTTGCCCTGTACGCAGCACAGGCCCGCCTCGATGATGGCGAAATTGGAGCTGTCGATCATGATGGGCACCGTGGCGATGTCCGGCTCGCCAGCGATACGTTTGAGAAAGGTCTGCATCTCTGCTGCCGAATCGAGCAGGCCTTCGTCCATGTTGACATCAATAATGTTGGCGCCGCCGGCGACCTGTTGCCGGGCGACCTCCACGGCGGCTTCGTAGTCGCCGCTCTTGATGAGACGGGCGAAGCGACGCGACCCGGTGACGTTGGTCCGCTCCCCGATCATGGTGAAGTTGGAGTCGGTACGCAGAACGAGTGGTTCCAGGCCACTGTATCGTGAGTCCGTCGCCGGGGAGGCCAACTTGTGGGGGGCGGCATCAGCGACGGCTGCGGCGATGGCGGCGATGTGTTGTGGTGTCGTGCCGCAGCAGCCACCGACCATGTTCAGCAGGCCATCGCGGGCGAACTGGCCCAGGACTTCAGCCATCTGCGCCGGCGTTTCGTCGTACTGACCGAGTTCATTGGGCAAGCCCGCATTTGGATAACAGGTGATCGGTACCGGGGAGAGTGCGCCAAGATTCTCCACATACGGGCGCATGGCTTCGGGACCAAGAGAACAATTGACGCCGACGCTGAGCAGACCGGGTGCATGTTCAACGGCGTACCAGAAGGCCTCGTCCGTCTGTCCCGACAGGGTTCTCCCACTCAGGTCAGTGATCGTCACCGATAGCATCAATGGCACCTGTCGGCCGCCGCCGTCGTAGAAATCCTTCAGCGCGTAGAGGCAGGCTTTCAGCGTCAGCGTGTCGAATACGGTTTCGGCGAGCAGGAGATCGACGCCACCGCTGACGAGGCCCTCGATCTGCTGTCGATATCCGAGGGCTATCTGTTCGAAGGAATGCGTGCGGAAGCCGGGGTCCTCTACGTCAGGGGACAGCGACAGGGTCGTGCGCGTCGGGCCCATGCTGCCGGCGACGAAGCGTGGCCGATCAGGTTCTCGTGCGGTCACTTCATCCGTCGCCAACCGAGCCAGCTGTGCGGCGTCGTGGTTGATCTCGCCGACAAGCTGTTGCAGCCCATAATCCTCCATCGACACAGGGGTGGCGTTGAAAGTGTTGGTCGAGATGATGTCGGCGCCGGCATCGAGGTAGTCAGCGTGGATCTGTCGAATGGCCTCGGGCCGAGTCAGGCACAACAGATCGTTGCAACCGTTGAGATCGATGGGGTGCTCGTCGAATCGATCACCGCGAAAATCAGCCTCGGTAAAACCGCGGCCCTGGATCTGAGTTGCCATGGCGCCATCAAGAATGAGGATTCGATCGCGAAGTTTGGCGCGGATGGTGTCGCTGACGGTGTGCGTATTCTGAGCCTGAGCCATGGGCGGAAACGCCTGCAGGGATTGAGGTTAGGAGCCCTTTTCCGATGCCAGTAAGCTATGGGTGGCCAAAGGAAATGTCAATATCAAGATATATTGATATAGTTAATACCCAAGATTGCGGGCAACTCGGGTTTCCGGCATCCTCGGGGAACCGCATCTTTGCTTGCATAGCGGATGACGAAGGGAAACAGGCTGAGTCGCCTCCGATACCGATGGCGGCGACGATTGGAGACGTCCGGAGTGA
>DPVW01000432.1:15806-24066 GCA_003529325.1 Candidatus Latescibacterota bacterium | reverse complement strand
GGAACTGGACGGACGCGATGTGCGTGAGGTGGGGCGCTTTGACTATCGGCAGCGCGGCATCGAATTCTTCTTCACACGCCAGCAGGTCCCCCTGGGGCAGACCAAACCGCTAGGAACGGGCGACGCCGTCGCTGCGGCGGAAAGTTTCGTCGGTGGGATGCCCTTCGTCGTCGCCTTCGGCGACAGCATCATCAGTTCCAACGATGGCGACAATCTTCTACGGCGCATGATCGCGTCACACAATGAACACCGCTCCGCCTGTACCATCGGTGCCTGGGAGGTCGACGCGGAACTGGTCGGCAATTACGGCATTCTGGTGCCAAGACCCGGAGAAACAGAAGCTGCGGATGCCCGTCTTGCCGACATTATCGAGAAACCGGCACCGGGGACCACGGACAGCCGACTCGCCGTCAGCGCCCGTTATGTCTTCGCGCCGGAGATTTTCGACCAGATCCGCGCCGTGGCACCTTCGGAAACAGGCGAGATATACCTGACTGAAGCCATCCACCGTCTCATCCAGAATGGCCGTGAAGTGCGTGCTGTGCGACTCAGGCAGGATGAGACGCGATATGATATCGGCAACCATCGCGCCTATTTTCGAACCTTCATCGACTATGCCCTCGACGACCCCGAGTGGGGTGATGATACCGCTGAGTATGTACGCCAACGGCTGGCCCAACGCCGCCCAAAGTAAGGGCTCTGTCTCGTTGACAGTCCTACATCCGTCTCTAATTTAACGTCAGATTTATCAAGCAAATACGTGTTCCTGCCGTCGCCCGGTGCAATGCTGCCCGACTGCGACGCTCCACGCTAGACACAGGTGTGATTCTTCATGAATGAAGCCCTGACCTGGAAAGATCAGTTGGGCAACCGCATCCCCGAAGATCTCGGTCGCGAGATCGACATCTTCGAGACCGAGATCGAGTTGCGAAAACAGGACAAGATCGACGAGGTCGTATTCGCCGAAACACGACTGCGTCGGGGGGCCTATGGCCAGCGTTACGACAATGGTCAGCGCTTCGATGGCCGCCAGACCCAGCAACTGGCATACCCTGAACAAAAGACAAAGGGCCCCAACACACTCTGGCACGCGCCGGGCATGATCCGTATCAAGATCCCCTTCGGTGGTCTCAACGCGACACAGATGAATCTCCTCGCCGACCTGGGCGAAGAGTATTCTGACGACATCCTGCACATAACAACGCGCCAGGACATTCAGCTTCATTACATCCACATCGATGATACCGTCGACCTCATGCGGCGTCTTGCCGCCGTCGGGATCACGACCCGTGAGGCCTGCGGCAATTCCGTGCGCAACGTCACCGCCTGCCCCCTGGCGGGGGTCTGCAACACCGAGTCCTTCGACGTAACGCCGTACAGCCGCGCCCTCAGCAAGTTCCTCCTCGGCCACCCCGACGCCCAGGACTTTGGGCGCAAGGTGAAAATCGCCTTCTCCGGTTGCCGCCACGAAGCCTGCGGTCTCGTCAATATGCACGACATCGGGGCTATTGGTGTCACTCGTGAGATCGATGGCGAGAGCAAACGAGGCTTCGAGTTGTATGTGGGTGGTGGCCTCGGAGCGGTGCCGCATCAGGCCAAGATTTTCGATGAATTTGTCAGCGAGGAAGAGTTGTTACCCCTCAGCCAGGCGATCGGTCGCGTTTTTGCCCGCCTCGGGGAAAAGAAGAATCGCGCCCGGGCGCGGCTGAAATTTCTCATCGCCAGAATCGGCATCGAAGAGTTCAGGCGCTTGGTCCTCGAGGAGCGGGCCGTGCTGCCCCACGATGAGCGCTGGACCTCTTATCTGCAAGAACTCGGCAGCAACGATGAAGAGCCACTCAAACCCGGTCAGTCCCTCAACGGTGTCCAGCTACCCGACGGATTCGACGATTGGTTCAACACCAACATCTATCAGCAGAGCCAGGCCGGTTACGCTGTCGTAACCGTCTACCTGCCCCTGGGCGACCTGACCTCGCGTCAGATGCGCGATCTCGCGGCGCTGTCGAGCAAGTATGTGAAGGATACCATCCGCATGACGGTCGAACAGAATATCGTGTTACGCTGGGTGAGCGAAGCCGATCTGCCGGCATTGTACACCGATCTGGCCGCCATCGGCCTCAACGGTTCGGCAGCCAACACCATCGTCGACGTCACCTCCTGCCCCGGCACCGACACCTGCAAGCTGGGCATCGCCTCCTCGCGCGGTCTTGCAGGCGAATTGCGTCAGCGCCTGGGCGAGCGCTTTCACACGCTGGACAAGGCTGTGCAGGGCATGCGGATCAAGGTCAGCGGCTGCTTCAACTCCTGTGGCCAGCATCATGTTGCCGACATCGGCTTCTATGGCATCAGCCGCAAGATCAATGGCGTCACTGTACCCCACTTCCAGGTCATGCTGGGCGGTCGGTGGAAGGGCAACGGCGAGTCCTTCGGGCTCGCCATGGCGGCTGTCCCCTCCAAAAACATCCCCCACGTCGTCGATCGGCTCACGGAGCGCTATGTGACAGATCGGCAGGGCGAGGAGACCTTCCAGGACTTCATCTCTCGTATCGGCAAACGGGATGTCAAGTCCATGCTCGACGACCTTATTCAGGTGCCCACGTATGAGGAGGATCCCTCTTTCTACCAGGACTGGGGCGACACACGCGCATTCAATATCGACGACATGGGCAAGGGGGAGTGTGCCGGTGAGGTCGTACCACTTGCTCAGTTCGAATTGATGGCGGCAGAACGCGAGGCTTTCGAGGCCCAGATCCTGCTCGACGAAGAGGATTTCAGTGCCGCCTACAACACCGCCTTCAAGGCCATGGTCGCTGGGGCCAAAGCCCTGGTGCGCACACAGTTCCTCGATGTGGGCGATGATGCGAGCAAAATCAGCGCGGAATTCAAGACCCGCTTCGTTGACACAGAGTTGTACTTCGATCCCTTTGCCAAGGACAAGTTCGCCCGCTATCTGTTCCGCATGCAGGAAGAACCCTTGAGCGATCCCAGCCGGGATGACGCACACCGCTCGATCGAAGAGTGCCAACTGTTTCTTGAAGGCGCCTTCACCTGCTTCAACCGCATCTCTGACGCCGCCGAGGCCGCAGCCTCGGCGACGGCTTAAGGAAAGGGCCACACACATGGCCATCGACCTGCAGAAGATCAACGTCAAGTTTTTCCTGGCTGAGGACGCCGTCCTCAGTCCCGAAGATGCCTTTCGCATCTTCAGCCAATGGATCCCGGAGACAACGGACGAGGTTCTTATCGACGTCGCCGACTATCAGCACGTCCCCCAGGGACCCAAGACCGTCCTCGTCGGCCACGAGGCAAATTACACCCTCGACAACGGTGACGGCCGCTATGGCCTGTTGTACGGTCAAAAGGCTGCAGCCCATGGCTCCAATGCTGAGCGTCTGAGATCGGCCTTCACCGCTGCACTCAAGGCCTGTCAGCGTCTCGAACAGACCGAAGACGCTACCGCAAAACCCCGCTTCGTCGGTGCCGAGGCGGTCGTGGTCATCAACGATCGTCTATGTGCGACGAACACCGATGCCACTCTCGATGAGATTCGTGAGGACCTGGATGCCGTCCTCGACGAGCTCTACGACGGGGCGACAACTCGTCTCGACCGAGAAGGGGACGAAAAGCAGAGATTTGCGGTCCGAGTGCAGGCCGATGGAACCTTCGATACCGAGGTCTTGCTGTCGAACCTGGGCGCCTAGTGCTCTGTTAAGGAATAGACATCCATATATGTTGACAGTTCAGCTAAGCCTATCTATATAGGAATTTGGGACGCGGTCTATTTCCGCGATGTGCACGTTCCGCCACACGCGGGTTGGAACACAAGACTTTGGGAGAGTAACAACATGACCTACATCATCGCGGAACCCTGCGTCGACGTGAAGGACAAATCCTGCGTCGAAGTATGCCCCGTCGACTGCATCCACCCCGTCGACGGCGAAGGGGCGAACATGCTCTACATCGACCCCGATGAGTGCATCGATTGTGGCGCCTGCGAGCCGGAGTGCCCTGTGGAGGCGATCTTTGCGGAGGAGGATCTCCCCGAAGAGTGGAACAAATATATCGAAATCAACGCTGCTTACTTTCGCGACAAGTAGTAACAGGTCACACTGTATCGAGAGCGGTGACTGGCAAGACCAGTCATCGCCCTTGTTGTTGTTGAGCAATTCTCCGCCTCCTCATATCTTGTAGACCTCATCATGGCCAAGACTCCAGTCAGAAAAAAACCTCCGAAGAAGGCGAAGCGAGCTTCGAGTCGGAGCAAATCGGCGCCAAAACGCGCCGTGGCACGGAGCCAACGCCGGCGCCTACCAGCAGCTGACACGCTCTGGTTCATGTATCGCAAGATGGTTGAGATTCGGAAGTTCGAGACGCATGTATGGGATGTTTATACGCGTGGCCTCATGCCGGGACTCGCTCATCTCTATATCGGCGAAGAAGGGGTCGCCGTCGGTGCCTGTGCGGCCCTACGTGACGACGACTATATAACCTCCACCCATCGTGGCCACGGTCACTGTATCGCCAAGGGTGCCCGCCTCGAAGGCATGATGGCGGAGATCATGGGCAAGGAGGCGGGGTACTGCCGTGGCAAGGGTGGCTCCATGCACATCGCGGACATGTCCGTGGGCAACCTGGGTGCAAATGGCATCGTCGGTGGCAGTTTTGGCATCGCCACCGGAGCTGCCTTGTCGGCAAAACAGCGCAAAACGGATCAGGTGGCGGTCTGTTTCTTCGGTGATGGTGCCGCCAATCAGGGCATCCTGCTCGAGACTGCCAACATGGCCGTCATCTGGGACCTGCCGGTGATCTACCTCTGCGAGAACAATCAGTATGGCGAGCACACGCCCTTCGAGTCCGTCACGGGCGTCGAAGAAATCGTCGATCGCGCCAAGGGCTTCGGCATGGAGGGCGAGAGAGTCGACGGCTCCGACTCTCTCGCCGTTCACGAGGTCATCTCCCGCGCCGTCGATCGAGCCCGAGGTGGGGGTGGACCCACTTTCGTGGAAGCCATCACCTACCGCTTCCATGGCCACCACGTGGGTGATGGCGCCGAATACCGGACGAAAGATGAACAGGCGTGGTGGATGGAAAACAAGGACCCGATTCAATTGCTCGGTATTGAGATGATCAAGGCCAAGATTGCCACCGAGGCTCAGTTACAGGAAATCCAGTCGCAGGTCGAAGACGAGGTCGTCGCCGCTGTCGAATATGCTCGAGAGGCCCCCTACCCTGCGCCGGAACAGGCTTTCGAGGATGTCTACTCATGACGGCTCCTGGGACCCGCGAAATCACATTTCGCGAGGCCATTCGCGAGGCCATGGCAGAGGAGATGAGGCGCGACGAATCGATTTTTCTCATCGGTGAGGATGTGGGAAAGTCCGGGGGCATCTTCAAGTGCAGCGAGGGCTTGTGGGACGAATTCGGCAGCGACCGGGTCATCGATGCCCCCATCGCCGAGGAAGGCTACGTCGGTCTCAGTGTCGGTGCCGCCATGACCGGCATGCGCCCCATCGCCGAACTGATGTTTGGTGACTTTGCCTTGCTGACCATGGATCAACTTGTCAATCAAGCCGCCAAGATCCGCTACATGACGGGAGGCCAGTGCCATGTCAGCCTCACCGTACGGTTGTCGATGGGCGCCGGCCGTTCGTCGGCGGCGCAGCACTCGCAGAGCCTGCACGCCCTGTTCTCTCATATTCCGGGACTGAAGGTGGCAATCCCCTCCTGCCCGAGTGACGCCAAAGGTCTACTGAAGAGTGCCATCCGCGAAGACAACCCCGTGCTGTTCTTCGAGGACAAGATGATGTATAACGATGTCGGGCCCGTACCCGAAGATGACTACGTCATCCCCCTCGGTTCGGCTGACATCAAGCGTGTCGGCACCGACATCACGCTGGTTGCCACATCCAGCATGGTGGGGTTGTCACTGCAGGCGGCAGAGGCGCTGGCCGCCGAGGGCATCGAGGCCGAAGTGGTCGATGTTCGCTCCATGTATCCGTTGGACGCCGACACCCTTGTTGAGTCGACGAAAAAAACCGGCTACGCCATCGTCATCGATGAAGGCGCGGCCCGCTACGGCGTCACCGGAGAACTGGCCTCCGTGATCCAGGAACGGGCTTTTGACTGGCTCGATGGCCCGGTGTTGCGCATCGCTGGTGCCGATGTGCCGATCCCCTTCAGTCCCGTACTTGAACTGCCCACCATTCCGGATGTGGATCGCATCGTCAGCGCCGTTCGCACCCTTCGAGGTTAACAGTCAATGTCCCGCCCCGTCTGTCTGGTCACCGGTTCGTCCAGTGGCATCGGTGCCGCCGTAGTCGGTCACTTCGCCGCTCAGGGGTGGGATGTGGTCGTCAATTACAACTCGGGCCAGGACCGTGCACAAGCCATTGCCGCCCAGATCCGCCAGGATCACGGGGTCGACGCCTTCGTCATCGGTGCGGATCTGTCGCAGCGTGACGAGCCCTTCCGCCTGGTGGACGAAACCGTCGCCCATTTCGGCCGCCTCGACACAGCCGTAAGCAATTCCGGCGTCACCAACTACCTTCGCGGCGAGGATGGCGAACTCATCCGCTACAGGTTTCACGAGACGCCCCCGGAACATCTGGACAAAGAGATGGCGCGCGTACTCGATCTCAACCTGATGGGCGCTTACCGCTTCGGCCAGCGCTGCCTCAAACAGATGATCGATGCGGCCACGGCAGAGGTCGAAAGCGGGGGTGTGGCGACGCACCGCAGTCTGCTGTTCATCACCTCCATCTCAGATATTGCGCCGGAGACGACACGCATTCCGTATGGCGTCAGTAAATCGGGGCTCAACCACGCCATCATCGGCGCCGCCTTCGAAGGCGGGCCACACAATATCACCGTCAACGGACTACGCCCCGGCGTTGTCGACACGCCACTGACGGGCCGTCCATCGGGACTCATCAATGAGACCACGGGTGAGGAGTACACCGTTGCCGACACCTACGCGCTGATGGCCGAAGGGGGCTCCCAGGCCCTGCCCCGCATAGCCGATCCCGATGACATCGCCGTCGCTGCCTGGGCTTTCACCCATATCCCCTACATGACGGGGCAACTGATCGCTGTCGATGGCGGCTTTACTCTGGCGGGTGGATTCCCCAACCGGGAACTGTTTCTGCAGGAAGGTCTGAAGAAGCGACGCGACAACACCTGAGCCTCCCGCTTCACGAATGAAACAGAAAAGGCCGACTCCCCTTTGGGGAGCCGGCCCTTTTTTCCAGAGTGCCTTGCCAGAGCGTGGGATAGTACTAGTGTTCCTTGATGGATCCCATACGGATATCGATATCTTCGCGTTTGGCAACCCGCTCCAGGGCCCCGTCCCGAATCCAGGCCATGCGGTCGCAGGAGGAAAGCATCTTGTCGTCATGGGTCACGGTAATGATCGTCGAACCCATCTCGTTTTGCAGCTTTTTCATGAAGTCGATAATGGACTGACCCGTTTTGCTGTCGAGGTTGCCGGTGGGTTCGTCGGCCAGAATGATACGAGGAGCATTGACAAAGGCCCGAGCGATAGCAACGCGCTGTTGCTGACCACCGGAAAGTTCTGAAGGCAGGTGGTGGGCGCGGTCTCCAAGGCCGACGATATCGAGGCACTCCATCGCCCGTTTTTCGCCCTCCGAGGTGGACATGCCGGCAAAAATCGTCGGTAGTGCCACATTCATGAGAGCGCTCATGACGGGGAGCAGGTTGTATGTCTGGAAGATGTAACCCAACTCGAAGCAGCGGACCGCCGCCATCTTTGCCGGCGACAGGGTCGCCAGATTTATCCCCTCGATCAGGACTTCTCCCGAGGTCGGCGACTGTAGAGCACCTATCTGATTGAAGAGAGTACTCTTGCCGGATCCCGACGGTCCCATGATGGCAAAGAACTCGTTCTCGTAGACCTCAACGGTGAGCCCGCGCAAGGCGTGTACGTGCGTGGACGTATCTCGATTCTTGGCGTTGTAGACCATCGTCACGTCGCGGACCTCGACGATGACCTTACCGTTGGCGTCTGACATAACCACCTTGCTGACAAGAGCTTACACAGGGATTGAAAAATCGTCCCACGATTCTTCATCCGATGGTGAGGGTGTTTGGAATCGCGTGACTGGCCCCAATTGTAACCTCCTGTGTGACGGGGGTCAATCGTCGATGCCCCTCCGCACAGGTAGAAAAACTGCACAACCCGGGAAACCTGCCGATAATACCAACAAGCAATGACTTGACGTTAAAAGCTACTATTTGGTATAAT
>DPVW01000432.1:8321-15407 GCA_003529325.1 Candidatus Latescibacterota bacterium | reverse complement strand
TTTATGATGCTCGAGAGTGAGCAACTGATCGACATACGACAGGTTGCCGAGACCCTAGGCAAGTCTGTCGAATCCATTCGCAAGTACAAGAACTTTGGTATCATCCGCGTGTCGGAGAAACGGGGCAATAAGGACCTCTTTGATCGGGAGGAAATCCTGAAGATACGCGACCGGCTACGTGAGTTGCGCGTGAGAGGAATGTCCCTGTCACAGATCGCCGACCAGTTGACATCTGCGCGTGCTGACGCACCCGAAATGGGCGGTAGTCAGTCCATGGGCGGTGCCGCCATAGCCCGCGACCCGAATCGGCCCACGAAGGTGCTGATCGTGGATGACGAGGAAGAAGTGCGCAGCAACCTGTGCGAGTTTCTTTCCGAACACGGATTTGCCGCCGTGGAGGCCATCGATGGCGAGGAGGCCCTGGCCAAGTCCTTCACGGAGAAGCCAGACCTGATTCTGCTCGACCTGCGTCTGCCCAAGGTCGACGGATACCAGGTCTGCCAAACCTTGAAGGGCAACCCGATCACGTCGGTGATCCCCATCATCATGCTGACGGCATTGAATACCAGGTCTGCCAGACCTTGAAGGGCAACCCGATCACGTCGGTGACCCCCATCATCATGCTGACGGCATTGAATGCGACGCCGATGACTACATCGAGCAACCCTTCGATCTCGAAGAGTTGCTCGCCCGCATCCGTATGGTGATGCGCCGGTCCCAGAGAGTTACCGGGTAAAAATCGACAAGAAGGCGGGTTGATCTTCCGATCAACCCGCCTTCTTGTCGTTCTGGGCCCGCAAACGGCCGATCTCGTCGCGCAGATTCGCCGCTTTTTCGAATTCCAGAGCCGCCGCCGCCTCGTTCATCTGCTTCTCCATCTCGGCTATCATCTCCTCCATCGCCTCTGCGGAAGCGACAGCGTGATAGTCCACGGCCGGACGCTCGGCAGCCTTATCGACTCTTTTGACACTCTCCAGCACCGATGTCGCCTGCAGGATGTCCTCACGACTGCGTAGGATGGTCTGCGGCGTGATGCCGTGCTTCTCGTTGTAGGCGGTCTGGATCTCCCGCCGACGGTCGGTCTCGTCGATGGTCTTCTGCATCGAATTCGTCATCTTGTCAGCGTACAGGATAACCAAACCCGCCGCATTGCGTGCCGCCCGCCCCACCGTCTGAATCAGGGCCTGCGCGGAACGCAGAAAACCCTCTTTGTCGGCGTCCAGGATGGCCACGAGAGAGACTTCGGGGAGATCCAGGCCCTCGCGCAGCAGATTGATTCCAACGAGCACATCGAACTCGCCCAGCCGTAGATCACGCAGAATTTCAACGCGATCCAAGGTGTCGATTTCGGAGTGCAGATAGCGGACGCGAAAGCCGAGTTGAGCCAGATAGTCTGTGAGCTTCTCTGCCATGCGTTTGGTAAGGACCGTAACCAGCACCCGGCCATTTTGTTCTGTGCGCCCCTTGATCTCGTGCATGAGATCGTCCACCTGGTTGCCCAGGGGGCGCACCTCGATGACAGGATCGATGAGTCCCGTAGGCCGGATCACCTGCTCGACGAATACGCCTCCCGATTTCTCCAACTCATACGGCGCAGGGGTGGCCGAGAGAAACACCGCCTGACCCATGTGCTCCTCATATTCTTCAAAGTAGAGTGGTCGATTATCGTAGGCCGAGGGCAGGCGGAAACCGTGTTCGACGAGCATGTCCTTGCGCGAACGGTCGCCGCGCCACATGCCACGCACCTGGGGCACGGTCATGTGTGACTCATCGACAAAGAGCAGGTAGTCGTCGGGGAAATAGTCCATCAGGACCCAGGGCGGCGCCCCGGGCTCGCGGTTGTCCATGTAGCGTGAGTAGTTTTCGATGCCCGAGCAGTAACCGATCTCCTTGATCATCTCCACGTCGTATTTGGTGCGCGTCTCGAGACGGTGCGCCTCCACGAGTTTGTCCAGTTCCTGCAGTTCGAGGAGACGTCCCTCCAGTTCGAGCAAAATTCCCTCACAGGCGCGCACCATCTTGTCGTCGTCGGTGACATACGCCTTGGCTGGGTATAAAGTCACCCCTTCCCGTTCGTCCACCTGTTTTCCGGAGACGGCGTCGAGCACGGTGATGGCCTCGACTTCGTCGCCGAAGAGCTCGATGCGGATCGCCAGATCCTCTGCGGCGGGAACGACTTCGACCACGTCCCCGCGGACCCTGAAACAGCCTCTCTTCAACTCGAGATCATTGCGCGAATAGAAGATGTCGATCAGGCTGCGCAGGATGTCGTCCCGTTCGATGCGCTCCCCCACCTTGACGGTGAGCCGCTGATTCTGGAACAACTTTGGGGAGCCGATCCCATAGATGCAGGAAACGGTGGCGACGATGATCGTGTCACGACGCTCCAGCAGAGACCCCATCGCCTTGAGGCGCAGGCGATCGATCTCTTCGTTGATATCGATCTCCTTCTCGATGTAGGTATCGGTGGAGGGGCGATAGGCCTCGGGCTGGTAGTAGTCGTAATAGCTGACGAAATATTCCACGGCATTGTTTGGAAAATAGCCCTGGAGCTCGCCGTAGAGTTGTGCCGCCAGCGTCTTGTTATGGGACATGACCAGAGCCGGGCGATCCATCTGCGCAATGACATTGGCTATGGTGAAGGTCTTGCCGCTACCGGTGACCCCAAGCAGCGTCTGAAAATCGTCCCCTCGCTCAATGCCTTCGACCAATTCCCGGATGGCCTGAGGCTGGTCGCCTTGCGGTTTGTAGGGTGACACCAGTTCGAACGGCATGTTACCCAACTCCTTGTGCTCCAAATGGATACGAAAGATAGCCAGTCAATCTACCAGACCTATGGAACCCTGTCAATCAAAACTCCCCCCGCGCGCGCGCCACCTTTAACACCCCATGTCCATACACATTTTCCCATGTCCCATACACATTTTGGCAGAAACTCATGCCACTATGGCAGCAATGACCTCAGATCCACGAACAGGTTCAGCCGCCCAGCAGGTCCCATATTGTCTATCCTGTTGTTTATATATCGTTTATATCTCCAGAGCATGACCGGTACGGACCTTGCTATCAATCTCTCGAATATATCCTCGCAGTCACATAGGATGCGAACCCTAAGTAACAGACAATTCCAGGAGTGTGATGATGGGCAAGGTCATAGGAATCGATTTGGGCACGACGAATTCGTGTGTAGCAGTAATGGAGGGCAACGAGCCGGAGGTGATCTCCAATGCGGAAGGCGGTCGGACCACACCGTCAGTTGTTGGTTTCACCAAAGAGGGTGAACGTCTGGTCGGCCAGACCGCAAAGCGTCAGGCCGTGACCAATCCGACGAACACGGTGTTCAGCATCAAGCGGTTTATGGGGCGCCGGTTCGACGAGGTGTCACAGGAACTGACGGAGGTCCCGTATACCGTGCAGACGGGGGCACGGGACCTGGCGGTGGCAGATATCGACGGCAAGCAATACACACCACCCGAGATCTCGGCGATGGTGCTGCAGAAGATGAAGCAGACCGCGGAGGATTACCTGGGTGAGTCAGTGACTCAGGCGGTGGTCACGGTGCCGGCATACTTCAACGACTCGCAACGCCAGGCGACCAAGGACGCAGGCCAGATCGCCGGCCTGGAAGTACTGCGCATCGTCAACGAACCGACGGCGGCGGCACTGGCCTATGGCTTGGAGAAGAAGAATTCGACGGAGAAGATCGCCGTCTACGATCTGGGAGGCGGCACATTCGACATCAGCATCCTCGAGTTGGGGGATGGCGTGTTCGAGGTGAAGTCGACGAATGGCGATACCCATCTCGGAGGTGATGATTTCGACCAGTCCGTGATCGATTGGATCGCGGTGGAGTTTCAGCAGGCGGAGGGCATCGACCTACGACAGGATGCGATGGCACTGCAGCGTCTGAAGGAAGCCGCGGAAAAGGCCAAGTGTGAGTTGTCTGGATCGGGCAGTACGGAGATCAACCTGCCATTCATTACGGCGGATCAGAATGGTCCCAAGCACGTGCAGATGACCCTGAGCCGGGCCAAATTCGAACAACTCGTTGAGCCCCTTGTGCAACGCACCAAGGGGCCCTGCCAGCAAGCCTTGAAGGATGCCGGTCTGAGTGCCGCCGAAATCGACGAGGTGATTCTTGTGGGCGGGTCGACGCGGATGCCGAAAGTACAGCAGGTAGTCGAGTTGGTCTTTGGCAAGGAGCCGCATCGTGGGGTGAATCCGGACGAGGTCGTCGCCTTGGGCGCGGCGATTCAGGCCGGCGTGCTGGCGGGGGAAGTCGACGACGTCCTCCTGCTGGATGTCACACCGTTAGCTCTGGGTATCGCGACGATGGGTGATGTGATGACGAAGCTGATCGAGCGTAACACGACGATTCCGACGAAGAAGAGTCAGGTCTTCACAACAGCTGCCGACAACCAGCCCAGCGTCGAGGTGCACGTGCTGCAGGGAGACCGTGAGTTCGCCAATGACAACCGCACCCTCGGTCGATTCCATCTGGACGGGATCCCCGCAGCCCCGCGGGGTACACCGCAGGTCGAGGTGACATTCGACATGGATGCCAATGGCATCCTCAATGTTTCGGCCAAGGACAAGGGCACGAACAAGGAGCAGTCCATTCGTATCGAGGCCTCGAGCGGTCTGTCCCCCGAGGCGATAGAACAGATGCAGCAGGATGCCGAGGCCAACGCCGAGGCGGACAGGACACGTCGGGAGGGGGTCGACAAGCGCAACGAGGCCGATCAACTCGTCTATGCCACCGAAAAATCCCTCGCCGAACATGGCGACAAGCTGTCAGCCGAGGATCGTCAGCCGGTGGAAACCGCACTTGAGGAGACGAAGAAAGCCCTCGAGGGAGAGGACGCGGGCACCATCGACGCCGCCGTGACCAAGCTGCAAACGGCTTCGCACAAACTCGCCGAAGCCGTCTACGCCGACGCGCAGCAGCAGGATGCGCAGCAAGCTGCAACACAGCAAGCAGCCGCACAGCCTGGACCCGACAGTCCACCGCCGGGAGGTGCGGATGCAGTCGACGCCGATTTCGAGGTCGTGAAAGACTAAAAAAAGTGCCCCGGAGAGGTGGCTGGATCACTCTCCGGGGCTACGCCACGCGCACAACTCGTGGTTTGGTCTCATTCCGGCCGGAGCAACAGTTTCAGAGCTTCCTGCTTTTCCATCATGTCAAAGCCACGCTGCCACTCTCCCAGCCCCAGTTCGTGGGAGATCAGTTTTCTGTTGTCGATTGTGCCCGCCGCCATCAGCTTCAACGACCGTTCCCAGGCGGTGCGACGCTGGCCAATACCGCCACTGACGACGAGTTCTTTGTAAGCAATCTTCTCGAAGTCCACCTCGACCCGTTTTCCCGGCAACCCCATGATCGACACCTTGCCTCGTTTGCGCACGCCCTCGAGGGCTAGGTCGATCGCCGATGACGCCCCGGCACACTCGACGACGACATCAGCTCCATACCCTCCCGTCAACTGCTGCAGTTCGCACACCGCGTCGACGGCCTCCACGTCGATGGTATGAGCCACGCCGAGTTCACGCTCGGCAAAGGCGAGCCGCTCCTTCCCCCTCCGCCATGGCCACCAGCGCCGCAAAAAGTCCCACCGGCCCGGGCCCGATCACAGCGACGACATCACCGGCAGTGACCCCTCCCTGTTCGATGACAGAGTGCACGCAACAGGCGAGCAACTCGGTGACCGCCCCGGCTTCAAAGCTGACCGTATCGGGAAGTTTGTGCACGAACGTGGCGTTGACGAAGGGAGCAGCCATCGTGATAGTGCCTCTTCGACGAACAGACGACTTGCGGAACGGCCGATTACGTCTCTTCCTCGTAACCGAGTAGATCCAGTGCCGCGCGATTGGCACGCCGCACCGAGCCGTCGGCATTGGTCACGGTCGATCGATCATACGATCAGCAATGCTCGCACACATTCCGCGACAGGAAAGATCTGCCGCCGAATCAAATGCCCAGCTCTTCGTCGCGATACTGGGGAGAATCTGGGATCCCTTGCCAGATCCCAGAGAAGAAGGCGGCCAGGGCAAGCGCCAGAGGCGCCAGCAAGATGGCGCTGAGAATAACGACCGGAGATCTCATATGATCACTCCCTCCGAGAAAATGGGTCCAAGCAAGGACCGTACCACACTACACCGCCACAGATCGTCAGGTCATGGGGAACTGAGCACTTCACGCAGCCGCGCCACGATCCATTCCACATCCCCATCCTCGAGGAACTGCGGATCGATACTGAGCCAGTCCCGAGACTGCATGACGCGAAGACTCGGGTCGCCGGATGCTAACTCACTCTCGATATCTGTAGCACTTCGCCCGAAGACTGCTGCATCGACGGTTAGACGAGCTACGGGAATCCCCTCACTGTAACGGGCCTCGACCCGCTCGGCGAGAATCCCCTTCGAACCAGCCACGGCGGCCAGCACCGTGGCGACATCCCGCTCCCAACCAGCGGCCACCACCTCGTGATCGAGAGCGAGGAACAACTCCACCGCCCGTACCAGACCGACCATGTCTTCCTTTGTCGTCTTCATCGAGCGACCATGACAGTGATTCGGTGCAGCATTCAAGATGAGGGCCTCAATCATCTCGGGATTCGTCTGCACGATAGCGCTGTTCTGTGGACCCCGCAAACCCTTGCCACCGGAGATGACGACGACATCGGCGCCCGTCTCATAGAGGGCTCGTAGATTCCGCGCCGGTGGCACCTCGGCTGCAGCATCGACGATAACGGGCAATCCGTGCGCACGGGCGATCTCCACCGTCTCCGTCAGCGACAGGGGTTCGTGCATCGTCCGGTTCGCATAGACGTAAACGACCGCCGCCGTGGCAGAGGTGATGGCCGCCTGTAACTCCCAGTCAAAGGTTCGCGAGGCGTTGCCGAACTCGACGATACGAACACCCACTTGGCGGAAAGCGTGGTCGTAAGAGTTGCGGTGACTGCGCTGCATGACGACTTCGTTTTTCATTCCCGTGGTATCGGGCAGGCGCGCGATCAGGCCACGATCCTCCCCGGTGATTGAGGCCGCCGTTGCGATCGCCAGGCCTGCCGCCGAGCCACCAGCGATATA
>DPVW01000432.1:0-8025 GCA_003529325.1 Candidatus Latescibacterota bacterium | reverse complement strand
CCGCCGAGCCACCAGCGATATAACAGGCATCGACGCCGATCAGCTGAGCCAATCGCCGACCTGCCGCCCGCTGCAATTCGATCACATCTACATACTGACCCGCCGCCTCAGCCATCACCTCCACCACCTCCGATCGTACGCGGGCGGAGCCGATGATCGTCATCGGCCCCCAGGCGTTGATGACGTGGCGCACGCCAAAATCCTCGTAAACACTCATCCCATTCTCCTGCTGTTCATCGTCTCTCCATGGACGTGCCGCCAGAATTACCGGTTACTTGTGCACCTCAGCAACCACATCCACCCACTCCCGAAGGCCAGTGCCTCGATGCCTCACCCATTCGACCGCTCGCGACTGCCGGCTGCTCAACTCGAGTTTGTCGTCGTTGCAGATACGCACTATATGGTCGATGTCGGTGACGCCCCCCTCGAGTTCGAATCCCGTCGCCAACAGGGCCAGCGCGCCGGTGCCGCCTGGGCGGCCATCGAAGGCGTCGATCCTGACTTCATCGTCCACCTTGGTGACATGGTCCAGGAGTTTCCCGGTCGCCCCGATTACGAGCGCACCATGTCCGAGGCCCTCGGCCAGATCGAAGCAGCGGGACTCTGGGATCGCTGCCATTTCGTCGTCGGCAACCACGATATCGGTGACCGGCCTGACCCGACGATGCCAACGGGCGAGACGACGGCGGAATCCCTCGCCAACTGGGAGGGGCGCTTCGGTCCATCCTGGCACACTTGGGACGCGGCGGGCCTGCACTTTCTGGTATTGAACTCGCAGGTATTCAATACCAATCTATCGGCGGCGCAGCGGCAGCGTCTCTGGTGTGAGCAGCAGTTTGAGGCATTCGGGGCGGAACCCACCATACTGTTCCTGCATATGCCCCCCTATCTGAGCCATGCCACCGAACCTTGGCTCGGACATTACGACAATCTGGGTGAACCGGATCGTGATTGGCTGCTCAAGCTAGTGCGTCAACATCAGGTTGTAGCCATGTTCACAGGGCATGTGCACTGGCAGTTCTTCGACCACATCCACACAGACCACGACGACTGCCGTTTCTTCGTCACGCCCTCCACCTCCTTCACGCGCCCGGGATTCTCGCACCTGTTCAATTCTGTCCCCGCCGAACAAGGTCGCGACGACGTCGCCAAGACCGGCTTTTATCTTTGCCGCATGGTGCAGGAGCGTCTCGATGTACACCGGATCCGCATGTCGGTGCTGCCCGATGGGGGGGAGACAGCACTGATCACGCCACTAGCAGGCGCGATACCCCCATCCCGTCGATTCGAGCTTGGCATAACGCTGCGCCATGCGCTGACACCCCACGGCGAGGTCCCCGTCGCCTTTCCCTCCGTGATCCGACAGCCGATTCGCAACGACTATCCTCTGCTGTCGTGTATGGAGTTGGGTGCCCGCTGGGTTCGCACCCCAATTGCCGATCTGGCAGATCCCGTGCAAGCGCCTCGACATGCCATGCTGCGCAAAGAAGGTGTCGGCATCGTCGCCGTCGCCATGGGGGAAGAGAATGCCCTCGCATTCACCGGAGTCATCAGCGACAGCGCCGACCACCTCGAGGTGCAACTCCCCGGTCGGCGCCTGCCGCGCGAGGATCCGCTACGGCATCTTGCCGAACTCGGACCCTCACTGTCCCTCTGTCCCGTGCTTCCCGGTCAACCACTGGAGGGCAAACAACATCACCGCACAAGGATCGGGTATCTAGCGTCGGAGCTCGATGAATTGCGGGACTGCCTCGAACAGTTGAAGGTCGATGCAGGCGCCGTCTGCCGCATCGACGCCGCCGCGCCCTGGGAAGAAGTCACTCAGTTGGCAACGATCCGCAGCCGATACCCATGGGACCTGAGTCTGCTCGCCGGCGTCCCTGGTTTGGACGAGATCGCCAACGCCGCCGCCGTGGCACGCGCCCTCTTCGCCGCCGCCGTCATCGACGCACCACTGTTTCTCGAGCCACTGATTGACATGGACCGATCCATCGACGTGATGCATGGCCTGCTCGACACGTTGTGTAACCCTCGCTCCACATTCGACGTCGCCCGTTCGATGGCGGCTCTGTTGCGCGACTTCGGGCCGGCGCCGATGACGGTCGATCAGAGCCAGAACCGCGAGATCGTCCAGCTAGGTGACCTGTGCACGTTGCTGATCCTCACCGATGAGGCGGGTCCTGTCGGGAATCTGCTGGACCCGGCACAGATGGGAGACGGCGCGCAGCTCTGCCATTGTTCAGCCGCCACAATCAGCGCCTTCGACCCCGACCTCATCGTAAGCGCTGAAAATGGCCCTCTGCTGGTGCTCCATTAAGACATGCTACACGAGATAGATATTCACAGTCGAGAGCTCGTCCTCGACGGCCGCAGCTTTGGCACTGCCGGACCTTACGAACAGGTCCATGGCAGCGCCCTGTTCCGCCTGGATCCCGAGCTCGCAGTGAACGAACGCATCGTCGACCTGGACCTGGCCCCACGGGATGACGACGGGCTCGTATGCTGCCGTGCCGACCTGTGGCTGCTCTATCCGGTGGAGCCAGCACGGGGCAACGGTGCCCTGTTCTACCACGTCGTTAACCGTGGCCGCAAGGGCATGATGAGCACATTCCAGCTCGCCGCCGGCAGCAACCGCCCCTTGGCGAGAACCGAATTCGGCGATGGCTTGTTGATGGAGCATGGATTTGCCATCGCCGCCGTGGGCTGGCAGGCGGATGTGCCCCCACATGGGCCGGAGGACCCGGATCTATTGACGCTGGACGTGCCCGTGCTCTCGGGCGTGACGGGCCCCGTTGCCTGTGAAATCGTCGTCGACGAACGCACCGACCTGCACTCGTTGGGCAGCCGCTACCACGATCCTATCGAGCCGGTCGAAGAGGCCATGGGCAATGCACGACTCACGGTTCGCAGCGAACCGTATGGTGAACCTGAGCCACTCCAAGCCGACAGTTGGTCTTTCGACCGATTGCCGGATGGCCGCGCTGCCATCCGCTTCCCGGCTACATTCGAACCGGGTCGCATCTACAACCTCGTCTACACCGGGCGGGATCCCCGAGTTATGGGACTTGGGTTTGCCACGACGCGAGACCTTGTCTCTTTTCTCAAGCACGAGACGGATACAACGGCGGAACAGCCAAATCCCGTGGCCGGGCGCATCGACCGGGCCCACGCTTTTGGCTCCTCCCAGAGTGGCCGCTTCCTGCGCCATCTGTTGCACCAGGGCTTCAACGAGGACGAGGCGGGACGCCCGGTTTTCGACGGACTGTTCGTCAATGTCGCTGGCGCCGGTCTGGGCTCCTTCAACCACCGGTTTGCCCAGCCCTCAAGGCACTCCAGTGCCCATGTGGACGTGTATTACCCTACGGAACAGTTCCCCTTCCACGATGATCGGCAGACAGATCCAGTGCTCGAAGAGAGCGCCGGTCTGCTCGACCTGAGCCGAGTCACCGAGACAACGCCAAAAGTGTTCTACACCAACACGTCAACCGAATACTGGAACCGAGGCGCGTCCCTCATTCACACCAGCATCGATGGCGAAACCGACATCGAGCCACCCCCATGTGTGCGCATCTACCACTTTTCCAGCACCCAGCATGGTCCCGCCGGCTTGCCCGACACCGGCATGTCCCTGCCCGGCAATCCGGTGGATTTCCACCTGGGATTTCGCGCTCTGGCGATCGCCCTCGATGATTGGGTGCGAGACGGCACCGAACCGCCTCCGAGTGCCTATAGCACCATCGCTACAAATACCCTCGCCAAGCCCGATGGCAGTGACGTCGGTTGGCGTCAGCTACCCGGTCTGCCACTGCCGCGTCATCCACGTCGCCCTCGGCGGCTCGACTGGGGGTCCCGTTGGTCACAGGGAATCATCGATCGCGAGCCACCCGCCTTGGGGGACTTCTTCCCGATCCGACTGCCGCGAGTCGATGAGGATGGCAATGAAATTGCAGGCATCCGCATGCCGGAGATCGAAGTCCCTCTCGGGACCTTCACCGGCTGGCGCTTCCGCACACAGGAAATGGGGGCGCCATGGGCCCTGGCCGGCCTACAGGGAGTCTGGTTGCCATTTGCCTGCAGCCAGACCGACGCCGACGCGGCGGGCGATCCACGCTCGCCGTTGGCAGCACGCTATCGTGACGTCGACGACTATGTTGCCCGCTGTCTTGTAGCGGCGCAGTCACTGGTCGACAGGCGCCTGCTGTTGGCACGTGACCTGGAACTGATCGCCGAGCGGGCGAAGAGCATGTACACCTGGGTGACCGCCAGCTGAACTCGCCCGTGGTTACAGGACCAGATCGTCGGTAGGCTCCCAGTCGCTGCTACGTGGGTCCCAACGGTTGCCGCATTTGTCGCTCATCACCACCCACTCCCCGGGACTCAGGTTGCCCTGGTGGTGGTAGTTGAAGCGTCGAAGTCCCGCTTCGTCGGCGGCATCCAGCAGCATCTTCAGATCACGTGCCGACATGGGATCACCGTCGTGTGGAAACCGTCCTGTATCGAGCCAGGGTACGATGCGCTCGGGGTCGTCCACTGCGGCGAGGGCGCGACGGGTCTCCTGCTTGACGACCGACTCGAAAAATTCCGGCGTCAGGGCGCTCTCGAAGTCGAGCATGTCCTCCACATCGGGCAGCACGATACCAAACAATGACTGCACGATCTCGAGACTGTCGGGCACGCTCAACCCGGGGTTCCACTCGATGAGGGTTTGCGAATAACGATACACGGTGCCGACGAAGCCATCGAAGCCACGGTGGAAGAAGTAGTGCTTGGGGAGCAGGAAATCCATGAACTGGGCCAGTTCGACCATATCGTAACCGCACAGTGGAGCGAAGGCCGCCGAGCGTGGACCACAGCCCATGCGCACCGGGCGATCGAGTGCCGCTGCCACACCTTCGCGAATGCGACGGAAGTATCTGGTGATCGAATCGACGCGAAATGAGAACCACGCCATCAACTCGGGATCTCCGCCCAGCATGCGGTGGGAACCCACCAGGCCACCCCGGGCATGGGCTCGGATTCGCACCGGGTCGAGGTTGTGGAACAGTTCCAGCAATCGATCCTTGGCCGCAACCATGGCGGCGTAATCGTATCCCAGCTCCTTGGCCATGGGAGCCACCGAGTCGGGCAGATCGTTGAAGAAATAGGAGCGGTGATTCATGTGATGGGGCGCCATCTCGTAACCCCATTCGGGGCCATCCATGATGACACCATCGGCCATGGGAAAGTGCTCCAGCGTGTCCACCATACGTGCCACGCGTGAGGCTACGGTTTTTTTATCGTGCAGATGGTGACCATCCCCTCCGGGTCCCGCGCCCCCATCGGCATACATGAAATAGACCTGCATGCCCCGGGCCTTGGTAGCATTCAGGGTCTTGTCCAACAATGCCCGTTTCTCTGCCAGCTTGTGCTCCGGTGGCGCCGGTGCCTCGACGCCGAGCCGTTCGTACACCGCCGGGTTGGGATCGTACACCGCCGCCACCGTCTCGTCGGATGGCACCGACTGGGCCTTCTGCCCCAACTTCGCCGTGCCGAACACCAGAGGACCGAAGACGACGCCGTCGACACCCCCCTCTTTCCAGGCATCAAGGATGCGCTCGTGGTCGTACATCACCCCCTCGAGATCCCGCTGGATGTCCATCCACATTTTCATAACGCTACCGCCTCTCGTGAAATCGTTTTGCCGTCTGCGTGATCATACCTTCTATTCATTTTCTCTTTCCACTTCTCTTTCCACGCACACCATTTCCTTAAAGACTAAGCAATGTCGCTTCCCCATATCACCCCTCGCGGCATCGCCGCCGGCATCTTCGGTCTGGCCCTGGCGCTGCGACTGTCGTTGCTCGCCGACGCCGCCGATTCGCCCTACGCCGAGACCTTGTTGCTCGACGCCCAAGAGTATCAGCACCTGGCTCGTGGGCTGTTGTCCGGGACCTGGGGCGATGCTGCGGCGCGAACCTATGTCCACGGAATCCTGTTCCCAGCGGTGTGGGCCGCCGTGGAGTGGTGTGGTGGCGGTCTGTTCGCGCTACAGCTGCTGCAGGCCGTACTCGGATCCCTGACGTGCGTACTCGTCTATCTCGGCACACGCCAGTTGTTACCCCCCGTCGGCGCCATCCTCTGCGGCATTTCGGCCAGCCTCTACTGGCCATTCGTGCTATACGGCGTGCAACCGCTGGCGACGACGCTTGTCATCTTTCTCGGCGCCGCACTCTTCTGCTGGCTGACTCGATCCCGACCTGCCACCTGGCACCGGCATCTGGGTACCGGTCTGCTTTTGGCACTGCTCGGGGCAACTCGGGCCAACACACTACTGCTGGTACCGGTTGCGGCGTGGGTAACCTACTCCGGCAGTACTGCGGCGGGCGTCTCGGCGCGCCGATCGCTGTTCGCCTTATGTGCTGGCCTCGTCATCGGGCTTACACCATTTATCGCGCACAATGTCAGCACGCAGGGCACCCCTCTGCCCTTCGAGGGGGCCTGGTCTCTGTACATAGGCAACAATGCCGACGCCGACGGTACACCATACGCTCGTCAGGGCATCGACTGGCAGAGACTCGAATCGATCGGCTTTCGCGACGGGCATACAGCGACGCCTGCCGAACGCGGCGCAATCTACCTGTCGGAGGCAACCTCTTTTGTCATCGATCAACCCCTGACGGCGTTGCGACTCGCCCTTCGCAAGGTCCAGTTGTTCTGGAACGCATTCGAAATCCCGGTTAGCGTCGATCTCGCCCACTACGAACAGCAGACATTTCTTGGACGTGTTCTACCCTTAACTTTTGGCGCCCTGGCACCGCTGGCTCTGCTCGGTATGGTGATCAATCTTCGACGGTGGCGTCGCTGGTCTCTGGCCTACGGCGGTGTCCTCGCCTTCCTGCTGTCGGGAGTGCTGTTCACCGTCTGCGCACGCTATCGCCTGCCGGCGGTGCCCTTCATGCTGCCCTTCGCCGCAGCTGCCCTGCTGCGCTTGCGGCAACTGTTGCATCGTCGCCAAGTCATCCCGCTGCTCACCCACACCACGGGTCTGATGGTCGCCATCGTCCTGGTGCACACCGGTGTGGACGCCGCCCAGGTCGATCATCTACGACCGGCCTGGTTGCGCGGTCACATCTATCTCGTGCAGGGGCAGGTCCAGGATGCGGAGCGAGAGTTCCTGTCCGCACTCGGACACGACCCGAAGGACCCGGATGTGCTCAACAGCCTTGCCACCACCCGTGAGCACATGGGTCGCACGGGCCAGGCGGAGGGTGATTATCGCCAAGCACTACGACTGGCGCCAGATCATTCCCGCGCCGGCGTGAATCTGGCGCGCCTATTGGGGCGCATGGGGAGATTCTCCGAGGCGATTGCCGTCGCCTCGGCGGCGCTGGCTGCCGATCCTCGGCCGCAGATGCAGCAGGAGACGCTTGTCTGCCTGGGCACACTGCGCCTGCAGAGCGGCGATTTTTCTGCCGCCTACGCCGACCTCCGCGGTGCGATCGAGATCATTGATGCCCCCCAGGCACGATACGCGCTGGCCAGTGTCTGTCACCGCCTCGAAAAAATTGACGAGGAGTTGCAGCATCTGCAGCAGGCTGTGGAACTGTCACCCACTTTCGCTGCCGCCCATTTAAATCTTGGAAGTCTGCGACTAATGCTGGGTGAAATGAAGGCCGCCGAGAGGTCGCTGAAAAGAGCCGTCGCCCTGCAACCAAAGCTGGCCACTGGTTATGCCCATCTCGGCGTATTGTATCAGCAAACGGGGCGACCCGACCTGGCCCGGGTGGCCCTGGCTACGGCGAGTCGACTGCGATCGACGAGCCAGCGCCCCCCTCCCACCGACCAAAGACGCTGACGCCGCTGTCAGCGTGAGATGGTCATAGTGGGACCGCCCCATTTTCGGGGCGGCCCCACTGTGTCCTTGTCAATCCTGCTCGTGTTCTTCCGGTTCACGATCGCCCTCCGAGTGCTCGTGTTCTTTCATGTATTGCTGAGCCTCCTCCTCCTGAAGGATACGGCGCTCCTCCAACTCACGACGGCGCGCCA